>CAZXCC010000149.1:0-7298 GCA_964638945.1 uncultured Veillonellaceae bacterium | reverse complement strand
CCCCACTAGCTCCTGAGGCTAGCGCGTCTGCCGTTCCGCCACGACCGCACATTTTGCTGACAAGAGATATATTACCACACGCAGGTATTCACGTCAATAGCCTTATTCAGGCTTTTTCGCAGGTTTGTTTTAACGGATTCCCCATTCCCAGGAGTTCCAAAGATTACCACCGAAGACATTCGGCTTAAAGTTGCTCACATTCCGCTTTGCAGCAGCGACTTCCGCCCTGTAATACAGAGGAACAGAAGGCACTTCAGAAGCAGCGAGCTCCTGCAGCCTCACATAAGCCAAACGGCAAACCTCCATTGCAGCAATATTCCGGGTGCTCTCGAGCAACGAATCAACTTCCTGCGAGCGCCACCCCGCGTAATTCTTGCCGGCACGTCTATTTTCCGGAGTTGGAATTCGCCGTGAATGCCATAAATCATAACTATTCGGCTCGGTCCCGTTCACCCATGCAAATATGGCGGTCTCAAAGCGACGATTCGGCAAGATATCTTCAAAAAACATTTTGCGATCCACCATCTGCACACGCATCTCAATTCCAGCCTCACGCAACTGACTTGCCAAGACATTGATTGCCGCTTCCCTTGGTTTGTCTCCCAAAGGCACGAGTACCGTAAAACTAAGACGCCGCCCCTGCCGGATCCATACTCCGTCAGAACCCTGTTGCCAACCCGATGCCGTCAGCATTTCCTTGCTCTGCAGAAGATTGACAGCTATTGGTTTTATGCCTTGGGCGTAAGCCCATGAGCTTGGATTGATATCTGTCACAGCAGGAAATCCTGCATTTTTCAATGTTTTTTCAATGATTGCCGTTCTGTCGATTGCTGCAGCAATTGACATTCTAACCCTCATATCTGCAAACAGGGGATTGTCCATATTAAAATCCAGATGTTCTAATATCGTACTCCGTGTCACAAATGTATTTACGCCGGTCATTGCACGAACCTGGTCGAGTTGATCAAACCCGATGTTGTTGACAATATCCACTTCTCCGATTTTTAGCTGGCTCAACACAATCTGTCTGTCGGTCACAATTTTATAGACAATAGAATCCAGCACCGGTCGGCCTCGATGATATCCCGGGTTCGCCTCGAACACCAGGGAATCGCCGCGTCGCCAGTCCTTCAGAATAAAAGGACCGGACCCCACTGGCAGCAGGTTGTAGTTCATCCTGGAAATATCAGCAAAATCCGCCGCCCTGTGGCTTGGCAGAATGAACGAGAACAAATGCGGGTATAACCCATAGGGTTCAATAAAGCGCAATACCACGGTAGATTCGTCCGGCGTATCGACAGACTGGATTTTTTCATACCCTTCGCGCCAGGGAACCCGGGCACGCATCCGCATAATATAATCATAAGTAAACTTAACATCCCGTGAAGTAACCTTCTGCCCATCTTGCCATTTCGCATTCGGGTTCAGACGATAGGTAACAGTACGTCCATCGGCAGAAATGCCTCCGTTTGACGCTGAAGGAACTGAAGCAGCCAAATCAGGCACCCATTCCCCTTTGTCTGTTTGCAGCAATAGAGCGCTAAAAATCAAGCGCCCTACTTCCTGAGCAGCTGCCAGTTCACTTACTACAGGATTCCATGTATCCGGTTCCACTGCGCTGCCTATATTAATTTTGCCGCCACTCACAGGTGTTTGCTTCTCCGGTCCTGCCTTGTCCTGTTTGTTTGTACAGCCGGCAACAAAAAACAGAACCAGGCTGAGAAAACAGAACCCAGCCGCAATGGTTTTCTTTTTCAAAAGGACTTTCCCTGCCTCCCGGTTTATTTATTCTGTCAGTATTATATCATGCCAGGCTGCTTCGACCTGACGCAGCGTTGTCGTCAAATCACCTTCGTTATTGATGACAACATCCGATTTTTTTACTTTCTCGGCAATCGACCATTGTGCATTCAGCCGCATCGAAATTTCCTGCTCGGTTAACGCATCCCGCAAGGCCAAACGTTTCCGCTGAGTTGTCGGGGAAACATACACCGTCCAGATTTCGTCAACATATTTGTCCCAACCTGATTCAAAAAGCAGCGGCACATCAAACACCACTACACCATATCCCGCTTGTTCGGCTTGCTGCGCCAGCTCTTCCGCCCGGTTCCTGATTATCGGGTGCAATAATTCTTGCAGCCATTCACGTGCCTGAGAATCCGAAAACACGATTTTTGCCAATACATCACGCCGCAAGGCTCCATCCGGTCCTGATACTTCAGGGCCAAATTTGCGGCAAATTGCGGCCATAGCCTCCGAACCCGGTTGAACAACTTCCCTGGCAATTTTATCTGTATCGACAATCACTGCTCCCATTTTCGCAAGCATATCACTAACCGTACTTTTACCGCTAGCGATTCCGCCGGTTAAGCCGATACGTTTAATTTTCCCCTGTATCATATTTTTGTTGGCATTGTGGACAAAAATGTGTTCCACGTCCACCCACTTCAATCCTTACAATCTCTGTCCCGCAATGAATGCAGGGCAGGCCTTTTCGCCCATAAACGCACAGCGATTCCTGGAAAGCTCCCCTGTTTCCTTCCGCATCCCGGTAATCGCGAAAGGTTGTCCCGCCGCTGCAGATGCCTTTTTCAATCACACTGTTAATCGCTGAATGCAGTCGTTCAATATCTGCCAGTGAAAGCGCTGCGGCTTCCGTTTCGGGATGAATTCCGGAAATGGCCAGACTTTCATCCACATAAATGTTTCCCAGCCCTCCGATAAAACGCTGATCAAGCAGCACAGATTTCAGTTTTCCTTTCCGTTTTGCCAGCTTCTCAACCATGTATTTCACCGAAAAAGCCGGCGACAACGGTTCTGGCCCCAAGGACGAAAGGCCATAAATTCTATCCAGCTCATCTTCATGCAACAAATATAAAGTGCCGAATGTTCGCGTATCAAAATACTCCAACGCATCGCCGCCAATAAAAGAGAACACAAGCCTGGCAGACTGGCTGGACTGTGTTATGTCAGCCTGGTAATTAAGCCGTCCTGTCATTCGAAGATGAACGACCATGACCCATCCATCACTTAAATGAAACAATAAATATTTGGCCCGGCGTTCCAATGAGAGGATAATGCGCCCTGTCGCAATCGCTTTAAATTCTTCCACTGTCGGCCACTTGATCAGTCGTGACAGACGAACGTCGACTGCCTTGATCATTTTGCCGACAACGTATACTTCCAATGTTCGTCGGATTGTTTCCACTTCCGGCATTTCAGGCATATCTTTGTCTCCTCACTTTGTCTGGGCCCAATTCGAACCATGTTTCACATCCACCAACAGAGGAACAGACAATACAGCTGCATTCTCCATAGCCATTTTCACCAATATGCTCACTTGTTCAAGTTCAGAATCCGGCACTTCCAAAACCAGTTCATCATGCACCTGCAGCAGCATGCGGCTTTTGAAATTTCCAGAAAACAAAGCCGTCTGGACATCAAGCATGGCCTTTTTGATAATGTCCGCCGCTGTCCCCTGAACAGGCGTATTCATTGCCGTACGCTCCGCAAAAGCCCGAAGGTTGAAATTTGCGCTGTTTATGTCAGGCAAATAGCGTCGTCTGCCGAACAAAGTGCATACATATCCTGTCATTCTGGCTTCCGCAACCGTACGGTCAATATAATCGCGCACCGCCGGATATCTGGAAAAATATCCGGCGATATATTCGGCTGCTTCCTTGCGGTTCACGCCAATGCCCTGAGAAAGTCCATAGTCACTGATGCCATATACAATGCCGAAGTTGACAGCCTTGGCCCGCGAACGCAAAGCAGGTGTGACTTCATCCAATGGAACACCAAACACTTCCGCAGCCGTCCTGGTATGAATGTCTTCATTCATCCGAAATGAGTCAAGCATGCCTTCGTCAGCAGCCAGATGCGCCAAAACCCTAAGTTCTATCTGGGAATAATCCGCAGCAACAAGCCAGTCATAACCGATGCCCGGAACAAAAAGGTTTCTGATCTGACGTCCCAGTTCAGTACGCACCGGGATATTCTGCAAATTGGGTTCTGAGCTGGACAGTCTCCCCGTTGCAGTCACCGTCTGGTTGAAAGTGGTGTGGATCCTGCCGGTCCTTTCCGAGATAAGGGGCCGCAAACCATCAAGATAGGTTGATTTCAGTTTTGTGAGCATTCTGTATTCCAGCAAACTGTCCACAATGGGATGTGCACCCGCTAAATTCTCCAGAACTTCGGCGTCGGTGGAATACCCTGTTTTGGTTTTTTTTCCTGTAGGCAACCCCAACTTTTCAAACAATACAATCCCCAGCTGTTTTGTAGAATTGACATTGAACGATTCACCAGCGGATTCATAAATAGTTTGCAGCAACAACTGGATACGTTTCGCAATTTCGCGGTCCATGCGCTCCAGACCGGTGCTGTCAACCTGCACGCCATACTGTTCCATGAGCGACAGCACTTTAATCAGGGGAAGTTCTATGTCTGCCAGCAGGTCTGAAGCTCCAATTCTGTCCAGGTCCTGTCTCTGCACACGGTAAATCTCAGGCAGACATTCTGCAGCCCAGACAAGATAATCCGTATCGTCTTCTTTTTTCGGCGGAGCAGCAACGGAAACGATACTCGTAAAATCGTTCACAAGCCGTTCAATCTTGTATTCATTACCTGATGGATTCAGCAAATATGCGGCCAGCATCGAATCAAAAGTCAAGCCCGCAAACTCATGTCCACAATTTTGACACGCGTTGTATACCGGTTTTGCATCATGCGTCACTTTTCGGACTGCCGGATCAGCCAATACGCGTAAAAATCCCTGCCATGCCTGCGATTGCGCTGTCACAAAATAACTGCTGTTCCCGTTTGCCACACCAGCACCCGTAAAACTGCAGTCAGGAACCTTTCCCTGCACTTTGGCAACAAAAAACAAGCAGCCGTTTTTTATTACCTCTGCAGCAAAGGCCGCAAAATCTGCTTCTGTTTCCAGGCGCTCAGCCCGCTGCAGGCTATTCACCGAACCTGCCGCAGATTCATCTGATATTGCGTCAGATGAAAGCAAAATTGCCGCCTTGGCAGGCAAAGCGCGGAACTCGTATTTCTCGGCTATTTTCCGCACTTTGTCCATATCTGTTTTAATCAAATACTGGTCAACATCTATTGGAACCGGAACATCACAGACAATAGTGGCCAATTTTCGGGAAAGATACGCCATTTCCCTATTTTCGAGAAGTTTTTCCTTTAATTTTTGGCCGGAAATTTTCTCAATATTTTCATAAACTCCCTCGATGGACCCGAAATCCGAAATCAGTTTTTTTGCTGTCTTTTCACCGACTCCGGGTACGCCGGGAATATTGTCGGAAGCGTCTCCCATTAGTCCTTTCATTTCAATAACTTGACCTGCTGTCAAGCCGTATTGGAACGTCAGAACCGTCTGGTCCACTTCTTCAAATTCAGAAATTCCCTTTTTCGTCAGCAATACGTGAACCCGCTCGTTGACAAGCTGCAATGCGTCTCTGTCGCCTGTGACTATCAAGACTTCATGTTTGTCGGAAATTCCTGCCGCCAGAGTGCCTATAATATCATCTGCTTCAAAGCCTTCGATTTCGAGAACCGTGATTCCCAATGCACCCAGCACTTCACGCGCGGCCGGGAACTGTTCCGAAAGTTCAGAAGGAGTAGGTTTTCTTTGCGCTTTATACTCCGCATATTCATCGTTGCGAAAAGTATATTTTCCTTTGTCAAAGGCGACTACAATTCCCGCAGGTTTTAAATCAGCGGCAAGCTTCAGCAGCATGTTGGTAAAGCCGAAAACAGCGTTGGTAAATTGTCCGCCGGAAGTAGTCATCGTCGGCAGTGCATAAAATGCCCGATGAATCAGACTGCTACCATCGATAATGACAAACTTTCCAGTCAAAATATACCCCTCCAGACAAATTCTGCATGCACTGGCCCCGCTGGTTCTTATTTTATCAGGGAAGCCGCACGGGCAGCTACATTTTGCGCCGTAAAGCCGAATTTTTCCATCACGGTCGGACCAGGTCCTGAGGCGCCAAAATGGTCGATTCCCAGTGAAGCGCCGCGAGTTCCGGTATATTTGCTCCATCCCATGGTTATCCCTGCTTCTACTGACAGAACAGGCACCCCTTTCGGCAAAACGCTATGGCGGTATTTTTCCGGCTGTTCCTCAAACAATTCCCAGGAGGGCATCGAAACAAGCCTGACCTTGATTCCCTGTTCATGCAAAATTTCGGACGCTTTCAGACAGATTTCCACTTCAGAACCTGTCGCCAGCAATATGATCTGCGGTTGTCCTGTTTTGTCATCTTTTAATACATATGCGCCGTGGGGAACGCCAGCTTGAATGGAATATTCGTTTTCGTCGAGTGTCGTCAGTTTTTGCCGGGTCAACACCAATGCCACCGGCTTTTTGCGCTCCACGGCGATTTTCCAGGCGGCACGCGTCTCATTCGCCTCTGCAGGCCGAATGACTGTCAGACCCGGGATGGCGCGCAAACTTGCCAGCTGCTCTATCGGCTGGTGGGTTGGTCCATCTTCTCCCACACCGATGCTGTCATGCGTGAAGACAAATATGGAATGGGTCTGCATCAATGCGGCCAGTCTCATTGCAGGCCTCAAATAATCAGCAAAGACAAAAAAAGTCGCGCCATAGGGAATCACCCCGCCATGCAGGGCCAACCCGTTGAGCATGGCACCCATGGCATGTTCCCTGATTCCAAAGTGAAAATTCCGTCCGGCAGGGTTTGCCGCACTGAAATCACTCGCACCTTCAAGCAAGGTTTTCGTCGATGGAGCCAGATCGGCTGAACCGCCAACCAGCTGGGGCAGAACTGCAGCAAGCATATTCATGACTTTGCCTGATGATTCCCGAGTTGCCATCCCTCCATCACCAAATGGTTTTATCGCATCGCTCCACCCATGAGGCAGAACTCCGTTCATGGCATTTTCGAATGTACTTGCCAGTTCAGGATACTGGGTACGGTATTCGTCAAAAAGCTGCTCCCACTGCAACTGTGCATTCTTCCCTTTTTCCGCTGTCTGTCTGAAATGTGCCGCTGCGTCCTCCGGCACATAGAAACGCTCTTCCGGCGGCCAGGCCAGCGTCTGCCTCGTGGCAGCGGCAGCCTCAGTTCCCAGCGGTTCTCCGTGGGCCGAAGCACTTCCTTGCTTGGGGCTGCCAAAACCGATCTGGGTACGGACAGCAATCAGGGACGGTCGGTCTTTGTCTTCCCTCGCAATACGAATTGCCTCCTCAATCAGGTTAAGATCGTTGCCGTCCGGCACTGTCAGAACCTGCCATCCATAGGCTTGAAAACGCAAGCGGA
>CAZXCC010000148.1:0-7406 GCA_964638945.1 uncultured Veillonellaceae bacterium | reverse complement strand
GCATCTGGACGGTTTCATCCCGGAGTCGGAGACAATATCAGACAGGCAGTTTCGCTGAATCGGAATAGTGTCGAATATACGCGGCGCCTGACTGCACAAACCGAATTGAGGGATGCACTGCTAAAAATTATGGCGGAAAAGGGTTTATCCGCTCTGGTGTTTCCGCATCAACGGCGTTTGGTCGCAAAGGTTGGAGAAAAACAGCTCGAAAGAAATGGCGTTTTGGCCTCAGTGACCGGGTTTCCTTCTATGGTAGTTCCCGGCGGATTTTCGGCTCCTGAGGAAGAGGCACCTGTTGGTGTACCGATTGGGATTGAATTTCTTGGCCGTCCATGGGAGGAGGAGCTTCTTTTTGAGATTGCCTATGGATTTGAGCAGAACTATCCCGTACACCGTTCTCCCGTGCTGTAAGTTTCATGGCATCCATTTGCATGATATGAAAACCGCTGGAAAAGAATTTTCCAGCGGTTTTCATATCATTTTTCATATTGCCTTTTGTGATTCTTCGAATATCAAATATGGAATTTGCTGATGGCGAGGTTCATTTCCTGCGCCAATTGGGCTAATGCGCGACTGGAGGATGCGATTTCTTCCATAGAAGCCGACTGTTCCTGGGCTGCAGCCGAGATGTTTTCCGCCTGGCCTGCGGTCTTTTTGGCAGCTAGGTCAATTTCGTCCACAGAAGATACGATCTGTTGACTACCGGTTGCCACTTGTTCGACAGCCTGCGACGTCTGACGGATCTGTTCAGATACCGCCAGCACTTTTTCTACGATGGCATTGAAGGTATCTCCGGCATTACTGACGACTTCTGTACCATGTTTGATCAGGGATTCTGCTTCATTCACTCCTTTTACGGCTTCGTCCGTATCGCGCTGGACTTCCCCGATCAGAGTGGAAATTTGCTTGGCGGCTTCCTGGGATTGTTCGGCAAGTTTTCGAACTTCCTCAGCGACCACGGCGAATCCCCGACCTTGCTCGCCAGCCCGGGCGGCTTCAATTGCTGCGTTTAAGGCCAGCAGGTTGGTTTGACTGGCTATGCCGGAGATAGTGGCAACAAAATTGCCGATTTGCTTGGACCTTTCGCCCAATTTTCCGACCAATTGACCAGTTTTTTTGGAAGCAACTTCGATATTGCGGATTTCAGCCACTGCGCCATTGACATCTTTGCTGCCGGATTGAGCAAGGGTTGCTGCACCATCCGAAGCTACCACAATGTTTTGCACCGTAGCGGATACTTCTTCAATGTTGGCGGAGATTTCGGTAACGACAGAAGCCGTTGACTCCACAGAACGCAACTGCTTCTGAACCTGGTCGGTTACATCGACAGATGCTTCGGCGACATGATTGGATGCATTGGCAGATTCATCGGCGCTTGCAGTCAACTGTTCGCTTGCTGCCGCAACTTGCTGCGCCTGGGACTGAATCTGCCGGACCAGGTTGCGTAGATTGTTGTTCATGGTTATTACATTATCGGATAGTTGCCCGAATTCACTTTTATCATGAATCGTTTTTTGAATCTCTTTTAAATTTCCTTCAGCGATATCCTGGGTGACCTGTGCGACACGCACGATGGGCCGCACGAAGGAACGGCTGATCCAGAAGGTTACCCCGAGAGCCAACAATAAACAGACGAAGGAGAGAATCAGGATAATTCGTGTCAGGGCTGTAGATTCGCTGGTGGCGTCCTCTTCTGTCGTGGAGAGTACCAGCACCCAACGCTGATTTCCGGGAAGATTGATTGGGTTCAGCGAACCAGCCTGTTCAATACCGGCAGTGGATTTGTAGAAAACCTGAGAACGTGTTCCTTTGTCGGCAACTTCCTTGAACTTTTCAATCAAACGGGGATCAAGTTTGGTGCTGGATCCGAGTTTCTGCTGCAGTTCAGCACTCATCTCGCCGGTACGCATATTGACATGTCCAACTTGCTCCGGACGGGTGGGATGGGCCAGATACATACCGCTGTCATCTACGATGAACCCATAGCCTTTTTCACGGTATTTGATGGCCTTGACCGTTGGAATGAGGTGGTCAAGGGAATATACCCCGCCAAGAACGCCAATAATCTGACCGCTCTTCAGAACGGGTACTGCCAGGACGATACTGGCCTTATTGTTGAATTTGGAAACGATGACGTCAGAGACGAAAGCTTTTTTGGTATTCATTACAGCTTTGAAATAGTCGCGTTCAACGATGTTAATCGGAGCGTTAACTTCATTAATTGACATTCCATCCGGTGATGCGAACAAGATACTGTCAAACCTGCCGATTCTTTTATGCGCTTCCTGAATCGCAGGCAGAATCTGGGCTTTGTCACCGCTTTGCAGGCGGGCAATGCTTGCCAGGTCATCCAATTGAATGATCAATTGTTCCATGTCGGCCTTGATGCGAAAAGCCGTATCGGATGCGACTGACGCTTCTGTGGCATCAATGCTTTTTGCCAGATACTGCCGGGCAAAATAGAAGCTGGTGCCTGACACAATAAGCAATGTGCCTGTGAGAAGTGCGGCAATTATCATCATCAGTCGAAAACGGATGCTGTGGTACCATTTCATGTCAGTCAACTCCTTCGTGCTTATTTTGAAAAAAATTAATGTTTCTGCCAAATCGTGCGGAAATGATTGATGATGCGGTCTTTGGAATCAACAATGGGCCAGGCAAAATCATCAAGTGACCATTCGTGAAGTAGGAGATAAATAATCCCAATGTAACTCATGGAGGCAATTTCTATGTCCAATTCGGGCGAGAACTGACCGGATTTGATTCCTTCGGTGATGATTCTTTTTACTCCGTTTCGATACTCCTTGGCAAAGGAACGGACAACCTGTTTGAAGGGATCGGAATAAGTGGTCAAATGAACCTGTTCGGAAAAAAGAACCCTGGATACTCCCCGCGTTTGCTGAAAGAAGGAGAGGTGGAAAGCTGTCATGTTTTCCAGCTTTTCGAGAGGGGGGGAATTCTGGGATAGGATTGCATCAATTTTTTGCTGGAAATCATGAACTACGCGTTGCATTAATTCAGTAATAATTTCATGTTTTCCAGCAAAATGACGATAGATGACTGTTTCTGCGGTACCGCTGCGGCGGGCGATTTTGGCCGTGGTCAGTTCGTTCAGGCCGTGCTCGACAACAAGTTCATACGTTGCTTGCAATATAGATTCTTTTTTACTGCAACCGGGTGCAAAATCCACGATCAGCACCTTCTTTCTTACAATGACCTTAAGTAAGTGATTACTTACTTATATTTTAACATAGGATTCGTATAATACAATATGTTGTCAGAAAAATTAATTTATTGTATAAAATCATCAGTGCGGTTTCAAAACTTCATCCTGGGGAAGAAGTGGATTCGATTTGGCACAATATTTGCATAAGTTCATAATTGATGCATACTCTGTTATCGTCTTTATATAGGATTCCCGAGAATCATAACAGTAACCGAAGCGTGAAGGAGACTGCAGCATGACGAAAAGAAAGTCCGACATAATCCCTTTATACATTAAAGTCCATGCCTCCGATAACGTAGCCATCATTGTAAATTCCGGCGGATTGTCGGCCGGAACCGTGTTTTCCGACGGACTGGTTCTTTCGGAAGACATTCCTCAGGGTCATAAGGTGGCCCTGACTGATTTTGCAAAGGGAGAATCCATTATTCGATATGGAGAGTGCATCGGTCTTGCCGCACAGCCTATTCGCCGTGGAGGCTGGATTGAAGAGTCACTGGTCGAATTGCCGCCGGCGCCTCCATTGGATGAATTACCATTGGCGACGAATGTTTCAAAGCCTCTGGCACCATTGGAAGGATTCACTTTTGACGGTTATCCGAATGCAGACGGTACAGTCGGGACCAAGAATATTCTTGGGATATCGAGCAGCGTACAATGTGTTGCAGGAGTTCTCGATTACGCGGTGCAAAGAATCAAGGCGGAATTGCTGCCCCTGTACCCGAATGTCGATGACGTGGTAGCATTGAACCACAGTTACGGCTGTGGAGTGGCTATTAACGCCCCTGAAGCAGTTGTACCGATTCGGACGCTGCGAAACCTGGTCACGCATCCCAATTTGGGCGGCGAGGTCATGATCGTCGGTCTTGGCTGTGAAAAACTCCTGCCAGAAAGGCTGCTGCCTGACGATAATAAGGAAAACGTCCTGATATTACAGGACCAGCCAGGATTTAGCAGCATCATCAACGCCATCCTGTCCATGGCGGAAGACCGGCTGGACCGGCTGAACCGCCGTCGACGGGTTTCCTGTCCGGTTTCCGCATTGGTCATCGGTTTGCAGTGTGGAGGCAGCGATGCTTTTTCCGGCGTCACTGCCAATCCAGCCGTTGGCTATGCCTCGGATCTTTTGGTGCGGGCTGGAGCCACCGTGCTGTTTTCTGAAGTAACAGAAGTGCGAGACGCAATCCATATGCTCACCCCGCGGGCTATCGATGCGGAAGTCGGTCGAGCGCTTGTCCGTGAAATGAAATGGTACGACCATTATTTGGATATGGGAGAAGTCGATCGCAGCGCCAACCCGACTCCAGGCAATAAAAAAGGCGGCTTGGCCAATATCGTGGAAAAAGCTCTTGGCTCCATCGCCAAATCTGGCAGCAGCGCGATTGTGGAGGTGTTGAAGCCCGGAGAAAAGCCGACAAAAAAAGGTTTGATTTTTGCTGCGACTCCGGCAAGCGACTTTGTCTGCGGCACTGAGCAGCTGGCCTCCGGTATGCACCTGCAGGTTTTCACTACAGGACGCGGAACCCCTTATGGATTGGCAATGGCGCCGGTAATCAAGGTCTCTACCCGCAACGAACTTACCAGGCAATGGCCGGACCTGATCGATGTCAATGCCGGGAGCATTGCCACAGGCGAGGCCTCCATCGAAGAGGTGGGGCAGGAAATTTTCCAGTTGATCCTGGATGTTGCCAGCGGCCGCAAAGAAACCTGGGCTGACAAATGGGAACTGCATAATGC
Organism: uncultured Veillonellaceae bacterium; assembly: GCA_964638945.1. GTDB lineage: Bacteria > Bacillota > Negativicutes > UBA1444 > UBA1444 > CAZXCC01. The sequence continues at coordinate 2,446 of CAZXCC010000148.1, read as the reverse complement.
GCTTTGCGTATTTAATCCGGCCCCTGTTACCTGATATATGAATGCCGAACAATCAATTTCGGGGGTCGTGAAAATTGAATCAAATTTATGATGTGCTGATTATTGGCGCCGGAGTCGTCGGAAGCGCCATTGCACGTGAATTATCCCGCTATAAACTGAAAATCGGCGTATTGGAAAAGGAACTGGATGTATGTTGCGAGTCAAGCGGCAGAAATTCTGGCGTTCTTCATGCCGGCTTCACATATAAGACCGGTTCACTGAGAGCCCAGTGCTGCGTGGAGGGGAATGCGGAATTTGACAGGGTGGCATCTGAGCTTGAAGTTCCTTTCAAAAGGACGGGCAAGGTCATCGTCGGCTTTACGGACAGCGACATGCAAAGTCTGATCAAATACAAAGCCCTTGGGGAGGCGAATGGCGTTCCCGGACTGGAAATCATCGACAAGAGAAGGCTGGAAGAGTTGGACTCCAGTGCCGGCGGTGAATTTGCAATGTATTCTCCAAGCTCGGGAATACTGAATCCGTTCGTTTATACAATCGCTCTGGCTGAGAACGCCAGGCAAAATGGGACGGATTTCTTTTTTGATCAGCAAGTGACTGCAATACGCAGAAATGGTGTTGTTTGGGAACTAACGACAAATAGTGTCGTATTCAAGTCGCGTTGGGTTGTAAATGCGGCTGGCCTGAATTCCGCAACAATATCCTCGATGCTCGGCATTGATGGTTATGTGATTGGCGGTTTTAAAGGAGAGTATATCGTTCTTGACAAGAAAGCGGGAAAACATCTGAACATGCCTGTATATCCCGCACCGGGACCTACCGGCGGATTCGCCACCCATGCAACGCTAACGGTGGATGGAAATGTTCTCATCGGTCCGGATTCGGATTTGGTGGACGACTTGACCGATTATGCGGCCACAGCATCCTCAATCAGAGGCCTGATTGCCGACGGTGAAAAAATGTTCAAGCACACGAAACGTGAATACTTCATCCGAAATTTTGCCGGTATCCGGGCAAAACGGATTGATGCGCAAACAAAACAGGTGCTGGATTTTGTGGTGGAACGGCGTCCTGAGGCTCCTTTCGCAATCAACCTGGTGGGGATAGAATCACCGGGGCTGACCAGCGCGCTTCCTCTGGCGAGACGTGCCGTTGCCTTGATGCAGGAGACAGAAGCATTGACTCTCCGATCTGATTTCAATCCGAAACGAAAAGGGATCTGTTGTTTTGCCGAACAAAGCAATGAAACGAAAAAAGCGCTGATTGCTGCTGATCCAAATTACGGAGAGATCATATGCCGTTGCGAAACGATAACGAAAGCGGAAATCCTCGCTGCGCTGCATAATTGTCTGGGAGTTCATACCGTCTTGGGCATCAAATACCGGACGCGAGCTATGATGGGACGCTGTCAGGGCGGTTACTGCGAAACAAGGATTGCGGAAATCATCCAACAGGAACTGGGCAAGAAAGAAACAGAAATCATCTATGGCCGTGCAGGTTCTGTGATGTTTGCCGGAAAGGTGCGGGAGTAGAACGATGGAGAAGAAGGATGTAGTGATTGTCGGCGGTGGACCGGCAGGACTTGCAGCAGCGGTTCGTTTACGTGAACAGGGGATTGCAGATATCATCATTTTGGAAAGGGAAAAGCAATTGGGGGGCATTCTCCGGCAATGCATCCACGAAGGGTTCGGACTGACCCGTTTTAAAAAAAATCTAAGCGGACCGGAATATTCACAGCGGTTTATTGATCAGGTGAAAGAAATGGGGATTGAGTATGTTACCGATGTAACGGTAATTGACATAACTTCGGACAAAAAAGTTCTTGCCGCGTCGAAAAATGGGCTGACCGAGTACCGGGCAAAAGCAGTAGTGCTGGCTATGGGGTGCCGGGAAAGGACGCGGGGAGCTCTAAGCATACCGGGAACAAGGCCTGCGGGAATATTCAATGCAGGTGTGGCCCAGTCTTATATCAATCTCCACAACAAAATGGTAGGGAAGGAAGTCGTCATTCTGGGTTCTGGCGATATCGGAATGATCATGGCCCGGCGGTTGACACTCGAAGGAGCCCGAGTCAAGGCGGTGTTTGAAGTGCAGCCATATCCTAGCGGCCTGCCGCGAAACATTGAACAATGTCTGAATGATTTTGACATTCCATTATATTTAAGCCATACCATTACCGAAATTAAAGGAAAAGCCCGTCTTACAGGAGTTGTCGTATCGCAGGTTGACGAAGATTTTCGCCCCATTCCGGGAACCGAACAGGATGTTGATTGTGACACACTGATTTTGTCAGTGGGGTTGATACCGGAAAATGAGCTGTCCCAGCTCAGCGGCGTGGTGCTGGACGATCGCACGAAAGGAGCCATCGTGGACGAAAACTATCAGACCAATGTGGAGGGGATTTTTTCTGCAGGAAACGTTTTGCAGGTGCATGACCTGGTTGACTTTG
>CAZXCC010000147.1:0-7433 GCA_964638945.1 uncultured Veillonellaceae bacterium | reverse complement strand
GGAGGTTGTATCATGGGGAAAGGCAACACTCTGACAGTATGGCTGTTGACCGCTATATTGGCGGTCCTGCCGATGGCGGTATGCGTCGCCGCAGATAACTCCGCCGTTGACGCCGCCAAGGCATTTTCCCGCAGCGAAGTGTGGAAGGCCATCACAGCCGGTCATGCCGACAGCGCCACCGTCGCCATCATGGACAACGGTTCCATCGTCTATTCCGAAGGGTTCGGCATGGCCGACCGGCGAAACAGCCTGCCTGTCGACAAAAATACCCTTTTCAACATGGGCTCGATCAGTAAAGTCTACGTAGCCACCGCCATCATGCTGTTGGTCGATGATGGCAAAGTCAGGCTCGATGCCCCGGTTTCCACCTACTTGCCCGAGTTTACCATGCTGGACGAACGATACAAAGACATCACCGTGCGTATGCTCCTCAATCATTCCTCCGGTCTGCCCGGCACCGTCGGGCCGAACAGCTTCGGCTACCAATACAGCAAGGATATTTACCGTGACGTGCTCGATATCCTCGCCCAATCCCATCTTAAGCACCGGCCGGGAGAATTTTCTCCCTACTGCAATGATGGATTTACCCTCGCAGAAATGATCGTTGTCAAAGTCTCTGGCTCGAGCTATCTCGACTTTCTCCAACAGCGGGTATTCACGCCGCTGTCACTAAAATACACCGGTACAGGCGTTGCCGAGCGCCCGGAAAAGAATCTCCGCGTTGCCAGGCATTATACGGAATCCGGCCATGCTCTGCCGCTGGAAGCGCTATCACTGCTTGGATCGGGCGGACTTTCGACGACCGCCGAAGACTTGTGCCGCTTTGCCGACAGTTTTTCGCCAGCCGGCCACCACATTTTATCCCCGGCCGCCCTAGCCGAAATGAAAAAAGTCCAGAATTCAGAATTTGCCGGCAAGCTTCGCGGCCCGAATCCGGGCTTTGGTCTGGGCTGGGACTTCGCCGAGATTCCCGGGCTAAAATCCAGAGGTATTAACGCCCTCGGCAAAAATGGCGGCACCGGCCAATACAGTTCCATGCTGTTCACCGTTCCGGACAAAAGGATATCGGTCGCCGTCATCTTCACTAATCCAAAAGCTGATGCGACCATGTTCGGCTACGGCTTGCTCAAGACTTATCTGGACGGGAAAAACATCATGAAACTCACACCACTTCCCGTCACGGCGCCGGTGAAGGGGGAACCATTCCCGCCAGAGCTTACTGTCTACGAAGGCTACTATCTGTACAGCGGCATGCTGGCGCAGGTCATGCTAAACCCGGCCACGAACGGCCTCACCGTCGACTACATGGACGGCGCTGAAAGAGTCAAGGCCTTTTCGGCGGTATACAACCAAGGTTATTTTTGTGCTCCCTCCGGGAAGTATTACTTTACGACCATCGACGGCCGCCAGTACCTGGTCATCCATAGAGAAGAATTCAATATGGACGGCGTGAGTGCTGAACGAGTGGCGAACCTGACTGCGCCGCAGGAACTGGCCGCCGACGTTGACGGCCGTCTGTGGTTGCGCCGCAACGCCAAGGTGTACGAGGAATGGCAGAACATGTATCCGTATGTCATGCCTACGCAGCGAATTTCTACCCTCCCTGGTTATGTTGATTTTGGCGGCATCAAGAAAATTACCGGTCCGACGACCGCCAGTTACGCCGTGGGCAATATGCGCGACCTTACCGAACTCAGATTTTTTGAACAGGGTGGTGGGCACTGGATCTGGCTTTCCGGCTTTCTCTATAGTTCGGCAGCGACCGCCAAAAGCTTTTCCGGCGTTGCGACCAGCCTCACCATAGGCAACCAGGGGTATAATGAATGGCTGAAACTCGACCAAGACGCCGTCCTCAACTTTACCAAACCTGCCAACGGGCGGATTCTCGTGTTTGACCCGTCTGGCAGTCCGATTTATGATAGCGTTGTCGATAGCGGCGATATTTTCGTAACCGCTGGAAGTTTCGTTTCCGTGGCTGGTGAAGCAGCCGACACCTTTACGGTGCAGGCCCGCTAACCCGAAATGAAGTGGGTCGGACAGTTGAGAAAACCCCTCTTCAAATGAAGCGGGGTTTTCTCTTTCACGCAAGCGCGAGTCTCTGGCTACAGCGGAAGCCGAGGTGTGCTTTTGTCACGGAACGATATTTTTCCGTCAGACTGAAATCTGCTACATCTTCACTGCCTTGAAAGCTTCAGTCTGCTGCTTAATTCCCACTTCCGTCGCAAATCGTTCAATACTGGAAGCGCCAAAGAAACCTTCCACATTTTTTGTGTTCGACATGATGTACTGTGCATCTGCCGGTTCAGCAATCGGCCCTCCGTGACACAAAACAATGATGTCCGGATTGATTGCCTTACCCGCATCGCAAATGGCCTGCACTTTCCCCACACAATCATCAAGAGTCAAAGCGGTCTTAGCACCAATGGTTCCTTTTGTAGTCAGGCCCATGTGTGCAACCAGGATATCCGCTCCGGCCTTGGCCATTTTTTTCGCCTGTTCGACATCAAACACATACGGAGCAGTCACCATATCCAATTCATGGGCTTTTCGAATCATATCCACTTCCAGATCATAGCCCATTCCGGTTTCTTCGAGATTGGCCCGGAAAACGCCATCGATCAATCCTACGGTAGGAAAATTCTGCACGCCGGCAAAACCCTGCTCCTTGAGTTGTTTGAGAAATACTTCCATAATCCTGAAAGGATCTGTTCCGCATACACCGGCCAATACGGGCGTATGTTTCACCACTGGAAGAACTTCTCTGCCCATTTCGACTACGATTTGATTGGCGTCGCCATAAGACAACAATCCTGCCAGAGAACCACGTCCCGCCATCCTATATTTACCTGAATTGTAAATGATAATCAGATCAACACCGCCGGCCTCGCCGCTTTTTGCTGATATTCCAGCGCCAGCGCCCGCCCCGACGATGATTTTTCCGGCTGTTATTTCAGCCTTCAGTTTTTTCAAAACCTCACTTCTGGTTTGCAAGAGCTTCGCCCCCTATTTTTTCTTTGCTTTTATTAACTCAACCAATTTCTTGGCAGCAGCATCCGAAAACTCAATATCATTGATGTGTGCTTCCATAGCAACGATTTCAACCAATGGATTGGTTATGTTTTCCCGAAGAGCAGCAAATAGCGTGGCATCTTCTTCCGGTCCGTAAAATGGCTGACCCGGTGCATCAATCATTGAAACACCTTTGAGCGGAAGGAACAGCGCTGCCCTTGATCGGCATAAGTTCAATTTTCCTGCAATAGCTACTCCCAATTTTTTGTTTTCCTCAACTGTCGTTCGCATCAAGGTCACTGTGGGATTGTGCTTGTAAAAATTTCGTCCGGTGTATTTGTCCGGTACGGAAGAAATGGGTCCGAAATTGACCATGTCCAGCGCTCCGACAGAAATCACCTGGGGTATGCCCCCCAGCGCTGCGGCTTCCAGCCTTTGCTCGCCGGCAGCCATGTTGCCCCCCATCAGTTCATCGCACCATTCGGTGGTAGTGATATCAAAGACGCCTTCGATATATCCGTCCCTGATCAAACCTTCCATCGCTTTGCCGCCTGTACCTGTGGCATGGAAAGTCAAGACCTCATAGCCCTGCTTTTCAAGATACTCCCGCGCCTGGTTGACACAAGGCGTAGTTACGCCAAACATCGATGCTGCTATCAGAGGCTTTTTCTCAAACGTTTTGTTGACTTCAAACTTGACCATGCCGGCAATAGCCAAGGCAGCATTAGTGAAAATTTTCGTCGAAATGGAGTTGAGTCCTGCTACGTCAACGATTGACGGATACATGAAAATATCGCTTGTGCCGACATACATGGATACATCGCCGCCTGCCACCGTCGATACGATGACCTTCGGAACCCCTATCGGCAGGGCTCTCATGCCGGGAGCAACCAGCGATGTTCCGCCACTTCCTCCGCAGGAGATAATACCGTCAAACTTCCCTGCGGCGTAGAGCTGGGGCAACAATATTTCCAGTCCGCGGGAAAGCACATCCGTTGCGGCCGCTCTGTCCCTGTTCGCGGCAATCTCTTTGATATTGCCCCCTACCATGCCGGCAATTTCTTCATTCGTTACATCGACCGCCAGTTTGGGTTCAAACACTCCGGTATGAATCATGAAAGTTTTCAATCCCAGGCTCTGGAGAATCTCTTGAATAAAACCAAACTCAAGACCCTTAGAATCAAACGTTCCGGCAATCGCAACAGTTTTCATCATAATCCTCTCCTTATGGAAATCGACTTATTAAGCCCCTTGAGCTCACTATGCAAGGGTCATGGTAAGACAGCAAATTGTGTTGCCTGTTCAGAAAAAGCAAGTGAAATAGAAAGCGGCCCTGCCCTTCACAGAAAGGAGAGTCCGCTTTTTCTTTTACCGCGTCGGAAGTTTCCCAGGCGGCAGAACTTTGCAATCAGGGAAGGTTGCGAACTCGGTTTCAGGTCCAGGAGGACTGTACACTGCAAAAAGTTTCAATTGTTCGCATCCTGTATTGTACGTTTCATGGTTGACTCCCGGGGGAATGTGAATCAGCATTCCGGGAACAAGAGGCTGTGATTCGCCCTCGACAACTTGTTTGCCTTCTCCCGAAATGCAATAGAGAATTTCTTCAACACCCGGATGGTTATGAAGAGAATGCCCTTTTCCAGTCTCCAGGATGACGATGCCGGCGCTAAATCTTTCGGCTCCGGTTGTCTTCGGTTCACTTAACCACTTTAAAATACCCCAGTCGAACATTTGCGTTTCCACTTCCAGCGGATGTACAAACCGTTTCCCTTTTCCCATCATAAAACCTCCTTGCAATTTAATAGGCTGTATCGGAAGCTCAATTCTCGATGCAATTATATGATATTTCAGAATATTTTTGCATGTGAATTTGTCGTTTGTTTATGTGTTTATGTTCGGTTGACCAACAATAATGCCCCGTCAGTTTTCAGCCGCTTCTTCAAATTGAAAAAGACTGATATCTGAGGGGCACTGCAGTTAGGCTTTGCCTAATTTTAGTTGCAATTTATAGGCTTCCGGAGAATAACCGGTTGCTTTTTTGAAGGTTTTACTGAAATGTGCGTAGTCATTAAAACCGACCATACTGGCAACTTCCTTAAATTTTATGTTGCCAATTTTCATTACTTCCTGCGCTTTATTGATCCTGTATTGCACCAGATATTCCGGGAAAGTGCAACCCACCTCTTTCATAAACAAACCACTTAGATGCGACCTTGAGATATGGGCGACCTTCGCAAGGTCCGCAAACAAAATTTCATGCATGTAATTGACGGAAACATATTCTTTTACAAAGTCAATGTAATCATAGTGCTTCTTGACGCCATCGATCATTTTTCGGAGAAGTTGATTTTGTTCAATATGTCCTGTTTCTTTAAAGGCCTGGGTGGTGCTCATGATTGCATCTTCCGAGGGTATTCGTTCAAAAGACGATCCACCAATATATCCGGCTGCTTTCGTGTTATTGTACATAAAACTTAGATCGACGGGAGTTTTTACAGGTCCGCCATAAATCATTTTAATGGCATCCGGGTTCACTTCGTCACAGACGGCAAAAATCCCATTGGCGACCTCTTTGGCGGACTGAAGCGACAATACTTTCTTCGCGCCAATATAACCACCTTTAGTCAAGCCGAGATGAGCGCATAGGATGTCTGCTCCGGCCAGCAGCATCGCCTTTGCCTGATGTGTATCAAAAACGAAAGCGATTGTGAACAGGTTTTTTTTATGGGCAAGTTCAACAGCCTTGATCTCTTTGTCAAAAGACAACCCTTCTTCTTCAAGAGCTTCCCGAAATTGACCGTCAAGCATTCCCACGGTGGGAAAATTGTTGATGCCTGAGAAACCCTGCACGGAAATGGAGTCTATGTAAGAATCCAACTCTATAGTCGGATCGGTTGCATTCAAACCAAAAACGACAGGAATATTCTTGGCAACTGAAATGATTTCTTGTGCAGCAAATTTCATGACCATATCATTGGAATTTGCATAAGGCAGCCATCCGGCCAAGGAGGTCAGACCCATTTGTCTAAAACGGCCGGAACTTAATGCAAGCAATGTGTCAGCTCCGCCTTTTATCGCATATTTTGCCGAGATTCCTGCTCCCACTGCGACACCAATGATATGCCCGTTGATTCTGATTTGAGTTTTTAATTGGCTCAGTATTTGTTCTCTTTGTAGAGTCACTTTTGCTCATCCTCTCATCCACATGGAACGATGTTCAGATGTCTGCCAATGCTCCCCTTTTTCAGGAATAACGGAGTTTTCCGATTCACTTCACAGTGAACCCTAATGCAAGGTTGTTAACAATACATGCTTCTGGATACAGCTAAAAACTCCTACCCGATCTGCAATATCTCATTTTTATATATACTGCCCATCAAATGAAAAACAGCGGAAACTTCAAATAAGCTTACGCTTCTTCTTGGGTGACACGAACGCAATAAATTAACTCAACACTCTAAAATTTAGAGCAAAACCACTTATATGGGAATAACATGGAAACCTTCTTCCTATAATCACGATACGTATCCCCATACTCTACAATTAATTTTCGTTCTTCCAGAACGGTCCCAATAAATATATAAACTGTGAGGATACAATTCACAAGAAATGACGAAACATAAAGTTCCGCCGACCCCGCCCAGACAAGGAGGATGGTTGCCGAGTACCAAGGATGACGAATTATGCTGAGAATTCCCGAAGTATCTATGTTGTTGGTTATGGATAAAGCGGAATAGGAATTCCCTGATCGAATCTGTCGGATTCCCAAAAAATGTAGCATGTCGAATTTCAACACACCCGCTAGGAAAAGCCCCCCTGCTGTTCCTATCAGTATCAGCCGCAATATCAAGAACAGCCCATCCCAGCGAAATATCGGCAGCGACCGTAAGGTTGACTCGTAAAGAATGAGTGGAATCAGCGTTGCCAGTGCAAACAGATTGTAAAAAATCCGATAGAACTTATAGTATTCCCCCAACTTTTCCTTGAGATAGCCCGTAACAGTCAATGAAATCATTGCGCTATGAAGCAAACACCACACGCACCAAGCAACAATCAATACGGTGTATTCCATTCTACTGTTCTCCTTTAATATTGGTGGGGAATATTCTATTGCTGCTATCTTCCATCAGCAGCGTAGACAGCACCCGAAGCATAGTGAACCCAGAATATGCGGTGTCAGTAGGAAGCAAAAAACAATCCTTCACCGTTGTTAAATTGCTATCCCTTGTCCTGAACATACTTGAAGCCTAACTTTATCGACATTTCCGCTTTGGCAAGCTCTTTCCCCAGATAAGCGGCATGACTCAGTTCCGTAACCCATTGGTTTTCCAAGAGGGTCCAATAAATATTCCTAGCGTCTTCGCCTTTAAGGATATGAAGCAGTTGATTGGCATTGCTGTAGTGTTCCACTAAAATTGCATCCC
>CAZXCC010000146.1:0-7508 GCA_964638945.1 uncultured Veillonellaceae bacterium | reverse complement strand
GGATAGAGCGCCGGCCTCCGGAGCCGGGTGCGCAGGTTCGATTCCTGCCGGGCGCGCCAAAAAAATGACCAGTGCATGCGTAAGCGTGCTTTTTTTTCAGGGATTAATGCGGGGCGGGAGGTGGACCAATAATGCTGTTGCTTGTTATTGACGGTATGGGGGGCGGCATCGGTACTCAGTTGGTTTCTCAGCTTGCTGGACAGCTTCCTGTTGGTTTGGAGATAGCCTGTGTCGGTACAAACGCCTGGGCAACTCAATCTATGCTGAAGGCGGGAGCTGCCAAAGGCGCGACCGGTGAAAACGCCATACGAGTGATGGCTGGTCAGGCTGATATTATTGCCGGTCCGATTGGAATAGTGATGACAAACGCTTTAATGGGTGAAATAACGCCTGCAATGGCGGAAGCGGTGACAACATCTTCTGCTCGCAAAATTTTGGTGCCTGTGAATCAGGGCCATTTTGAGATTGTCGGTATGGAAAGCCGGCCGCTTGTAAGCCTGATCAGAGAAGCGGCTTCCAGAATTACAGATATTGCCTCTGCCAGGAAAGGGTAAATTGATGATTGCCGTAGTAAAAGACCGGGTCCGATTTGTGGAGACCGACCTGATGGGTGTGGTCCATCATTCGAATTACTTTCGTTGGTTTGAAATGGCACGTGTTGAATATTTGCGGTTGGCTAATGTCCTGTTGCCGGAACTGATATCCGCAGGTATTGTTTTTCCCATAATGGATGTTCAATGCAAATATCGCCAATCCGCGTATTTTGATGACCAGATTCGGATTGAGGCCGAACTGGTTGAATTTTCACGTGTTAAACTGTGTTTTGCTTACAAAGTTTGGCGTGACAGCGATGGAACTTTATTGGCGGAAGGTAAGACGAGAAATGCATTTACAGATATAAAAGGCCGGATTATCCGGTTGCCGCAGCTCTATTTTGACAGAATTGAAGCCGTGCGGCAGGCTGAAAATGGAGGCTTGGCATAGTGTTGGTTTTTTTCGGGTATGTTATAGCGGCTTTGGGTGTATTGGCAATAGCGCTGGCCTTGTTTGTCTGGAAGCAAGGAGATGCGGAATTCTTTTTTGATGTGTCGCAAAGATCTTCATTGGTATTGGAAAAAGAAACGCAGGAAAGTGTTGTGTTGTCTTTTCGATTGCCTTTTAAAAATAGGGGCTCACAACAGGGGACTTTGATGGATGTGTTTGCCAGACCCTGGTTGCCATTTGAGCAATTTTCCGCCGCGGAGTTGACGACAAAAGTGACGATTGCTTCAAATCCACGGGATGATGGATATTGGGAAGCGGCTCTATTTCCCATGGAGAAGATTGATAACGATGTTGCGATTGTGAAACTGCGTTTTGATGCAACAAACGGTGATATTCGCCAAGCTATGAAACAGATGGTGGATTTGCACCTGAATATCATGTACCAGATAGTTGGTCGGGGCGATTGGTATCTGGCAAAGACAATGCTTACATTGCCGGCAGAAGAATTTGCTGCAGCAATGCAGCAAGACGCAGGGCAAAAGTAGGAGGCATGAACGTGGGAGAGGAAAAATTGGCACTGGTGCCAGTAAAAACTCATATTGTAACCAAAAGAGACGATATTGTTGATGTTATTGAAAAATATGCTGGCAGCAATATCGGGCCGGATGATGTGGTCTCAGTCGCTGAAAGTGTGGTAGCTATCACACAGGGACGATACAAGCGCCCTGAAGAGATGAATCCGGGATTTTGGGCTCGGCTTCTCAGCCGGTTTATTCACAGAGACTCCAGTTGTTCAAGTATCTGCGGTATGCAGGTGACGATGGATGAAGGAGGAACTTTGCGGGTTATTGTGGCTTTCATTATTGGCGGGATTGCAAAAGTATTCGGCAACTCCGGTATGTTTTATAAACTGGCTGGTGAACAGGCTGCTCTGATTGATGATGTCACAGGGACGATGCCGCCTTTTGATAAAATGTTGGTTTTCGGTCCCAAAGATCCAGTCAGGGTCGCGGAACGCATCAAGGAACGGCTCGGGTGCTACGGCGCTGCAGTAGCTGATGTGAACGATCTGAAACGTGCTGCTGTGTTGGGGGTTACCCAGGGGCTTGACCCCAAACAATTATCGCGGATACTGATTGATAACCCTTTTGGCAATGCCAATCAACAGACGCCAATCGTCATCATCAAGAATTATGCGGCGGCAGCTGCAGTCAGAGGATAGCGTCGGCTATCCTCTTTTTTTCTTTTTTGCGTATAATCCGCAAGTTTTTTAGGAGTTGAAATTATGGCGCGTATTGGGATGACAACTACGATACCGGTAGAAATTATTTTGGCAGCGGGGCATATACCTGTAGATTTAAATAATATCTTTATTACCGGTGCCGAACCGCTTCGAAAAGTGGAGTCTGCCGAAGACGCAGGTTATCCGCGCAATATTTGCGGTTGGATCAAAGGCCTGTATTCCACAGTTGTGAACACGGATTGTGTGGATGCCGTTGTGGCAGTGACTCAGGGAGATTGCAGCAATACCCATGCCTTGATGGAAACATGGCAAATGGCGGGAGTAAAAGTGATTCCATTCGCCTATCCGTACGACAGGGATGCAGACCTGCTACTCCTGCAGATGCAAAAAATGGCGGATGCGTTGGGGGCCCAATGGGATAATGTACTGAAAGTAAAAAAAGAATTGGACAGAGTACGCCGCAAGGTGGCGGAAATAGACAGACTGACCTGGCAGGAGAATAAGGTGAGCGGTTTGGACAATCACTTATTTCAAGTCTCTTGCAGCGACTTTAATAGTGATGTCATTCAATTTGAAGCAGATGTCGATAATTATTTGGCGAATGTTGAGAATGTTTCTGCCAGGAAAGAAGCGCTGCGCTTGGGATATATTGGAGTGCCGCCTATTTTCACTGACTTGTATTCATATATAGAATCTATGGATGCACGGGTGGTGTTTAATGAAGTTCAGCGCCAATTTGCCATGCCATATGATGAGCCTGATATAATAGAACAATATCGTCGATATACTTATCCGCACGGGATTTTTGGGCGAATTGAAGATATTCAGTCCGAAATCGAGAAACGCCGTTTGGATGGCATTGTCCACTATGTGCAAAGTTTCTGCTACAGGCAAATCGAGGATATTATCGTGCGCGAAAAACTAAAATTACCGATTTTAACTATCGAAGGAGATAAACCGGGCAGATTGGATGCAAGAACACGTTTGCGCATCGATGGATTTATCGAAATGCTGAAATGAGGGATGAAAATTGTTCTGCGGCATAGATCTGGGTAGCCGTGCCGTTAAGCTGGTTTTGCTTGATGGAGAGGAAATTCGGGAAGAAAAAGTGATTGAAACCGCACGGTTTTACAAAAAATGCGGTGAACATACTCCGGCAGGATTTGCCATCAATATTGACGCATTGCTTTCCTGCCATCCGACGGCGATGGCTGTAACAGGCTATGGACGTAACTCGCTGGACATTGTTGGAGCAGAGATACTGTCAGAGTTGAAAGCCCACATGTTGGGCGCATTGTGGCAAACAGGGCTGACTGATTTTACGTTGCTGGATCTTGGTGGGCAGGACAGCAAAGTGATCCGGGTGCGTTCCGGCCGGATGGATGATTTCCTTTTAAACGACAAATGTGCAGCAAGCACCGGACGATATTTGGAGAATATGGCGGCTGTGCTTGATATTTCGCTCGATGAGTTAAGCCGACATTTTGTCGATCCGGTCGAATTATCAGCTACATGTGCCATTTTTGGGGAATCAGAGCTCATCGGCAGGATAGTTGAGGGTGTGCCGATCCCTATTCTGGCTGCTGGAGTGAATTACTCGATATTTCGCCGGATCAAACCAATGTTGTTGGCATTGCCGAGCGATATTGTGGTATTTACCGGTGGCGTAGCATTGGGTCCGGCAGTTGCCCATTGGGTGAGGGAAGAAGTTGGCAGCCGGGTTGTTGTTCCGGCCTACCCCCAGATCAACGGCGCGATTGGGTGTGCATTGTATGCGAGGCAACAAATGGAGAAAATTATCGAGAATAAGGAGAGAGTGTTATGATGCGGAGAGTAGACGGGCGAGTGGTAGATGCCTTGCGTCCGGTGAGCATGGTGCGAAATTATCTGAAATTTGCTGAAGGATCGGTATTGATTGAGTTTGGTGATACAAGGGTTTTATGTAGTGCCAGTGTGGAGGAAAAAGTACCGCCTTTTCTCAAGGGAAGCGGCAGTGGCTGGGTGACTGCAGAATATTCCTTGTTGCCCCGCTCTACCGGTACTCGTAATGCTCGGGAAGCGGCAAAAGGAAAACTGACCGGCCGAACGCATGAAATACAACGCCTGATAGGACGTTCACTTCGCAGTGTGGTTGATCTCCAGGCGTTGGGTGAGAAAACAATTTGGATTGATTGTGATGTAATCCAGGCAGATGGTGGGACTCGTACCGCTTCGATCACAGGAGCTTTTGTTGCATTGGTTGATGCGCTGACCAAGATGGGGTTTGACGAATCACGCACTTTTCCGGTGCGGGATTTCCTGGCTGCTGTAAGTGTGGGGGTATTGCCGGAGGGGCCGGCGCTCGACCTTTGCTATCTTGAAGATTCTTCTGCCATAGTGGATATGAATCTTGTTATGACCGGAGCCGGTGATTTTGTTGAAGTACAGGGTACTGGCGAAAAAGCGCCATTCAGCCGCAAGGAACTGGATGAACTGCTTCGTCTCGGTGAAGGCGGCATCAAGCAGCTGATGCAGATACAAAGAGATATTCTGGGGCCACTGGCCAACCAAGTGGGAAACACACTGTGAAAAAATTGATTGTGGGCAGTCGCAATGCGGGAAAAATTAAAGAAATCCAGGCTGTGTTGGCAGATTTGCCATTTGAAGTCTCTGGACTTCCGGATGGTGGCATACCTGACGCAGAGGAAACTGGTTGCACTTTCAGGGAGAATGCGGTAATCAAAGCAAAATATTATTCGAAGTATACCGGCGAATATTGCCTTGCTGATGATTCCGGACTGGAAGTGGATGTCTTGGATGGTGAACCGGGTGTATATTCGGCACGCTATTCTGGTGAAAATGCTACTGATGCTGACAACAATAAAAAATTATTGGAAGCACTGGGCGGCATACCACAGGAGAAAAGAACAGCCCGCTTTCGCAGTGTCTTGGCAATGGCTGGACCCGATGGAAGTTTGCTGTTGGCTGATGGAGTCTGCGAGGGGATTATCCTTACAGAAGCAAGAGGTGCTGGTGGATTTGGGTATGATCCTTTGTTTTTTATGGCGGAACATGGAAAAACTCTGTCTGAAATGACTTTGGAAGAAAAAAACCTTGTCAGCCATCGTGGAAAAGCGTTGCGAAACTTCAAACAAAAATTGCTGTTAAACAACAGACTGGACTGATTGGAATGCGCATCGGAATTCTGGGCGATACCCATGGTGATGCAAATGCTGTCAGACAGGCAGTATCAGCCATTGGAACCGCTGATGTCTGGCTGCACACGGGAGATTTTTTTCGCGATTCTCTGCTGATTTCCGCATTGACAGGCGAAAAGGTAATCGCGGTGCGAGGAAACTGTGATGGGCATACGGACGCAAAACCTGATGAATTTGTGGAAATATCCGGTTATCGGATATGGTTGACACATGGACACCGAAATGCTGTGAAACAAGGATTGTCTGAGTTGGAAAGCTGGGCGCATCGATATGAAGCGGATATAGTGGTCTTTGGACATACTCATCAGGCTCTGAATGAAACCGAAAATGGTATTTTGTTCTTCAACCCCGGCAGCGCAGCAGAACCAAGACGCGGCAAGAATAGAACCTGCGGCGTGATTGATGTTTTACCGGAAAAAGCTGGATTGGTCTCTCGATTGATTTGCATATGATGCAGGGAATATGCGATGAATGTAGAATATTCTGACATAGTGTTTGCGTGGTAATTGTTGCTATGTGAAAAATATGCGAGGATGGGGGATCATGATGGATATCCGAGAAGAAGCGTTAAAATTGCGGCTGAAACACCAAGGTACCTGGGCGACTTGTCCCAAGGTGTCGCTAACAACAAGGGAAGAACTAAGCATTGTCTATACCCCCGGTGTGGCAGAACCTTGCAAAGACATCAAAGTGGATCCGGATCGCTCCTTCGAGCTGACCTGTCGGGGCAATATGGTGGCGATAGCTACCGACGGGACAAGGGTTCTGGGGCTTGGTGACATTGGTCCGAGAGCTGCCATGCCTGTGATGGAAGGAAAAGCCGTTTTATTCAAAGTATTTGGAGGTGTTGATGCAGTACCTATTTGCATTGACACGAAAGATCCTGAAAAATTCATTGAAACTGTGAAGTTGCTGGAACCGACTTTTGGCGGCATAAATCTTGAAGATATTTCATCACCGAAATGCTATGACATTGAAGATGCTTTGAAAGACCAGATGAACATCCCGGTATTTCATGATGATCAGCATGGTACTGCGATTGCTGCCTTGGCCACGGTTCTTGGCGGCTTGAAACTGGTGCAAAAAAATCTCTCTAGTGCTCGGATTGTTGTAAATGGCGCTGGCGCTGCCGGCTCAGCCATCGGACGTCTGTTGGTGAGTGCCGGGGCTAAAAATTTGATCATGGTGGATGTGCAAGGTGCATTGTACGACGGAATGCCTGGCTTGAACCGAATTCAAGCCCAACTCGCACAAAATAGCAACCTTGCGAAGCGAACAGGCAATCTTGTGGAGATTGCCAAAGGATCTGACATTTTGATTGGAGTATCAGGGCCGGGCCTCTTTACCAAAGAGATTATTGGCAGTATGGCAAAAGATTCTATCGTTATCGGCATGGCAAACCCTGTGCCGGAGGTCATGTATTCTGAGGCGAAAGAAGCGGGTGCCCGCGTTTATGGCTCTGGTCGTTCTGATGCGCCGAACCAGACAAACAATGTCACCGTATTCCCTGGAATTTTCCGAGGGGCTCTTGATGTGAGAGCTCGACGGATTACTGAAGAAATGAAACTTGCAGCTGCATATGCCATTGCAGATCTGGTTCCGGAGAAAGAGTTGCGGGATGATTTTGTTGTGGTTGATGCATTCGATCCGAGAGTGGCGCCTGCTGTAGCCGCCGCTGTGGCAAAAGTAGCTGTTGAAACTGATGTTGCAAGGATTAAGGTTGATCCGGAAGAAATTAGATCAAGAGCCCATAAGCTGATTGGAAGATAATTCGCTTGACATTAGTAAGATTCATATAGTAAAATAGTTTTTGCATCGGCGGGGCGTGGCTCAGTTTGGTAGAGCACCTGCCTTGGGAGCAGGGGGTCGCAGGTTCAAATCCTGCCGCTCCGACCATAAAGTATGCGGGTGTAACTCAATGGTAGAGTGTCAGCCTTCCAAGCTGATTACGAGGGTTCGATTCCCTTCACCCGCTCCATTTTTTTGTCAGAAACGGGCAGACCAGTGTCCCAGTAGCTCAGGGGATAGAGCAACGGACTTCTAATCCGTTGGTCGGGGGTTCGATTCCCTCCTGGGACGCCAAG
>CAZXCC010000145.1:0-7579 GCA_964638945.1 uncultured Veillonellaceae bacterium | reverse complement strand
GCGATGGCCCGTACCGGCTATCTGCCGAAGTTCCTGGCCTATGTGCATCCGAAATATCATACACCGGTATGGGCACTGATTCTGCCGGGCCTGGTCGGACTGGGCGCAGCACTCACAGGCTTGACAGATATTGTTATCACAATTTCGGTATTTGGTTCTGTTGCCATGTATCTCGTCAGCCTGGTGAGCCTGTTTATTCTGCGAAGCAAAGAGCCAAACCTGAAAAGGCCTTTCAAAGTATCCTACCCGATCGTACCAGCGATCAGTTTCATCATTGCGCTTTTCTGCCTGGGCAGTTTGCTGTATGCATCCAGTGAAGCGCTGCAGTGGGTAGCGTTGGTATATGGACTGGCGATCGTATATTACTTCATCTGGGGGAATAAAAATATCAGGCCGTTTGAAGAAGAATTCGACGTTTTAGACGAGCTGGACTAGACCAAACCACTTGAAATCCACATAGTGTTGGAAAGGAGAAAATCAGCATGACAAACAAAGAAAACCTGATTGCCCTGGGAATGGTGGAAACCAAAGGGGTTGTCGGCGCGATTGAAGCGGCTGACGCCATGGTAAAAGCTGCAAATGTTACGTTGATAGGCAAAGTCAAAGTGGGTGGCGCACTGGTAACCGTCATGGTCCGTGGAGATGTAGGCGCTGTCAAAGCGTCGGTGGATGCTGGCGCCGCTGCTGCTTCCCGCGTGGGAGAACTGATGAGCTGCCATGTGATTCCACGTCCGCATCCGGACTTGGAGTCAATTTTGCCGAAACTGGTTCCGGTGGAAGAAAAGCCGGCCAAAGCCGGCAAGGCATGATTGTTTTGCCGCAATGAGCAAGGAATCGGTACTGACCAGTGTCGGAATTGATATTGGAACGACGACAACCCAGGTGGTTCTGTCGAAGTTGACGCTGGTCAATGTGATGCCGGGCTCACAAGTGCCAAAAGTGGAGATTACCCGAAAGAGCGTCTTGTATATGGGGAAGATCCATTTTACTCCCTTTGTTGACCGGCAGCGGGTGGACGGTGCGGCAGTGCGGCGCATTGTGGAGCAGGAGTATCTTGCTGCAGGAATCCAGGCTTCTGATATTGATACCGGAGCAGTCATCATTACCGGAGAGGCGGCAAAAAAAGAGAATGCATCCGAGATTATCCATGCATTGGCCCAGGTTGCAGGAGATTTTGTCGTTGCCACTGCCGGACCGGATCTTGAGAGCGTCATAGCAGGAAAAGGCTCAGGCGCAGAAGCTCTTTCTAAACAGCTGCATGCCCGCATTGCCAATATTGACATCGGTGGCGGAACTTCGAACATTGCGGTATTCGAACGGGGAGCCTGCATCGGAACAGCTTGTGTAAACGTGGGCGGGCGGTTATTTGAAGTGGACCCGACTACACACCGCCTGATGCATATTACAGAGCCAGCCTGCATCATAGCCGGTGAATTTGCACAAGAGTGCGGAAGACCGCTTTTTCCTGCGGCATCGGCAGAAAAGGAACTGACAGGATTGCGGCAGTGTCTGGACCGGATGGTGCAGTGCGTTGACAAGGTCCTGTTCGGCGAAAATGTTTCCCAGGCAGAAATGCCGCTGGTTATGAGCAGGGATCTTCCAGGCGGTACTCTGGACGGAATCGTTTTTTCCGGCGGAGTCGCCCGGTATATTTACCAGCCTGGTTATCTGGAGTGGTGGGTGCATGGGGATGTAGGGCCTTTGCTGGCGGAAGCCTACCGGAAGGGAAGAGCTTTTCGCGAACTGAAGGTGTATGAAGGAAGCGAAACCATCCATGCGACGGTTTTAGGAGCCGGCGCACACACGGTGAACGTTTCCGGATCGACGATTACCCTCAGTCCGCACGTCCTGCCCCTGCGCAATATTCCTGCCGTGTATCCGGAAAAAAATGATGCGGGGCAGTGGACCTGGGTGTCAGGAGCCCGCAATTTTCCATCTCCTTTGTATCGGACAGTGGCTCTTATTCTTCCTCCATTGCCAGATACTGATTTTTCGACAATTACAGAGATTGCCGGCCAATTGGCCGCTGAAATGCAGGCAATCGGCGCAGTGCCCGGTGTAGTGGTTGCCCAGCAGGACATTGCGAAAGTACTGGGACAAAGTTTGCTCCGACTCATGCCTGGCAGTGAATTGGTATGTTTGGACGGCATCGATCTGAAACTGGGAGATTTTCTCGACATAGCCCGGCCGCTTGCCCACGAGGAAGCAGTGCCGGTTATTGTGAAAACATTGGTGTTCGCCCGGTAAAAGGGTGAAAGCAGCGCGAAGGGTTGTGAAACGCGTGAAACTGAAAACACGCCTATTCGGCCAAACATTCGTGTTTAACAGCATCAAGGAAGTGCTGGCAAAAGCGAATGAAATCAAATCCGGCGACATTCTGGCCGGTATTGCGGCGATTAACGCCGCAGAGAGGGTTGCCGCCAAAAGGGTATTGTCGGAGCTGACACTGGAAGACTTGCGGCAAAACCCTGTAGTGCCGCTGGAGCAAGACGAAGTGTCACGTATCATCGACGCAGATATCAATGAAGCCGTCTACCGGTCCGTGAAAAACTGGTCGGTAGCTGAATTGCGGGAATATATCCTGCGTTTGGAAACCGGCACGGAAGAATTGCACAGGCTGAGCCGCGGGCTGTCCTCTGAAATGGTGGCTGCGGTTGCCAAACTGATGAGTAACCTGGACTTGGTCCAGGGAGCATCCAAAATGCGCAACCATGCACACTGCAATACGACCATCGGACAGGCCGGAAAATTGGCGGCTCGTCTGCAGCCGAACCATCCCACTGACAATACGGAAGGCATCTTGGCAAGCTTGCGCGAAGGCCTTTCCTATGGAGTCGGAGATGCGGTCATCGGCCTGAATCCGGTCGACGACACATTGCCGGCTGTAATCCGCAGTTTGGAAACTCTGTATGGTTTTGTGGAAGAATGGCAGATTCCCACACAGATCTGTGTTCTGGCACATATCACGACGCAGTTGAAAGCGTTGCAGAAGGGGGCCCCTGTTCATCTGCTGTTCCAATCAGTTGCCGGTACCGAGGCCGGAAACAAGGCGTTCGGCATCAACGCGGCGATTCTGGAGGAAGCCTACGCGGCAGGTCTCAAGGAGGGGTGCGCTACTGGGCCCAACATCATGTACTTCGAAACGGGACAGGGTTCGGAACTTTCTGCCGAGGCGCACAACGGAGCGGATCAGGTGACTCTGGAAGCTCGCTGCTATGGGCTGGCGCGCCACTTCAAACCGTTTCTTGTCAATACGGTTGTCGGCTTTATCGGTCCCGAGTA
The DNA here is from genome assembly GCA_964638945.1 of uncultured Veillonellaceae bacterium. Lineage (GTDB taxonomy): Bacteria > Bacillota > Negativicutes > UBA1444 > UBA1444 > CAZXCC01. Next base: position 4,297 of record CAZXCC010000145.1, on the reverse strand, counting down.
TCTCTACGATACGAGGCAGGTGACCCGGGCGGGGCTGGAGGACCATTTCATGGGCAAACTGACCGGCTTGCCGATGGGTGTGGATGCCTGCTATACCAACCACATGAAAGCCGATCAGAATGATATCGAAAATCTGGCGGTGCTGTTGACTGCTGCAGGATGTACGTATTTCATGGGCATACCCATGGGCGATGACGTCATGCTGAACTACCAGTGCACCAGTTACCACGACATCCCCACATTGCGCGATGTGTTCAAACTCCGGCCTTTACCGGACTTTGAGCGTTGGCTCGAGAAGATGGGGATTATGCAGGATGGCAGACTGACGGAACGCGCCGGCGATGCCACCATCTTCACCAGGTGAGGAGGAAAGACCATGGCTTTGGAAGATAATATCCGCCTGATCGTGGAACAGGTGCTCACTGAGATGGGAAAAAATTCGCGTCCGACTTCAGGGCAGGATGGATTGCGGGCGTCTCAGAGCGAAGATGCATCCTCTTGCGATGACAGCAACGATCTGGCAAAAGTCGACCTGCAGAGATATCTGCAGGTGCCGCATCCGGTGAATCGCGCTCTTTACGAGGAGATGAAGCTGTCAACTCCGGGGCGGATCGGGGTCTGGCGCAGCGGGACACGTCCCCTGACCGACACGTGGCTGCGCTTTCGCGCTGATCATGCAGTGGCGCAGGATTCGGTGCTGGGTGAAGTGCCGGCGGAGTTTCCCGCCAAGTACAACATGGTTTGCGTCAAAACGCTGTGCTCCAGCAAAGATGAATATCTGACGCGGCCTGATCTGGGTCGCAAGCTGGATGAAGTCAATCTGGAGATGATCCGGCAAAAATGCCGTAAAGGGGCAAAACTGCAGGTAATCATCGCTGACGGGTTATCAAGCAAAGCCGTGGAAGCCAATATTCCCAACTTGCTGCCTGCGATGCTGCAGGGGCTGGAGAGTCTTGGTATCGATGTTGGCACTCCCATCTTTGTTCAATATGCCAGGGTGGCTATCATGGATGCGATCGGAGAAGAACTGAAACCGGAGGCGGCTATCGTCCTTTTGGGAGAACGGCCCGGTCTGGGCACTGCCGAAAGTATGAGCGCATATATGGGATATAATCCGCGGGCAGGAATGGTCGAAAGTGAACGGACGGTCATCAGCAATATTCACAAGGGCGGCATACCGGCAGCGGAAGCCGGCGCCCATTTGGCCACATTGCTCAAGAAAATTCTAGACGCGAAAGCTTCCGGCGTAAATATGCATTAGAGGAGGGGTCAACGTGATAGAACCGATTAAACCGACAGTTTTGGCGGTGCGCATGATTCCCAATGTGGCGGCAGACCTCATGGGTCATCTTTCGCTTACACCGCAGCAACGGTCCATTGGAATGATTACTTGTACGATTGATGATGCTACATATACGGCACTGGATGATGCAACAAAAAAAGCCGAAGTGGAAGTAGTATACGCCAAAAGCTTTTATGCCGGTTCGGCGCATGCCTCCGGGCCGCGTTCGGGCGAAATTATCGGTGTATTGGCGGGTCCAACACCGGCGGAAGTCAGGGCAGGCATTGATGCCTGTATCTCCTATCTGGAGACGGAAGCATTCTTTTATACCTGCGACGGAGGATCGACCGCCTGGTTTTCCCATACGATTTCCCGCACCGGAAGCTATCTGTCCAAAATTGCCGGAATTCCTGAAGGAGATCCGCTGGCGTACCTTATCGCGACGCCGTTGGAAGCCATTTACGGGATTGATGCGGCATTGAAGGCGGCTGAAGTGGAAATGAAAACATTTTACGGGCCTCCGACTGAAACAAACTTTGGTGGCGCATTGCTGACAGGTACGCAGAGCGCCTGCAGGGCTGCCTGTGAAGCATTCCAAAGGGCAGTATGCGATGTTGCATCACAGGCGATAAAACTCTGAGACTGATTAGCAAAACCGGCTTTTGCCGAGCCTTTGGCGACAGCGAGAGCCACGGTTGCACTTATGTCGATAAGAAACAATTTATACTTTCGTATCGATCAAGAAGGAGAGGCGGGCACGGATGGAACTGGACCGTGATCTGGCTTCGTTGCAAGAAGCGCGAAACTGTTTGAAGGCTGCCCGGGGTGCACAGGAAAAATTGAAAGAGTATTCCCGGGAAAAGGTGGATGTCATCGTCAAGGCGATGAAGGAAGCCGGAGAAGCTGAATCATGCCGACTGGCGGCCATGGCGGTGCAGGAGACCGGGATGGGCCGTTATGAAGACAAATGTTTCAAGAACTATTTTGCATCGCGGCATGTGTATGATTTTATCAAGGATATGAAAACCGTGGGGATCGTCCGCAAAGATCCGGCGGCAAAGATCTGGGAGATTGCCGAACCGGTCGGTGTTATCGCCGGGATCGTTCCCACAACGAATCCGACATCCACGGTAATTTACAAATCGCTGATCGCACTCAAGGCGCGAAACGCAATCGTTTTTTCGCCCCATCCGTCTGCAGTGCGCTGCACCTCAGAAGCAGCCCGCATCATGAACCAGGCAGCGGTGGCAGCCGGTGCTCCGGAAGGCGTGATCAGCTGTCTTACCAACGTGTCGCTGGAAGCGACACAGGAATTGATGAAGAATCCGATTACGTCTGTGATTCTGGCCACCGGCGGCAGTGCACTGGTAAGGGCAGCTTACAGCAGCGGCAAACCGGCGCTGGGTGTCGGTCCGGGCAATGTACCGGCTTTTGTAGAAAGGTCGGCGAACCTGGGCAAAGCCGCGGAAGCCATCATCACGGGAAAAACCTTTGATAACGGCACAATCTGCGCATCCGAGCAATCCATCGTGGCTGAGTCCTGCATTGCCGAAGAACTCATCGGACATCTTAAGCGGCAGGGAGCGCATTTTCTGGAACCGGACGAAGTCGCCAAAGTGTCGGCGGTTGTGATGCTGCCCAATCACGGGGTCAATCCCCGGGTCGTCGGCAAAGATCCGCAGTTTATCGCACAAATGGCAGGAATTCATGTTCCGGCGCATGCAAAATGCCTTGTGGCTCCATTGGACGGTGTCGGACCGCAGTGGCCGCTGTCCTATGAAAAATTGACCACGGTGCTGGCCTTTTATAGGGTCAGTGACTGGCACGAAGGCTGTGAACGCTGCTTGCAGCTTTTGGCACTGGGTGGAATCGGCCACAGTCTGGCTATTCACAGCAACGATGAAGCCATTATTCAGGAATTTGCCTTGAAGAAACCCATTTTTAGGATACTGGTAAACACTCCGGCCGCACTCGGCGGAGTCGGCGCCACTACTTCCTTATCACCTTCCTTTACGCTGGGATGTGGTACTTGGGGAGGCTCCAGCGTATCGGAAAACGTGACGCCCATGCACCTGATCAATACCAAGAGGGTGGCCTGGCACATGGGTTTCCCGGAGGGACCGGCGGTCCTTCCTCAGGAAACGGCACGAACTCTGAGCCGGCCGGAAAAAGAATCTTCAGAAGTAGATTCCCGCCTGGTACAGGCTGTTGTGGAAGAAGTAATGCGGGCGATAAAGGCATCCCGCTGTTAAAAGGGACGGATGAAAAATTCAGAGCTTTGAAAAATAAGGGAGGAATAAAAAAATGGCAGCAGATCGCAGTGTTATAGCGTTGGGGATGATTGAAACCAAGGGGCTGATTCCGGCCATTGAAGCGGCGGACCAGATGCTGAAAGCGGCGAATGTTACGCTGTGCGGCAAAGAGCATGTTTCAGGGGGTTATGTCGCAGTGATGGTCCGGGGTGACGTCGGTGCCGTCAAAGCGTCGGTCGACGTTGGCAGCGCAGCGGCCCAACGTGTTGGAGAAGTAGTGAGCATTCATGTGATTCCGCGGCCTCACGGCGATGTCGAGTGCATCCTCCCCGTGGGCGACAATAAGGAATTCGGGAGCAAACTTTGATTCTCACAGAGTCTCAACTCCGATGCCTCTGGCACAAGGACAAGCCAGCAAAAATCACGGTTCCGGCCGGCAGCGTGTTGACTCCGTCAGCGCGGGATTTTTTGCGCGACCACAACATTCAGCTATGTCTGGAAGACGGTGTAACGGTAGATATTGGGCTGAATGCCATGTCTACGGCGCATCCTCCGGTACAGGCGCGAAAAAGTGGTTCGGAGAAACCCGAACATATGACGCACTTGCATGGTATGCAGCTGGTAGCCAAAACTCATCCAGTCATTGCATGGCGAGGACAGATGGATCAGTTCGATTGCGCTATTGTTGAAGCACAGGTGCGACTGGATGCGGCCGGCGAAAGTGAACTGGTGGGTTTGCTCGAGGAAGTGCTTCGTTTTGCCC
>CAZXCC010000144.1:0-7598 GCA_964638945.1 uncultured Veillonellaceae bacterium | reverse complement strand
GCGGTAAACATACCGGCAATGATGTCGCCCACCGAAGCTCCGACACGTGTCGGCTCTCCGCCCTCCGATCCAGTCACGCTCATGATTCCGCCCATGGCTTGCACAATGATATCATAAGCCGGTTTGAACTGGTACGGTCCGCTGTGGCCAAAACCGGAGCAAGCAGCATAAATGATTTTGGGGTTGATTTTTTTCAGTTCATCATATCCGATACCAAACTTCTCCATTGTACCGGGACGGTAGTTTTCGACGACAACATCCGCATGTTTGACCATTTCACGAAATACGTCGATTTCCTCTTCTTGCTTAAAATTAAGAGTAATCGAACGTTTATTGCGGTTGAGACTCATGAAATATGCGCTTTCCTTGCCGACGAACGGACCAAAAGCGCGAGAATCGTCTCCGACTCCCGGTGGTTCAATTTTGACAATGTCAGCGCCATAGTCGGCCAGCATCATGGTGCAATAAGGTCCTGCAAGCACCCTGCTCAAATCCAGTACCCGCAATCCTGCCAAAGGTTTCATTTCGTAATCTCTCCTTTTCATTATTCATATTTTTTAGCAAGTATTCACCCTGAACTGACCTGTACATTGTTTTCGGCGTATATTGGCAAAAATCCCCCTTTTTTCCCCGATTTTTGTGAAAATTTGCCGAAAAAGAAAAAAAGACAGTATGGAAACAATCTTCCGCTCTGTCTCTCCATCACTCAAATATATATTTTTGATCAACTATGTTTCTTCCCAGATACAGCGCAACCAAAATCTCTACTCATCACACTCATACACTGCTCGCTGGTTGCTTTCAGTCGGGTCCCAGATGCATAATGCCGAGGCCGGCACGTTCATGATTTGTCAATGGATGCAGTGCAGATTCACCGAACAAAGCTACCGCCACCCATCTATCATCCCGCACCACGGCGATTTTTACCGCCACGCTCGTACTGCTCGCCACATTGACCATAATCCCGCGTTTTGCTTCATCCGTCGCATGCAATAGAGCATGATAATTGACCGGTGATTTTGCAATCAATCCCGTATTCATGCAGGCGCCGATCACAGCTTTTGTCGTTTTGGTCTGAAAATCCGAATTAGCAGACGTGCCGCCTACCTCGGTCACTACAAACCGGAACCCTTGAGCTGCCAGCGTCTTTTTCACAGCATCTTCATCCTGCATGGTACGGGTCAGTGCCAACAACATGGCTGCCATACCCACACTACTGACATGTTCGAACATTTTTCACCAATCCGGGCATTAGTTTATTCAATTTCACCTATTTACTTTATCACTATTTTATTTCTTTCGCAATATGACTTCCTGCGGCGTATCAGTGTCCTCCAACGCTCCGCAGGTAATCGGCCACTTCTGTCCTGCCCGCGTCCAAAGCCTGCCTCAATGGCGTAATTCCTCTTTTATCCGGAATATTTACATCAGCACCTGCTTCCACAAGCATCTGCACGGTTTCCAGCGGCGCCTTTGCGGCTGCCATGCCCACAATGCTGGTTGAAGCACGTCCACCGCTTATATTGACCTTTGCACCTTTATCAATAAGCATACGTACAATTTCCGGATATGCAAGCGCTGCCATCAGAATCGTTTTCTTTCCGGAAATGCCGATTCCGGTACTGTCGGCATTCGGATTCGCTCCGCGGGACAAAAACAATTTTACCATTTCCAGTTTGCCTGACTCCGCGGCATGCATCAATCCCGTGCCTTCCGGATCCGCCCCCTCAATGCTCACGCCCATGGCAAGCAATTTTTCCACCCGCTGCACATCACCTTTGCCTGCCAAGATTGCCAAAACTTGCTCTTTGCTGATCTTATCCGCATTATTATCCAGCAAGAAATCGACCATGATCACTTGTCCGCGTTGTGCCGCAGCCGCAGCTGGAGTCAACCCTTGAACCTGAAGGTTTACGTTGGCTCCCTTCGCCACAAGAAGTTTTACAATTTCAAGTTGTCCATAATTCACCGCCTCAGCCAGCGGAATTCCATTTCCGTTGTTCCCATCCGGATTCAGCCCTGCAGCAAGCGCAGCTTTCAGAGTCTCTACATCCCCTGCGCGAATCGCGTTGAAGGCATTTGCGTCCCAGCCGGCCGCAAATGCCGCGGCAAAAACGATTCCTGCCAGCAAAAAAGCCATCACGATCATCTTGGTCATCCTTTTTGCAAACATATGACACCTCCACGTGAGACAAATGAAATCCGGTTCCCCGTCTCTGATTCATATTTTCTTGAATTCTTCAGTCAATCCTGCTTATGGAGGTTTTATCCGAATGAAATCAAGCCAAATTTCTTTTTATCCTGCCGAATATCCCAGTAAAGGCATGCCCCTGTCAAGAAGGCGGCGGCAACATCAGAAACAGGACCGGCCACCCACACTCCCATAAGGCCAAAATAATGCGACAAAAGAAAAACCATGGGAATTAGCACGATCACCTGACGCAAGACATTAAAAGCAATGGAATAATAGGCTTTCCCGATTGCCTGAAAATAGTTGGCGCCAACCACCTGAAACCCGATAAGCGGCAACATCATCAAAAAGACCTGCATTCCCATCGAGCCGGTTTCAACTAATTGAGGTTCATCATTGAACATTCTTACGATCTGTTCTGAAAAAAGCTCCACCCCCAGGAAACCGCCCAGACAGAGAAAGGTCGAGGCCAACAATGCAAGTTTGAGCGTGGCGATGACTCTCGGAAACTGTCTGGCTCCATAATTATAGCCGATGATGGGCTGTGCACCCTGACTAATTCCAGCCGCCGGCATGACTACCAGCATCAGCACCCTGTTGATAATGCCAAACGCGGCAACCGCGCTGTTTCCGCCAAATGCCATGATTCTAAGGTTCAACAATACCATGACCACACTTGCGCCAACTTGCATTAAAAAAGGAGCTATCCCTATCTTGCAAATTTCTCCTACGATCTTGCCGTTCAACACCATGCTTTTCATTCGCAAACGCAGCAGCCCCGTGCCGCGGACAAAATGAACCACTACCCATATTGCCGCCATCGCCTGGGCTGTAATCGTGGCAAAAGCCGCGCCCTTGATTCCCATATCAAAGATAAAGATGAAAACATAATTCAGGACGGCATTGACTGCTGCAGCGATAATCTGCGTTGCCAGCGCCGTTTTGGGATCGCCCTGGGCCCTGATGATATTGTTCAAACCGAATCCGACATGCAAAAATATGCTTCCAGCTAGAATGATTGCGGTAAAATCACGGGCATACGGCAGTACTTCGGGAGTCGCCCCCAGGATGCCGACCAATAGCCAATCCAGATTCCAGAGTGCAACTCCCGTGGTTGCCAATACAAACACTACCATCATCGTAAAGGCATTCCCGAGTGTCAGTTCAGCACGCGCCTGATTTTTCTCACCCAAACTGATTGAAACCACGGTTGCAGCACCGAGTCCGACAAGCATTCCAACTGCCATCAGAACCGTCATGATTGGAAAAGCAATCGTTACCGCGGTCAGTGCAATCTCCCCAACACCACGTCCCACAAAGATACTGTCCACGACATTGTACAATGAGCTTACAAGCATACCTGTCACTGCCGGAATGGAAAATTTCCATAACAAACGAGAAATTTTCCCGCACTCCAATTGGTTTTCTTTTTCCACTATAATGTTTCCCCATTCATTTTGAACTGTTTACACATTATACACCCGAAACCGTTTTTCGTTTCGGAATCAGCAATAAAAAGCAAAACAGGACTATGCAACAACACAGTCCCGCCTGCTTCTAAAATGCTCTTATCCGATACACGCCACTCTATGAAGGTTCGGCAAGCGACAGCTCCCAGCGTTCCTCGACCAGACCTTTCTTCCAGGTATCATTCGGCACTTCTTCCGTCTGGACAAAGCCCTCATTGCTGTATAAATGACGGGCGGCATCCAATCCCTTAAAAGTCCAGAGAAAGACTTTTTCAAACTTTTTCTTGCGGCAATACTGCATCGCTTCCGATACTAATTGATGCCCCAGTCCTATTCCCCGGAATTCCGGTTCAATTAAAAACCACCGCAATTGTGCGGTCTTATCATCCACACCGATAATGGCGATGAAACCGCCGATTCTGCCATCCGACTCAGCGACCCATATTTCGCCGCTTGTTGGATTTTCAAGATACTTTAACAATCCTGCCATAACATATTTTTCAAATATCGGCTCCAACCCATATTCCTTTTCATATAAAACACTGTGCCGATATACAATATAACCTGCATCACCGGCGTGATAGTTCCGTATCATTATAGCCGGCGCTTTTTCATCCGCTAAATTTTCCCCGGTTTTTCGCATGCAATGACCCTCCTTTTACACATTGCCGACATGCACAAATTTCAGCCCGGCATTTTTCCCCACTGTTCTGGCCATCTCCAAAGTTTTTACCGGAGTGATCGGGGAATCCATCATTTTCCACGCAGGAAAAAACCGGCTTACATGCCATGGAATATCTTTGCTGATTTCTTCCGCAATGAACGTTGCAACTTGCTCCAGCTGCTGGATTTTATCATTTACTGCCGGGATCAAGAGAGTCGTAACTTCCAAATGTACTCCCGCTTCATGAAGGATTTTCAGATTTTCCATGACAGGTTCTGCCTTCCCACCGCAATATTTCTCATAAACACCATCGTTAGGCCCCTTAAAATCCACATTTGCCGCGTCCAGGTACGGGATGATCGTGTCCAGAGTTTCCTGTGACATGTATCCGTTGGTCACCCAGACATTTTTCAGACCTTTTTTTCTTGCCAGCTTCATGGTATCCAGCGCATACTCCACGTAAATTGTCGGTTCAGAATACGTATAGGCAATGGAGGGACATTCATAGGCAATGGCTTGTTTTACATGCTCTTCCGGAGAAATATCCGAACCCTGAATAGGTTTGTTTGGCTTGGGGCTTTGCGATATCTCCCAATTCTGACACCATAAGCAGCGCAAGTTGCATCCGACGGCAGCAAAAGAATAAATCATTGTCCCCGGCAAAAAATGGTATAGCGGTTTTTTTTCGATGGGATCGATATGAGCGGCAATCGTTTTGCCATAGTTCAACGAATACAAAGTTCCGCGAATGTTTTCGCGAACACTGCAAATCCCTCTTGAACCCGATGCAATAATACACCGGTGGTTGCATGCGGCGCATCGTACTCCGTCCGAATCCATTTTTTGATACAGAATTGCTTCCTTCATCTTCTCCTTTCCTCCTTGCCTGCTATCGCTATTTTAGCAAAATTGCAGAACTCTTCCGCGCAAAAAACAAGGGGTTCAATATCTTCTTTGCTTACAGGGTGATCATCTCTCCCGGCTTCATAATAAGAACCGAGGTTCCAAAACGGCTTTCCACCATCTTTTTAAACTCATCCGGATTTTGTTTAATAAACGGGTTTGAGTTGTAATGCATCGGGATAACGTTCTTGGGATGAAGAAGCCTGACTGCTTCCGTTGCATCCTCAAGGCCCATTGTGTAATTGTCGCCGATCGGCAAAAGCGCGTAATCCAAATTTGCTTTGCCAATATAGGCCATATCACCGAAAAGAGCAGTGTCTCCGGCAAAATATATCACTTTCCCAAAGAAAGTGATGATAAAACCGGCAGCCTGCCCACCGGCCACACCCGAACCATGCACAGCATTGGTCAGCTTCACCGATCCGAATTCAAAACTTCTTTTGCCGCCAATACTCATCGGCTGTAAATTGCCAACCCCTTGTTCACCCAGCATCCTGGTTATTTCCGAAGTTGATACTACTTTGGCGCCGGTTCGCCTGGCGATCGATGCCGCATCGCCGATGTGATCGCCATGAGCATGAGATATCAGGATATACTGCACATCAATCTCATCTGCAGTTGCGACTTTCCATGGACTCCCGTTCAACCAGGGATCAATGATCATTTTTGTGTCTCCATGCGTCAAAACAAAAGTGGACTGCCCATAGAAGGTCAGGGTTGTTGGGGTTTGGGACCAGTGAAAAAGCGAATCCGGCGCCGCTTGAGCCATTGAACTTCCCAAAGTCAAACAGAGGATTATTCCAAGCAGGGCTATCTTTTTAACCATATTCATCCTCTCCTTTTCACATTACGTTACTCTTTTGTTTTCTCTTTATGGTGTAATATTTCCCATTGATCGTTTTAATCCTTCATAGTTTCACTTGAACCGGTTGGTTTTCCTTCCCGTACAATACACTCAGAGATCGTGACGGCAACTGCACCCCCGTCTAACATTTGTTCCAGGGCTTTTTCGCAATCTCCCGGATGCAGGCCGACACCTTGAATTGCATCTGATAGCAGAATCGTTGCATACCCCAGGTTCAACGCACCCATCACAGTGTTTTTCACACAGTATTCCGTTGCAAGACCACCGATAAAAACCCGCCGAATTCCTCTTTCCTGCAACAGGGCCGACAAAACAGTGTCCTGAAAACCTGAATACGCATCAAACTCCTGTTTCACCCCCTTCGAAACGATAAATTTATTTTCAGTCGGCAAATACAATTCCTGAGGGAACAATGCTCCAGGAGTGTCTGCTTCACAGTGGCGCGGCCATGCACCGCCATTCTCCCTGAAAGAAAGGTGTTTTTCCGGATGCCAGTCACGTGTAAAAAATATCGGTAATCCTGCCTTGGAAAAATTCTTGATATAGTGATTCAGGGGAGAAATCACCTTATCCGCGCCAGCAATTGCCAAAGCTCCACCAGGCAAAAAATCGGCCTGAACATCGACTACGATCAGTGCATCCTTTGCATTCAAATGAATTTTCATCTTTTTCCCTCCCGCATGCAGCCCACTGCTCGTTCTATCAGCATACAGACTATTTTATCGCATCACACCGCATTTTTTCCAAATCAATCAGAATGTGCAGCAAGTAGAAAAGAACGCATCCGTTGCCGGCCAAAATCAACCCGATGACTACTCCGGGAAGAAGCCACGATACTAACATGGATACGCCAAATAGGATTCCCAGCAGGTTCAGTCCCACCTGTGTCGCAAAGAGCTTCTTTAATATGGGCGGAATCTCCCCCTGCTTTTGTTCCTTTCCGATCTTGCGGGGAACAAATCTTTTTGCCAGCGGAATAATCCCTCCAAGGATATTCAGAATTCCGACGAAAACCGTGAGAAACGAAACCAGAACTCCCGGTATCATACAGGATACAATTCCCATTGCCGCAAAGACAAGACCAAGAAGGACCATCAGCCATGAACGGGAAAACGCTCCGATCGGTGTGCTGCCGGAAGCCAGCATCTGTATTGCAAACATCACCATCAAGAGTCCCAACTGCGCACTTCCCGAAAAAGGAAGCATACCCAGGTTAACAGGAATGAGCAGGATGCCGAGAATCACCATAAAAACAGCCATCAACAGCAGCATCAGCTGCTCTGTAGAAATTCCGACATCACTATCGTGGTATTTTTCCGCTTCCGGATACATACCGTAAATTCTCCTGAGAACACCGGCAAGATATATAATTGCCACTCCGTAGAACATCACTGTCATGGCTGCCAAGGGCATTGTCAGCAGACTATTTTCCAAAATCAAAATCGCAATCATCATGGATAGAAAATATACCATCAGGCAGCCAACGATGAGATGCCGAAAAATCCC
>CAZXCC010000143.1:0-7611 GCA_964638945.1 uncultured Veillonellaceae bacterium | reverse complement strand
CCCCCCCTACCCGGGCAGGGATGTTTTATATTATAAATCCCTTATGCCTCTTTGTCTATCCCCCTATATAAGAAAGCCCGACTTGCGCCGAGCCTCTGGCGACGACGGAAATCGTGGGTTTCTTATGTCTCAGAAAGTTAACCTTTCTAATAGACTAAAAAAAACCACTCCGAAGAGTGGTTTATGAACTCGGATAAGGTATTCAGTTTTACCCTTCGCAACGACCTTACTCGACGGTCACGCTTTTGGCCAGATTGCGGGGCTTGTCCACGTCGCAGCCGCGAGTCACTGCAGCGTAATAGGCCAGAAGCTGCAGCGGAATTACAGCCAGTATCGGCGCGATGTATTTATCTGTCGCCGGAATGAAGATGGTGTGATCGACGTATTTATCAATCTGGTCATCTCCCTCCATGGCCAAGCCGATGACCACCGCGTCCCTCGCTTTTACTTCCTTGATGTTGCTCAATGTTTTCTCGTACACATCCCGCTGCGTTGCCAATGCGATGACAGGAACCCCTTCGATAATCAGCGCCAGCGTTCCGTGCTTCAGCTCTCCGGCAGCGTAGGCTTCCGCATGGATATAGGAAATCTCTTTCAGCTTGAGCGCGCCTTCCAGCGCCACCGCATAGTCAAGAGACCTTCCGATAAAAAACACGTCTTCATTGAACCCATACAGTTCAGCAAAGGTTTTTACCGATTTGCCATTGGAGAGGAAGGTTTGGGCTTTGCCCGGCAGTGCCCTCAGTTCCTCAATAATGCTTCGCAATCTGTCTTCGCGCAGGCTTTCGCGCAGGGAAGCCAGATAAAGCGCCAGCATCAGCATGGTCACCAGCTGTGTCGTGTAGGCTTTGGTGGAAGCGACAGCAATCTCCGGGCCGGCCCAGGTATAAACGACCTGATCCGCTTCACGCGCAATGGAAGACCCTACGACATTGGTCACCGCCAGCGTCCTGGCCCCCAGTCGCTTTGCTTCTTTGAGAGCCGCGAGAGAATCACTTGTTTCACCGGACTGGCTGATTACGATTACCAGTGTGCTGGAATCCACCAATGGATTCCGGTAGCGGAATTCGGAAGCGATATCCACTTCAACCGGCAGACGGGCGAGCTGTTCGATGTAATATTTGCCGACGATACCGGCATGATACGCAGTTCCGCATGCCGTGATCATGATTTTTTTGATTGCGCCGACATCTTCCCGGGTCCATTTGAGCTCGTCAAAGGTAATTTGATTTGAATCTTTCGCCACCCGGGCCGTCATGGTATCACGGAATGCTTTGGGCTGTTCAACGATCTCCTTGAGCATGAAATGCTCATATCCGCCCTTCTCCGCAGCTTCCGCATCCCAGTTCACTTCGAACACCTTCTTGGAAACGGGAACGCCCAGCCGGTTGGTCACCCAGACCGAATCCTTGGTTACGACAGCCATCTCTCCATCACTGAGGATGAAAGTCCTGCGCGTGCGGTTGATAATTGCCGGAATATCTGAAGCGACGAAGTTTTCGCCTTCGCCCAGACCGATAACCAGAGGATTATCCTGTTTGGTGCAGATAATTTTATCCGGTTCACGTTTCGACAGAAAAACCAGCGAGTATGAACCTTCGATTTCTGCAAGCACTTTCTTTACTGCTTCGACAAAATCGCCCTGGTAGTATTCCTCCAGCAAATGCGCCACGACTTCGGTATCCGTCTCAGAGGCAAACATATGCCCCTTTTTCAGCAGGCGTTCCTTGATATGCAGGTAGTTCTCGATAATCCCGTTGTGCACGACAACAAAGTCTCCATGACAGTCCGTGTGGGGATGCGAATTGGTGTCGGAGGGGCGGCCGTGAGTCGCCCACCTTGTGTGGCCGATCCCGATGTGTCCTTGCGGCAGCTGATTTTCAATCTTTTTTTCCAGGCTGCCAAGACGTCCCACACATTTTTCTACGATCAGCTCCTTGCCGTTGAATACGGCAATACCCGCTGAATCATATCCGCGATACTCCAGTTTTCGCAGGCCCTCGATCAGAAATGGCGCGGCTTGTTTCGGTCCAACATAGCCAACGATACCACACATCTATATTTTTCCTCCAATTATTCATGATATGATTCTCCGAAATTCCTGCTGCAACCGTTTTGTCCCGCCGGTCACCCAACGGTTTTGTCGGTTGCTGCGACCGCAGCAAGGCCGGGAGGCATCCGCTGAAAACTCGATAAACCTCCACCTCGTCCACTTGCCTGACGGCAAGCGCCAGCGCTATATGATCCGGGAAATCTTCCGCGCCTGTTCTCTCCTTCTCCTTCCATGGCAAATTGAAAGATCTCCAGAAACAGATTTCATTTTATTGTATCGAATATAACGGGCTGGGTCAATTTAATTCGGCCCGGATGATTGCCGCCACATCCGCTGCCAATCTTTCCAGTTCCGCCAGTTCCGGTCCTTCCGCCATGACCCGGATTAACGGCTCCGTTCCCGAGGCACGAACCAATACCCTGCCGTCTTCTCCCAGATGTGCCTCGGCATCACGGATTGCAGATGCAATCTTCGCATTTCCTTCCCAGCCCGCCTTGCTTCCGACCCGCACATTGACGAGCACCTGGGGAAACCGTGTCATAAGATTGCCCAGCTGCGACAGTGAGGCCCCGCTCCGTTTCAATGCCGAAAGAAGCTGCAGGCCCGTCATGAGACCATCGCCGGTAGTGCTGTATTCCCCGAAAATAATATGCCCCGATTGCTCCCCGCCCAGGGAAAGATTCTGTTTTTGCATGGCTTCCAAAACATACCGGTCGCCGACAGCCGTGACGACCACCTGTCCGCCTGCACGGCGCATAGCCTGATGCAGTCCGATATTGCTCATCACTGTCGTCACCAGGGTATTCTGCCGCAATAACTTGCGGCGCATCAGCTCATGCGCCAGAATGACCATGATCTGGTCGCCATCGATAATCTGCCCTTTTTCGTCCACCGCAAGACAGCGGTCCGCATCTCCGTCAAATGCCAGGCCCAGATCCGCCTTTTCGCTCACCACGGCATCCTGCAGGGATTTCATGTGCGTTGAACCACAATTGTCATTAATGTTTATGCCATCCGGAGCTGCATGGAACACCCGGAGATCCAGTCCCAGGCGGGACAACACCGCCGGTGCGGCCTCGAAAGCAGCACCGTTTGCACAATCAATGACCACACGCAACCCTTTCAGGTTTTCCTGCACCGTATCGCACAAAAAATCGAGATATTCCCCAATCAGCTCATGCCGGTAAGAAATGGAACCAACAGCCTTTCCGGTAGGACGCGGCAATAGATCCATCTTGCGGGTCACAATCTCTTCGATTTCATCTTCCACCGCATCAGGCAGCTTATATCCTGACCCGCTGAAAAACTTGATTCCGTTGTCCACGAACGGGTTATGCGAAGCGGATATGACAATCCCGGCAGCTGCCTTCTGCGTACGCGTAAGCCAGGCAACACCCGGCGTCGGAATCACACCCAGCACGACTGCATTGCCGCCGGCCGCGCAAATCCCGGCGCAAAGAGCCGCTTCCAGCATCTGTCCGGATACCCTGGTGTCGCGACCAATCAAAAAAGCCGGTGAATCATGCTCTCTGCCGAAATAATATGCGGCCGCCCAGCCAAGCCGAAATGCAAGTTCAGGCATCAGTTCCGAATTGGCAACTCCCCGAACTCCGTCAGTTCCAAACAATCTTGCCACGATAATTCCTCCAACTCATTTGTCTTTTAGTAATCGGCGCTATATTCCCGCATGACTGCCAAAGCAGTGTTCATCCCGTCCAAAGCCGCACTCATGATGCCTCCTGCGTAGCCTGCCCCTTCCCCCATCGGATAAAAACCGGCCACCGTGGGCGAGATTCGATCCGCGCCGCGCAGAATGCGCAAAGGGGAAGAAGTTCTGGTTTCCACCCCGGTCATGACTGCGGCCGGATTGTCGAACCCTTTGATTTTGCGGCCGAAATCCGGCAAGGCCCGTCTCAGGGTTCCTGTTACAAATTCCGGCAGGCAGTCATCCAGGTTCACGCTTTTTGTGCCGGGTGCATAACTGGGGCGGACCAGAAAATCTCTGCCGCCTGACTTTCCTGTCAAAAAGCCGCCAACTGACTGTACCGGAGCATACCAGGAGCTTCCTGCCAGTTCAAAGGCTTTGCGTTCATACTCCCGTTGAAATTTGATTCCATCCAGCACTCCCCCGCCGTAATCAGCCGGATTGACATTCACGGCCAAAGCGCTGTTGGCAGCGCCGGAACCGCGGTTGTAATGGCTCATGCCATTGACCACGACACCGCCGTTTTCTGATGCTGCGCCAATGACCATGCCGCCTGGACACATGCAGAAGGAGTAAGCGGTTCTATCTGTAGTTTTGTCGTGGTACACAAGGGCATAATCGGCTGATCCGAGTTTCGGATGCCCCACAGCCCTGCCATACTGCGAACGGTCAATCAATTCCTGGGGGTGTTCGATTCGCACTCCGATCGCGAAAGCTTTGGCCTCCATCGCGACACCCCGGTCATATAGCATTTGATAGGTATCCCTGGCACTGTGCCCGATTCCGAACAACGCCAGAGAACAAGGAATCACAGTGCCGCCATTGACGACAACCCCGACAAGCTTCCCGGCGGCAACCTCAATATCCGTCACCTGCTGATGAAATCGCACTTCGCCTCCGGCATTCTCAATCTGTCCGCGAATATTTTTCACGACCTGCCGCAGGCGGTCCGTACCGATATGAGGTTTATACCAATATTTTATTTCCGGCGGAGCACCGGCTTCGATCAATGCATCCAGCACCTGCCCCATGAGCCGGTCATGTACGCGTGTAGTCAATTTGCCGTCAGAAAAGGTTCCTGCACCACCTTCTCCGAATTGCACGTTGGAATTTTCGTCCAATATGCCTTCGTTCCAGAAGCGTTGTACGGCAATCTGCCGCCTTTCCACATCCGCGCCCCGCTCAAGCACCAGCGGGCGATAGCCGTTCTTCGCCAGCGTCAGGGCCGCAAGCATTCCCGACGGCCCAAAGCCGATGATCACCGGACGCTCAAGCAACGGGCAGGAGCCTTTTTGCAGTTCCTCTTCCGATTCAGGAGGCACCAGGGTAATATTTTTGTCACTTCCCCAGCGTGCAGTCCATTTATCGGCAACTTCCGTCATTGTAATTTCCAGTGTGTAAACAAAAGAAATTCTGTCGTCCCGCCTGGCGTCCAGAGCTTTTCGCAAAATCTTCAACTGCCGCTGTTGCTGAAGCGGCAGCTGAAAATGCACAGCAAGCAGGGTTTCCAACGAGCGCTCATCGTCGATGGAAACCCTGAAATTATTAATACGCAGTGTAATTGGCATGACGCGCTTCATCCGATTACCGTCCCTGCCCCACTGTAATCCTGACCATGACAGTCTTGCGCGCCACAATGATTCCGTCCTTCAGTTGCAGGGCAACTTCTTTGGTTGTATCTTTCGTGATTCCGTTCATGGAGATGGGCTCCGTGAAAACAGCATCCATTTTATCCAGTATTTCTTTCGGTCCCTTGAGCTCCACTTTTGCAGGTTCCGTAAACACTTTCCGCAACAGGATTCCTTCGGGGAGGTTCCCGGTCAGGACGGTTTTTACTTCGATGAGCCGTGTCACGGTTCCCGGTTGCAATGTTCCCGACACCGTCACCTTGCCCGGCTCAGCCTGTAACCCTTTCAGTTCTTTTCCATCAGCGCCAAGCAAAATCAACCGGCTTTCCGTAGAAAAATCAGGCACTCCGTTCCGTACCGCAACAGGAGCGATTACTTTGTCGACGGATTCCACCATGCTGCGGGGACCGGCAATCGTCACCGTCGCAGGCTGAACCGTTGTCTTGCCGAGAACCATTTCACCGGCCGGCGAGCCTGTCAGGCGAACCTCCACGGCAAACTGTCTCGAGCGCACTGCTTCCAGCTTCACCAGCGCCTTGACCGGGGATACTTCCACCAGTTCGAATCCTCCCGGCAGAGTCACTGAAACAGGCAGACTGTGCTGCCCGGCGCCGAGGTCCTGCAAATCGACCACAGCCTTAAAATCTTTGCCGGCGGCAGTTCCGACCGCATTGCGAAGCCCACGGATTTTCACCCGGACACTGTCCGGCGCATCCGTCACCATCACATTTTCCGCGAGATTCTGCCGAGCCAGGCTGACTTGGAAAGAGCCTTCCACTGTCGGATTCTGTTCGTTCATGACAAAAACCCATACAGTCAGAGCTACAAGCACTGCCAATAACTTCGGTGTAAGGTTCCGGCTCAAAAAAGATTTCATTGCCGGTTATTCCTCCGATTGTTTATGTAATCGCTCAGGACCTGGCCTTTGACAGCAACCAGCGACCGCAGCCTTGCCTGCAGCGTGTCCATGTCAAAACGCCGCTCCAGATGTCCGCCGATCGCCAGCGAAATCAGTCCGGTTTCTTCACTTACGATGATGACGACGGCATCTGCCTGCTCACTCAACCCAAGAGCAGCCCGGTGCCGTGTTCCCAGTTCCTTGTCCAGATCGGATTTTTCCGTCAGCGGCAGCAGGCATCCTGCAGCCATGATCCTATTTCCCCGCAGAATAATCGCGCCATCATGCAACGGCGTATTGGGAATAAAACAATTCAGCAGCAATTCGCTGGAAACAAGCCCGTCGATGCGAATGCCGCTCTCCATATAGTCACTCAGTCCGGTTTCTCTTTCCATCACTATCAGGGCGCCGGTCTTTGTCTTGGACAGGGTTGCCGCTGCTTTGGCAATTTCACGAAACAGGCTTCCCATTTCTTCTTCATTGAGGCGGCTGGGCTTGCTGAACAGTCTCCCTCTTCCTATATGCTCCAATGCACGCCGCAGTTCCGGCTGAAACACGACAGGAAGCGCAACTGCAACAACGGTGAGCGTTTTGCCGAGCAGCCAGTATAGGGCATTCAGATGCAGCCAGTTGCTGATCAGCGCCGCCACGAGAATAACAAGCAGTCCCTTCAGCAGGGTCACCGCCCGGGTATCTTTGATCATGCCGTAAAGTTTGTACAAAACGACAGCAACAATCAGAACATCAAGCAGGTCTATCAGTCCGAACGGCGGTATGATGTTTCGCAGCTGCTGGTC
This sequence comes from uncultured Veillonellaceae bacterium, assembly GCA_964638945.1. Lineage (GTDB taxonomy): Bacteria > Bacillota > Negativicutes > UBA1444 > UBA1444 > CAZXCC01. The sequence continues at coordinate 530 of CAZXCC010000143.1, read as the reverse complement.
CATCGTCTGTACACCCCATTGCATTGCATATCAATATCGGTATGGATTAAATATATTTATATATTCGTGCCATGGCGGGCAAAAACCTCCCCCATGACCATGAATAATGAAAGCCTCCCGCAGCTGCGGGAGGCTTGAAAACCGACGCGATCAAAGCTTCGTTACTGTATCCACCCAGCCACGGCTGTCTTTTATCGTCCCATACTGCATGCCGGTAACCTCATCGACAAGTCGCTGCGATGTCGGACCGGTTTTGTTGTTGTTGATAATGATCTTTTTGCCTTTCCAGGACAACTCTCCAACAGGAGAAATAACAGCAGCGGTGCCTGAACCGAAAATTTCCTGCAGTGTCCCATTTTCATGGGCTGCAAAAACTTCATCAATGGAAATATGGCGTTCTGTCGCCTTCATACCCCAGTCTTTCGCCAGTTCGAGCACTGTGCGGCGCGTAATGCCGCCAAGGATGCTGCCGTTCAGAGCCGGGGTAATCAATTCATCATTGATTTTAAAGAAAATATTCATCGTCCCGA
>CAZXCC010000142.1:0-7634 GCA_964638945.1 uncultured Veillonellaceae bacterium | reverse complement strand
CGGGGAAAGAGGGGCGTGGGGGGAAAGGGGCGGAGAGTGGACAACGAAGGTGTCCACGGGTCAAGACGTGCCGGCGACGCCGAAGGGCCGGATTGGCAGAAACACGGGCGGCAACTTTTGGCGCGGGTGAAGCCTCGCAAGGCAAACCGGCGCCAGACCGGAGGAGTAACGGATGGATTAGTAAAAAGCCGCGATGCGTGGATGCGAAGCATCGGAGCATGACGGCGCATAACGAGACTGGCGATATGTTCGGCGGCAGCGACCGCACGCCTCAGCGACGCGGTGGCTGCATCCTATGCAGTAAATGGTGATGAACGATGAAGAGGCGTGATCCGCCCCCGGCAAGGAAGGCAGTCGGGGCGGTTGACGCCGACAGAATAGGCAGAACAGCCGGTCAAAGGGCGTGGAGACGCGGCGACGTTCGCCCGTCTCGACGCCAGTCAGGGACCGGTGAAACTAAGGAGCCGTGATGCGAAGCTGCGGTGCAGCGGAGCATGACGGCGGAAAGAAGGGATTTTCATGAAAGCGAAATTCGGCAAGAAACACTTCCGGCAGCTCCAGGGAGCGACGCATGGCCGGATCGGCAGCAGGCGCGGTGCGCTGATGGTGCCGCTGCAAAAAAGAAGCGCCGGGCGACAGGTGTCGCAGGCGCGAAAGTTGGCGATTGGATGATGAGAATGCACGAACGATGGGCTGAGTTCGGCGGCTGCACCAGCTCGGGGAATCTGGCAGGAACACGAGCGGGCCGACATCCGTCGCAGCGGAAGACCGCGCAGCGGTCTGGAGGCCGGATCAGGCACGCGGGGACGTGCGGAGCGGAACGGCCCGAAGACCGGCAAACGGAAGCACGCCGGGAAATGGCGGTGGCGCGCTGCAGGCCGGACGAGGGACGCGGAGCCGGTGACAGTTACTTCAGCGGTACAATAATTCGCGACAAGAGCGCATTCATTTTCGAAAGATCTCCGACATAAGCCGCAATAGAAGCTTTCAGCCACTCTTCCGGTTCAAGCTGTTCGAAACGGAGCAACCGATTCTGCTGCAACAGCAGAGCGCGCAAGAAAGCCCGCAACGCTCGCCCGTTTCCTTCACGGAAGGGATGGAGAACGTTCAATTCAGCGACATACCAGGTCAATCGGTCGGTTAAATCCGGCGAAGACAATTTGCGCAGAAACTGATCCCGGCGTAATTCGCCAAAGATTCGGGTGGCTTCACTATGGATGTGTTCCGGATAGGCAAAGGTGGTCTGGTCTTTGTGAATGCGAACCGTACGAATCTGACCGGCCCAAGGATACAAGTCCTGAAAAATAAACCGGTGGATGCGCGATAAGTGCGTAAAGCCAAATCGTCCCGCCACCGGATGGTCAGTATAGAGTTCTGTCAGACGTTTCTGGCTGTATAACGAATCGACATCCTTCAGCAGTTGTTCATCGCGAATGTCAAAATTATTGCGCAAGACGTTGCTGTTTGGATAACAGTAAGGATCAGGGGAGGCAGCGTAAAGTTCGCTCATTGCTTGGCGATGCGCAGCCGGACCAATTGGTCGATTTCACGGTGGGCTTCCGCCAAGGTAAGCTGAGAGGTCTCCACGGCGGTGAAAATGTGACGGCCCCATTCCGGGACGGCTGAATTCTCCAGATGCAGATCGGCACGGGCCTGGCGAACAGCTTCTGCCACCGGCAGGGTTTTGATTTGCTTTTTCATGGGATGTTCGCCTCCCTTGGCAGATAATTACGGTTCATGAATATATTATACCATGCGCAGTCCTACTGAGCGAGGGACGCGGAGCGGGAACCGGTGGCGGAACCTTATGACAAAAGTACAGGCATCGAGCGGATATCCTGTCCCGTATACCAGATCCCATCCGGGGAGAGCATCAGGATGCGTGCGGCTTCTTTCGGGTGTGTCTGCCAAAGATTCTGCACCGCCTGCCTGCAAGCCGGTTCATCGAGTAATACCTTGTGCAAAATCATGGAATGGTATTGGTTCGTGCCATGAAGCGGTGCAAGGTTCATATGTTCTTCCACCTGCTCGAAGAAGGCCGGATCGCCATAAGCCTTGGGAGTTGCGGTCGGGTCTGCAAGAAAACGTGTGCTGTCGCTGATCTCGAAGCAAAAGATATAGAACTTCTCATCCCACGAGGTAAGCGCAAACAGGAATGGGCCTTCATTGCCAAAAGTGATCGGTTTTGAAATTTCGAGAAAGCCATTGGAACAACAGCGACTGGCAATCCGGTCCAAAATTTCTGTCTGTGTCATGATTCGTGGTCAAATCCTTTCGGAGAAAATTCACGACCAATTTATAGTATATTCCCCGATTCTTGGAAAATGAATCGGAATGAAAAAATATCGGTCACCTTACAACGATTATCGAAAGAAGTTTAAGAGATATGAAGGAGGTTCCCATGAAATCACTCGAGAGAATTTTTCACTATCAGAATAAACAGGTGCGAACATTGCTCCTGGACGGCGAACCCTGGTTCGCTGCTTTGGATGTCTGCAGCGTATTGGGCATTGCCAATCCAAGTCAGGCAGTTTCGTATCTGGACAACGATGAACGATGCCTCATTACTAATGAGGCATGGCGGAACAACGGCGGCATGCAGGTGGTCAGCGAACCCGGTTTGTACTCCCTGATCCTGCGCAGCCGTCGCCCCGAGGCCAAAGAATTTCGGCGTTGGATCACGCACGAAGTCATTCCCGCGCTTCGCAAGACCGGCGGGTATCAAATGACGGAGGGCACGAACCCCAAGGGCAAGCTGTTCCAGTTCAGCCGCCGCGATCTGCTCAACCTGGCTATCGAGGCCGAAACCGAGTGTGAACAGCTACGCGGCGTGGTGGCTGAACTCTCGCCCAAAGCCGAGTTTTACGACCGGGTGGCGGACACGACCGCTTCCTTCTCTCTCGGTGAAACCGCCAAAATGCTGGAAACCTGCGGCTATGGCCGGAACAACCTCATCAAGTTCCTACGGGACCGGGGAATCCTGATGGCAGACAATATCGCCAAGCAGCGCTATGTAGACCGGGGCTATTTCCATATCGTCCAAGCGGACTATTATGCTCCGGACGGGTCGCTGCGGGTCAAGGCCGTCACTCGGGTCTATGAGAAAGGCGTCGAGTACATCAAACACCTGCTCGATGATTACATGAGAAATTATATGGATGAACAACTATCTGGAAGATAACCACTCTTCCCCATCTTTCCAAGCAAGGAGGCGTTTTATGAAAATCTGCATTGATCCGGGCCATAGCGGCCCTGTTGAACCGGGAGCCTGCGCCGGTGGCGCGACCGAAGCGGCAATCACACTGGAAATAGCCAAAATCACTGGCAGGATGCTGGAGAAGTTCGGCCACAAGGTTTTACTCACCCGCACCGGCAACGTGGACAACGACTGGCTCTCCTGGCGCTGCGAGGCGGCCTGGAACTTCGGCGCAGAAATCTTCGTCTCCATCCACTGCAATGCAGCGGCCAGTCCGGCGGCATGCGGCACGGAAGTGTTTCACTTCCCGACCAGCGAAAACGGCCATGCACTGGCCCGCTGCATCCAGTCCGAACTGGTGGCACTCTGCCGTACGGCGGACCGGGGCGTGAAATGGAACGACGAATGGACGGTGCTGCGGGAAACGGCCTGTCCTGCCGTGTTGGTGGAGCTGGCGTTTTTAACCCATGACGCGGAGCGGGAACTGCTGACAAGCGGCATGGGACAACGCCGCTTTGCCGAAGGAATCGTCAAAGGAGTCAACCGGTTTGCCGACGGCGGGCCGCTGTTCGGCAAGGTGATGGAAAGTCCGGCTTCCTATGGCGTGCGCAGCGCCTAGCCCTCAATTTGACATAATTTCTGACCGAGTCGTATACTGAAATCAAATAAAAGCATAGGCTCTAAGGGGATGGAGCGAGTGATACCGGGCTTCTCCGCAGGAATAATTACCCTGCGGTTGCCATAAGTACCTCCATCCCCATTTGTCGGGACACGTCAGCCATGGCGTGTCCCTTCGTCATTTCCGGATGCAGGTACAAAACAACGAAAGGAGGTTTTTTCATGGCAGTTGTGAAGACGCCCCAGGGTTCCACCCTCGGCATCAAGGTCGCCAACGGCTTTGCCGCCAGCGGCGCAGCCCAGTACCGGACACTGCGGTTTTCCAACGTGAAATCCGCCAGCGCCGACCAGGACCTGTTTGATGTCGCCAGCAGCATCGCTGGCCTTCAGGCCGCGGCACTGGAAGGCATCAGCCGCACCGATCTGTTTGATATCGCAAACGGGTAATCGCGGCAAGTGAGCTAATTTTGTAAGAAGGGAGGAAAACCGATGACCAAAACACTGAGCATGCCGTTCCGTAACGTGGCCGGCAATATCGTGACCTTTACTCTGGTCAATCCGAAAGACGGACTGACCAAGGCGGAAGTCCAGGCGACGCAGGCTCTCTTCATCGCGAAGAACCTGTTCACTTCGAGCGGCGGCGATCTTGCGACAGCGCTTGAACCGTCGATCCTGATCCGCGACACCGGCGTCCTGGCCTAACCATGGACTGGGCCCAGATCGTATCCCAGGTGGGATTCCCGATAGCGGTAGCGGCTTGGCTCTTAATCAGACTCGATGACCGGCTCGGCGCATTTGAAAAGACCGCCGTGTCGATTGCCCAGAGGCTGGAAGACCAGATGAACCGCTGCGCAGAATGTAAGGAGTGGAGGCAGCGAAACGAAAAGAAAGTAACGTAAACGGCTGCGATATCACTCCTGCATAAGAAAACGAGGGACAGCGCTCCTAACTGTGAGCAAGTCCCTCGTCTTTCATGAAAATATGAAGAAAGAAGGTTTGAATATATGCTATTGACTGACGTAACGAAGATTTTGCGGGTATTGCTGGGAGCGTTTGCGGCGGTAGCGTCACCTGACGAACTGACGCAACGTAGGATTGGACAGATCGGGGAAGTGATCGGGGTGGTGGATGATGTTTCCGCCACCGAGGCTGAGGCCAATAAAACCATCGTCGACAAACGGATCGATGAAGCCCATGACATCATCCACCGTGTGGCAGCGATTCTGGCGATGGAGGAAAACCAAGGCGACGGGGATGGAAACGACGAGGGCGGTGGCGGAAACGATGCAGAGGCCAGTGCCGGACAAAGCGACAATGACCTGCTGTCCGAAGTGCCCTGGGATGGAAAACTCGAGGGAGAAACGATTGAACTGACGGAAGACGAAGAGGAATAAAGAATATACGAAATGAATGAAATAGGCAGGCAACGAATCGCATAGAGGTAGTTGCCTGTGTTTTTTTGTGGCGGCAGGATATGTTCAATACCGGGGAGAATCAAGAAATATGCATTTTTTGCAAGCTCTCGAGCTGCTTTTTTCGCTTCCGAAAGTACGGAAATCATTAGTTCAGCATTCAGAAATTTTTGTTCCGGAGGCACTGTATGACTCTCGAAGGACAACTATTTGATAAAAAATCCCTGCGTGCCATCACCGGCCGGAACCCGGATTGGCAGGAGTTGGCGAAGGACTGCATCGCTTTTGCCACCGCACAGGGCGGTGAACTATTTATCGGGGTTGAAGATGATCAGCTGCTACCTCCCAAAGATCAAAAGATTTCGCTGGAGTTGCCCGATCTCATTCGTAAGCGTATCGGTGAACTGACCGTGAACGTGACGGTATTACCTTCCGTGGAAAAGTCAGCCACTGGCGGTGAATTCATTCGACTTACAGTTCCCCGTTCCGTGGCAGGCATGCCGTCAACAACTGATGGTCGTTACTTTTTGCGTGTGGCCGATAGCAGTCAACCAGTTGTGGGGGATGAAATCCAGCGACTTGCCGGAGAACGAGGAAACTTCTCCTGGGAAACCCTGACTGCGGGGCACATCCCGCGAGCCAATGTGGATGAAGAGAAATGGCGAAACTTGAAAAAGGATCTGCGCGAGTCGGACCGGGTGAACAAATCCGTTAAAGAAAAGACGGACGACGAATTGGCAGACCACTATGGTCTGACCGACGGGAATTGGTTGACCAATCTCGGAATTCTTTTTGTCGGAAGACGTGAAGATCGGGCAAAGCTTGGTTCGGCGCCTATTATTCAGTTCATCAAATATGATGAGCGTAGTCAAAAAGCAAACAAGCTTGTTTGGGATGATTTTTCGCTGAATCCGGTCGAACTGGTGGAAGCAGTATGGAAGCAAGTGCCGGATTGGCGCGAAAGCTACGAAATTCCTGACGGAATGTACCGCCAAAATGTCCCCCATTATGACGAAGCCGTCATTCGAGAACTTCTAATCAATGCGCTTGTCCACCGGCCCTATACGCAAAGAGGGGACATCTTTATCTCGCTCCATCCGGACCGTCTGCAGATAAAGAATCCGGGTCTATTGCCGCTGGGTGTGACGCCGCAGAACATTTTGCATGCGTCGGTCCGGCGAAATGAGAGGTTTGCCAAGCTGTTTCACGATTTGAAGCTGATGGAAAGGGAAGGCAGCGGATATGATACCGTCTACGAAGTCTTATTGTCCCAAGCAAAACAGCCGCCGGAAGTTGTCGAAGGCGCCGATTTTGTGGAAGTCACTGTGCGCCGCCGGATGTTCAATCCGCGCATCATTGATTTTGTAGCCAAAGCGGACGCCGAGTTTCAACTGACTCAACGTGAAAAGATTTGTCTGGGGTTGTTGGCGCAACAGGAAGCCATGACCGCCCTTGAACTTTGCCGCAAATTGGAATTGAAGGACGCGTTGTCTCTGCACCCTTGGCTTGATCGCCTCCTATCCATCGGGATTGTGACAACGCAGGGCAAAACCAAAGGGTTGACATATTTGATTGAACCGAACATGTTGCGCCGCATGGACTTCAAAGGTCCGACGACGCTAAAGGTGATTCAGCCGCATCGTTTGAAAGAGCTAATTCTGGCTGATCTGCAGAAATATGGCGAAGCAAGCATTTCGGAGATTCATCAGCGGATCGGGGTGGACATACCCAGAAGGAATTTGCAGCGGATGCTCGAACAGTTGGTAACTTCGAACTTGATCCATCGTGTTGGGAAACTCAAAGCAACGCGGTATCGAACGGAAGCATAGACACCAGGACGTTGGCTTGTTATATGCTATGCGCCAAAATGTGCAAACGAACTGTACTTGGCGCATAAATGGTGTAAAAATCCGGAGAAGAAACTCGAAATACGGCGCAAATTCGGGGGAATCCTATGCGCCAATAACTGCCGAATGAATAACTTTTTTGATCAACAGGCAAATAAACGTGGGCAGAGCTTCACACTCAATTTGCGGTAAACAGAAAAGCCAGTGTCAGGCACTGTCACCCCCGCGTCCCTGCGGTCCGGGCTACGATCCGCTACGCGTCTCTCCGCTCCCGGTCCTCGGGCCGCTTTTGTTCCTGCTTCCGCCACCAGCCCTACCCTACCGACCAATCCTGCCCACTTCCAGGAACGGCGCCAACATCCTGCATGTTTCTTCACATTGCCGCCACCGCAGTCATCGATGGCCACGGTCGCGGCTTTCCTATGTCCCCGCTCCGGCGGACGCCTGCGCTTTGTCAGCCCTTCGGGGAAGGCATCGGTTCTCTCCATCTCCGCCTGCGTCTCCGTCTCCGTTCACCCATGCCCGAAGGAACGGAGAACGATTCAAAACAGTACCCACCCC
>CAZXCC010000141.1:0-7661 GCA_964638945.1 uncultured Veillonellaceae bacterium | reverse complement strand
CGTTGCCTTGAATCCAATTATCAAATTCACTACCTTGTTCGGTTTGCTGGCAATGGAAATTGCCATTTCGGAGCAATTCAAAGCCATGGCTCCCTATATTGGGGTTGTATTCCTGGCTATTGCCCTTCTCTTCGTTTGGCGCTCTTTCTACAGAATGCGGATCGGTTCCGTATCCAAATAGTGCGTTTTATTACAAACAAGAAGAGGGTACTGACAATGTCAGTACCCTCTTCTTGTATCATCGGAATTATATTGAATCTTCCTGGCGCGCCGCTTCCACAAGAGGCGGCACAACCTGTTTTTTTCGCGACATGATTCCCGGTAAAATAAACGCAGCATCCGACCCTTCTTCGCCAAATGCTCTCCGCAGCAAACTAATCGGCTTCCCGTCATGCAGAAGGTGGGTTGTTTCCTGCAAGATATCCGTTACCATGAACAGCGCCAGATCATACCCTTCCTTTTGCCGAACCATTGACAAAGCGCTGCCCAGTTCCTTCATTCGGTTTGCCAGCATATCTGCTGCATCCATAACAGAAATTTGGCTTATGGAAACACGGTAATCGACAATTTGAAACTCTTTCAAATCATAGCGGATAATTTCTTCCGGCACCAAATCTTTGAATCTTGAACCGGCACGAAGTACCGACATGCCGAACTCCTGCAGGTTTACTCCGGCTATAGGTGCCAACCGTTCCGCTATATCCTTATCCTGTTGCGTCGAAGTCGGAGATTTGAACAGCAGTGTGTCAGAAATAATGCCGGCAAGCAAAAGTCCGGCAATCTGCCTGGGTATTTCCACATTTCGATGCCAGTGAAGATTTGCAACAATCGTGGAAGTGGAACCGACCGGATCATGCCGGATAAAGATCGGTTCACCTGTCTCCAGACCTCCAAGCCTATGATGGTCAATAATTTCCACGATATGGGCTTCCTCTATTCCTTCCACTGCCTGCGTTTTCTCGTTGTGGTCAACCAGCACGACCTTTTCCCGTTCCGGTACAATCAGACGGTCCCTGTTGATCATGCCAATAATTCTTCCGTTTTCCGTTACGGGATAATTGCGGAACCGTGTACGGACTGTCGTTTCCCGGATATCACTCACCAAATCGGATGGGCGGAAGGAAACAACATTTCCCTGCATGACCACTCGAACAGGGATGCTCTGGTTGATCAGACGAGCTGCGGTATAGGTATCATAGCGAGTTCGGAAAACCAAAACACCTTTCTTGGCCGCCACTTCCCGCAATTTATTACCGGCATGGGCGTTGCCTGTCAAAATCAGCACATCGATTCCACACTCGAGCAGAGCCAATTGCGCTTCTTCCCTATCACCGGCCAGTGCAATATCTCCTTCGCCAATCAGTTTGCGAAAGGTTTCTGCCTTGGCGGCGGCAATCCAGATCTTCCCTCGGACCACACGGTCCATTTCGCCGGCAACTTCTATTTTTCCCTCAAGAGCGGCCAGTATGCCACGAAAAGTAACACCAGCCGAGGCAAGGTCCGGCATTTCCAGTTCCTCAAAATAACGTCGGGCTAGATCACCCAGCGAAACAATGCCCAACAAACTGCCCTTTTCATCAATTACAGCAGCTGATTTGCCGCTGCTGTCCCGCATCAGTTGGCCAAGTTCCCTGAGAGTCTGGTCCGGATGTATTGTAACAGAGACAAACGACATGATATCCCGGGCTCGGGGATACAAGTCCGGAATCAACATCGGCGCTTCAACTCCAAAATGCTCCAAGACAAAACGAGTTTCCGCGTTAAGTTTACCGGCTCTGGCCGCTACAGCCGATTCGCCCAGTTTTTCTTTTAAATGGGCATATCCAATTGCTGAACAGATCGAATCTGTGTCCGGATTTCGATGTCCTATCACATATAACGGCCTTGACATGATATACCCCCCACCTGCTATCTTTACTCATTATACTATACTCTATGCAGGGTTTGTGCGCCCATTCGTGGAATCAATTAGTAGATACATTAATGAAAGAGAATATTCTGCATGAATGAAATTCGATTCATAGCCGGTGCTGAGCCATTCCTGTATAAAGGAGGTTCACGAGGAGTACTGTTGATTCACGGTTTTACAGGTTCTCCCGCTGAAATGCGCTTTCTGGGTGAGCGTCTGCACAAACAGGGATTTACGGTGCTGGCAATCCGTTTGCCGGGTCATGGCATGCAAGTACAAGATATGGAACCCACCAACTGGCATCATTGGTATGGTGCCGTTGTCGATGGACGCACTCTTTTATCCGCGCTTTGCGAAGAAATCAACGTTGTCGGTTTATCTATGGGTGGCCTGCTTGCATTGAAACTAGCTGCGGATCACCCAGTTAACTCTGTAACTGCCCTCAGCACGCCTGTCTATCTCGCCAATCGAAAAATCAGTCTGCTGCCGCTTTACCGTTTATTTTGCAAATATGTGCAGAAAAAGCAGCGTGACTATGACATTGAACCCAAGCTTTTTATTGGGTACAACAGCACCCCCCTGTCCAGTCTGGCAAGTCTGTTGGAATTGATTCATTTGGTTCGCCGGGATGTCTGTCAGGTGAAATGTCCCACCTTGTTGGTACAGTCTCGCCGCGAACATACGGTTCGGCCGGAAAGTGCTTCTGTCCTGTATGAACTGTTGAGCACCAGCCGCAAGGAGCTCTTTTGGCTGGAAAAATCCGGTCATATTGTTACGCTGGACATTGAAAGAGAGCTCGTCTTTGCCAAAATTTCCGACTTTTTATCTTCCATTGTTTCTAAGGAGTGAACCAGCATGAAAGCAACCCGAAAAAACTGCTCCAGTGGCATTGCCATCTTTTGCTTAGCTTTATTACTTTTTTCTGCACCCGCAGCAAATGCTGCAAAAAATCCCTCGAAGCCCTCGTCCCCAGAAAAGACCGCTTCAAAAACAGAAGAGCCTTTTTCCATGGAAAAACCAACGGACTGGATCTTGTCTCACATCGGTGAATGCGACGCAATGACACTTTTTCTTCATCACCCGTCGGAACCGCTGAAACAACTGTTTTTCTTTCCCCGTTTTGGACCGGTCTATATGACACAGGAACAAAAAGCTCAAGACTTTCAATATGAATCCATCAGCGGCAAGAATCTGAGCCGTCGCGATATGCCGGTTGTTGAACCATTGACGCCGGAAAACTTTTCCCGGTTCCTACCCCAGATTCTCCAGACAAAAAACATGCGCGAATTTATGCCGGACCGTCCTGGGTTGCGCATTGTGGAACCAATCGCCGTATATCCGCAAAAACCGGCCCTGGAATACGTCGACACCCACACTGCGATAATCAGGATTTTATTTGTTCAGGACAATCGCCTGGGCGAAGGGTTAATTGCCATAACTACCGTACCTTCACCGGAATTCCGCAACGATCCTGGCGGAGGAATCGGTATGGGATACCTATTATACGGGTTCACTGCTCCGAAAGGGGAACTGACCGCCAGCTTGCCGGCCATGTTGTCCGCCGGCCGTTCTTTCAAATTATCCGTCGATTATGGGAAACGATGCAAAAAAAATCGGGCGGAGGATTCGCCTGTCCTTGTTGGCGAAGGACAATCCTTGAAATCTATGTTTGAAACCCTGTTTACTACTTGGGAAAAACGTCAACCGGCTGAAGATATGCTGGCAGAAAAGAAAGCGGACGCCCTGCGCGGCGTTGAACGCTTGTATTTGCCCTCTTCTGCTGATGTGTATGAATTCCCTGCCGGTTTTTCCGGGGAATATCTGCAACAACCGGAACATTATACTTTGTCCGGGTTGAAACCGTTGCCGGATGAACCTGCGCTCTGGCTAAAGAAACCTCTTAATGGGTCAAAATCAGTAACAAAAAAATAAAAGGAGCCTCCATATGGAAAAAGAAAAAATATTGCAAAACCAATGGTGCTTTGCCTGCGGTTCTCAAAATCCGTTCGGGCTTAAACTCAGCTTTGAAGAGAAAGATGATACCTATATTTCTCATTTTACCGGCCAACCACAGCATCAGGGATATGATGGAATCATGCACGGCGGCATAGTCAGCACCCTGCTGGATGAGATTATGGCTCGATATCTCTATGCAAAAGGAATGAATGCTGTCACGGCGCGACTGGAAATTCGGTATCTAAAACCGACTCCCATTGGAGTTCCTCTTCTCATCAAAGGACATATCGTCAGGCAAAAAGGCCGCATATATGAGACCGAGGGAACGATAGAACTGTCTGACGGAACAGTAACTGCCCAAGGTACAGCCAAAGTCTTCGTGAACGATCCCGCATGAAAACGATTGAAGGACGTCTTCAAATGTCCGGTCGCGGGTTCGGCTTTGTTATCCAGGCGAATCCTGAAGAAGCTGACATATATATCCCCCGTGAAGGACTGCAGGATGCCATGCATGGTGATCAAGTATTGGTTCGGATTCTGGATGAGAGCATGACTACGGGTCGCCGGGCAGAAGGCAATATCATAAAAATACTAAACCGCGCCAACACCCATATTGTCGGTTCATTCACTGTAAAACGCGGCATGGCGTCCGTCATTCCCACCAATGTAAAGATTGCAGCAGAAATCTCCATTCCAAAACGCGCCTATAATGGAGCGCGCACCGGGGATCAGGTCATCGTAGAAATCACCCGCTGGCCGCAGCGAGAAAAAAAAGCGCTGGGAAAAGTCACCGAAATACTGGGACAAATGGGCGAACCTGGAGTTGATGTGCTCAGTGTCATTGCGGCGCATCAACTTCCCCGCGAATTCCCTGCAGATGTGACCCTGGCGGCAGAGCATATTCCAGGCATTATTTCATCGTCGGATTTGGCAGACCGCCGCGATCTTCGCGATCTAGCCATCGTAACCATAGATTCTGAAGACGCAAAAGACCTTGATGACGCCGTGTATGTTGAAAAAATCTCCTCTGACCTGTTTCGGCTCGGTGTACATATTGCCGACGTCAGCTACTACGTGAAGGAAAACAGTCCTCTGGACAGGGAAGCCCGCCTGCGCGGCACCAGCATCTACCTCGTTGACCGCGTCATTCCCATGCTGCCGCACAAGCTGTCCAACGGCATCTGCAGTCTGAACCAAGGGGAAGACCGTCTCACCCTTTCCGCTTCGATGGATATCGATAAAACGGGCCGGGTTACCCATTATGAGATATTTCCGAGTGTGATCCGTGTCCGTACCCGGCTAAGCTACAACATCGTTCGGCGAATCCTTGCCGAGCATGATTTGGCGTTGCGTGAGCAGTACGCCCCCCTCGTTCCCATGCTGGAAAATATGGAACAGCTTGCGGCCGTTCTAAGGCAGAAACGTGCCCGGCGCGGTGCAATTGACTTTGACCTGCCGGAAATCAAAGTGATCCTGGATGATCAGGGAAAAACCATTGGCTTGGAAAAACGGATCCGAACGGTTGCGGAATCCATCATTGAAGAATTTATGCTGGCGGCGAATGAAACAGTCGCAGAACATATGGACCGCAAAGAAATCCCTTTCGTATTTCGCGTACACGCCGACCCCGATCCGGAAAAAATGCTCAAGCTCGCAGATTTATTGCGAGGTTTCGGCCAACGCATAGGAGCCTTGACAGAGGTTAGCCCCATGGACCTGCAGCAGGCACTCGCCCGTATGGCTGGGAAACCGGAAGAAAAAATGATTTCCACCATCATGTTGCGCTCGCTGAAACAGGCAAGATATGAAGCGGAGAATGCAGGACATTTCGGCCTTGCAGCCAAATATTACACGCATTTCACATCTCCTATCCGCCGCTATCCAGACCTGATTGTACACCGCCTGATCCGTGAGACCTTGAAAGGTGCACTGTCCCAAACACGACGGGAACAGCTGAAAACGCTGCTCCCAAAAATCGCATCGGATTCTTCCGATCGGGAACGCGCTGCAACGGATGCAGAAAGGGAATCCATTGATTTAAAAACTACCGAATATATGGTACAGTTTATCGGGGAAGAATTCCCCGCTACCATAGCAGGGGTCACTGCTTTCGGTTTTTTTGCGGAGCTGCAAAACGGCGTCGAAGGACTTGTACATATCTCTTCCCTCGACGATGACTATTATCAATATGTGGAAGAACAACACTGCCTGATTGGTGAACGCCTCAAAAAAAGACTGCGACTTGGGGATGCAGTGACCGTTCGCCTCATCAAAGCCAACCTGGCGGAACGCACGCTGGACTTCGTTCTCGCCTCCTCCACCAATGCCCGCAAACCAAAAGCCAGCAGCAAAAAAACCGGCCAGAAGCCGGCCATTTCTGCCAGAGGAAAACACAAAGAGGTGAAAACAGGTGCCGGAAAAAAAGCAAGGCATAAAGATCGTCGCCGAAAATCGTAGGGCCCGGCACGATTACCATATCCATGAGACATTCGAAACCGGTATTGTGCTGACCGGAACAGAAATCAAATCACTGCGGGCCGGTCGAGCGAACCTAACCGACTCCTATGCCAAAATCGAAAACAAAGAGTTATTCCTTATCAGTGCTCACATCAGCCCCTATGATCAAGGCAATCGTTTTAACCACGAGCCTCGTCGTACCCGCAAATTGCTGATGCACCGCTCCGAAATAATGCGCCTGCTGGGGAAAACCAGGGAAAAAGGCTATACTTTGATCCCACTGAAAATTTACCTGACTCATGGCCTTGCCAAGGTCGAGCTGGCCCTGTGCAGCGGCAAGGATCTTTACGACAAAAGACAATCTGCCGCAGAACACGATGCCAAACGGGAAGTGGAACGAGTACTGCGTGACCGGCAAAAAGCCTGATCATTCCAACAGGGTCACTAATTCCGTCAACGGTTTGCGTGCCGGAACCGCCGGTTCCTCGTCGGCGTAGCCTACCGGTACAAGAGCGACAAAATCTTCATCAGGCTTTGTCCCGATGATTTTTTCCACTGCGGTCTTTGCCTGAGTCGGCCCTGCCATATATACTGCCCCCAACCCCAGAGAGTGCAAAGCCAAAAGCAGATGATCCACGAAACACCCCACCGTTTGAACGCGTGAGCTGGCTATCTGCCTGCATCTGTTGACTTCCGCCACTTTGCAGTCATCCATATGACTCACCTGCAATTTATCTGCTACGCTTTGATAGATGCCGGCTGTAACTGCGATGAGCACAGGTGCATTCCTGAAAAAGCCGGAATTCTTCCTCCAACGTTCCACCATGGGTTTATCTGCTTCTTCGACGCAAAGGTCGGCCAGATAATCCGTCACTTCCTGCACTGCCTGTCCTATTTTATCAATTTTCTTGCGATTGGTAATCAGATAGCAATGGTACGGCTGCCGTCCTCCGCTATTTGGAGACCATCCTGCCGCTTCAATCGCCTGCAGCAGCAGTTCTACGGGAACAGGGGTTTCCTTCCATTTTCGGATGGATCTTCGGGTCCTGAACAATTCTACTAATGATGCAAATTCCATAGCTTTTCCTCCTGTCGAACTGTCGGCAATATATCATGCAGGAAAATTCGGGGCCCGTTGCCTGATTCCCTGCATTTTTTTCCGTCAAGCAATGTATTGCCGGATTTCAGAATACTATTCGTATCATTTGCCTGCATCCTTCACTCCGTGATATAATATTTTTAAAGATGCTGCGATTCTTGTTTGCCAACCGTCGACCCTCACAAGGGGGCGTACTGGTTTCGACAGGGGCAGTTGTGGCATGGTAAGCGAGCCGGGATC
>CAZXCC010000140.1:1888-7710 GCA_964638945.1 uncultured Veillonellaceae bacterium | reverse complement strand
CCGTTGGCGGCAATAGTCCGAGTTGGTCTCCGGGATTCACTTCTGTCGTGGGTGAAACAACGCATCCATTGATGGTAAAAGTCGGCCATACGGAATGCACCCGTTCCGTGCCGTTTACAGTGTATGTAAAACGACGCGGTTCTACGGGAAAGCGGACTGAACGAAAAACCCGCTCCACCATGTCGGCGGGAAACCAGCAGATAGAATCACGATCGTTCAGCTTCTCTTCCGGCGGGACAGGAACGTCATTCAGCAGAATCAGGGGCTGCACCTGCAGCTGGCGGCCGGCGATTATCACAGGAAAAGACGGCGGCAGATCGACTATATCAGCGATGCAGGGGTTTGGACTGCTTCCGTCAATTCCTTTTTCAACAACAATAATATCTCCTTCCGATACAGGCGCGCTAAAATTCGAGGGGGTCCCATTGATGGTCAACTGTCCGGGTTGACCATGCGAGCCGCGCAAAAACAGCCGTTCGCCGTTGATGTTGAGGGTTATGCCGAGTCCTGGACGGCCTGCCAGACTTCGGGCATCAATGCCGGCTGCCAGCAGGGCGTCTCCGACCGTCAACCCTCCAAGATTGAACAGGCGCAAAGGTTGCCCGTTCAAAACGACGTTCAGGAAGTTCAAGGCTTCCGCACCTGCAACTTTCAGGATTCCCAATGGCGTGACCGCATCCGGGGTGCAGAAATCTGCCGGCACCGAAAGGATGTCTTCAATGGCGTCCGGCCTGCGAACCGCAACACGTTCTTTCGGCAAATTCATCACTTTTGCCAGCATTTCCGGCAACAGCGGCGTAAGAGACCCGCCGCCGACCAGCAAAACGGCTTGGGGAACCGACTGGTTCAGCAGCATGATCTGCGCTGCAATCGCCTGGGCAAGTTCGGTGACCACAGGCTCAATGCTCTGGATGAGCTTGTTTGCAGGCACACTGTGTTTCAGGCCAAGAACATCCGTAAAAGAGACGTTTTTTGCATTGCGATGCAAACGACGTTTCACCTGTTCGGCCACTTTGAAATCAAGCAGATGTTTGGCAGAAAGTTCTTCGGTGATTTCGTCGCCGGCAATGGGAACCATGCCATAGCCGATGACGGAACCGTTTCGTGTGATTGCCACGTCCGAAGTACCTGCGCCGACATCAACCAAAACCAGATTCAGATGCCGCATGGTCAGGGGGATCAATACATTGATGGCTGCGATAGGTTCCAGGGTAAGCGTGCCGATTTCCAGGCCGGCAGTTTTCACTGCAGCCTGCAGGGAATCAATGACCTGGCGGGGCAAAAAGGTCGAGATGATTTCCACGGAGGCCGTATTGCCGCGTTGACCCACGAGTGTTTTCATGACGGTGCCATCCAGCGAAAAACCGATGATGCTGTGGCCGACGCAATAATAACTGGCGGGGTCATTGACGATTCTTGAGGTGGCAAGCTGTTTCTGGGCCGACTGGATCGCCATGAGCTCCAGTGAACGCTCTTCCTGCAGCGTCAAATAGCCGCGGTTATGCACATCAAGCTCCGCCGAGGCCTTGAGCGTGGACAGTGCGCGACCGGCGGCGGCGATGGCTACCTGCCGGAGCGGTCCAAACTCCATCTCCAGGCGATTTTTGACGGCAAGGATCACCTTGGCGACTTCCGGAACGTCGTGAATCTGACCATCCAGCATGGCGCGGGTGGTGTGTTCCTGTCGGTCTGCCGCCAGCATTTTTATGCCGTCAGGCGTTTTTTCCCCTATGAGGCCGACGATACTGCGAGTGCCGATATCGAGGGCAAAAAGCAATTTCTTTTCCATAATTGTTTACATTTCGCTGTCAAAGCTCGATTTCCTCTTGTCAAAGCCATCATTGTGGGCGTGAATCGTAAAATTTGTTACAATAGGACACGGAGTGGGAGCAACAGGAGAACAATAAGGTATGACAAATATAAACAAAGTGCTGCGGCTTCAGGTGCTGCGGCTGGCATGGCCTGTGATTCTGGAGATGTCCGGAGTGATGCTGACCGGTGCCATAACGACTGCCATGGTTGGACGGTTGGGCGCGGTGGAACTGTCCGCAGTGGGAATCGCCACGATGGTGCAAATGGCCAGCGCCATGGTGATTTCCGGTTTTGGCACGGGTGCTTCGGCCCTTGTCGGAAGGGAGAGCGGCGCCGGTCAATGGGATGAAGTGCGGAAGACGACCGGACAGGCTCTTTTGCTTGGGGTTCTGCTGGGTAGTATTGTAGCCTGCTGTGGTTTTCTCGGTTCCCGTGCCCTGTTTCGCATGATCGGGGCGGAGGCTGCCATCGCTGACATTGCCGGGAGACTGATGGAGATTTTATTTCTGTTTACGCCGGTGTATTTATTGATGGCAATTGGCAATGCAGTGCTGCGGGGGCTGGCAAAAACGCGGACCGCTTTTTATATTGGAACCTTCAGTAATTTGGTGTCGCTGCTGCTGGCCTACCTCCTGATTTTTGGCGTGGGTCTGCCGCAACTGGGCGCTATGGGGGCGGCCTGGAGCGCAGGGTTGGCGCAATGCGCCGGAGGCGTGGCTGCTTTTGCCGTGCTGAAAACCGACAGGCAAATCAAGCTGCGCTGGCAGGATGTTTTGGACTGGCGGTCGGAGACAATCGGCAAGATTATGCACATCAGCCTGCCTGCCGCGATGGAAGCGCTTGCACTGCAAGGCGGCAGGGTAGCTTTTACTTTTATGCTGGCAGGTGTCGGAGCAGTGCAATTTGCTGCCCACCAAATTGCCGTGCAGGTGGAATCGCTGTCCTTTCTGCCAGGGTTTGGTTTTTCTGTGGCAGTAATGACATTGGTTGCACAATCCTTGGGAAAAAAACGTTCGCGTGAAGCCCAACGGCTTGTTCGTGCAACAGGGTGGCTGGCTGTGGTCACAATGACGGTGATGGCAGGAATCTTCCTTTTATTTGCCAAGCCGCTTACGACTCTTTTTATCACCGACCCGGAAGTGATTTACTGGGGAACCTATTGTGTTTTTATTGCAGCCTTTGAACAGCCGACCATTGCGGTGGCCTATATCCTGGCCGGTGCGTTGCGCGGCGCGGGCGACACCCGCTGGCCCATGTATGTCACCGTCGTCAGCGTCTGGATTTTTCGCATGCCATTGGTTTATCTGTGCGTACATACTTGGGGATTTTCCATTGTGAGTGTCTGGATCATCACGGCGGTGGATTTTTTGGTGCGCAGCCTCATATTGTGGAGGCGTTTCCGCACGGGAGAATGGCGGCGCATCGCCTGACGGGTGCGATGTGCAGGAACCGCTGTTGATTGAAATCAAAGCTGCGTCATGATACGATATCAAAAGCGCAGCAAGACGGCTGTCATCCGATTTGCTGCCTGAAAACATCGTGTGAGGTATCCGGCGAGTGAAAAAAATACTGCTTCTCACAACAGGCGGCACGATAGCTTCAAGGAAGACGGAGAGCGGGCTGGCACCGCAAATTGCTCCGGAAGAATTGCTGGTCTATGTTCCGGAGTATGAGAAGTTTTGCCATGTCGATACCAGACAGGTTTTCAATCGTGACAGCACCAACATTCAGCCCGAGGACTGGATCTGCATCGCCGAAGCAGTGCAGTGCGCCTTTAACCAATATGACGGATTTGTCATTACGCACGGTACGGATACGATGGCTTATACGGCTGCGGCATTGTCCTACCTGATCCAGAACTCCGGCAAGCCGATTGTTTTAACCGGATCCCAAAAGCCCATCGATTCGTCCAGCACGGATGCCAGAAAAAATCTGCTGGATAGCCTCCGGTTTGCGGCTGACCCGCATGCGCATGGCGTATATGTCGTATTTGACGGCAAGGCGATCATAGGCACCAGAGCGAGAAAAATCCGGTCGAAAAGCTTTCACGCATTTGAAAGCATCAATTACCCTGTTGCCGCTTTTATCGATGACAGCCGGATCATTCATTATTTGAGCGACAAGGGCGATGAACGGACTGTTCAGTTCTGGAACCGGCTGAATCCGAAGATTTTTTTACTCAAACTGGTTCCGGGAATGGAACCGGATATCCTCGATTATATTGGCGACCATTATGACGCTGTCATCATTGAGAGCTACGGCGTTGGCGGCATTCCGTTCCACGACAGGCGAAATTTTCTCGACAAGCTGGAGACGTTCGCCTGCAAAGGCAAGATCGCTGTCATCGCTTCACAGGTCATGCTCGAGGGCAGCGACGCCGAGATCTATGAAGTGGGTTTTCGCGCAATGAATTGCGATACGGTTTTGCAGGCATTTGACATGACGGTGGAGGCTGCATTGGTAAAACTGATGTGGATCCTGGCTGAGACAAAAGAGCCGGCGGAAATCAAACGGAAATTCTATGCACGGATGAATCAGGATATCGCGGTGAATCATCAATCGGAAATATGAGGCGATATTCATGCAGAAACTTTCTATTGAGGCTATGCGATCTATTGACAGAAAGACGGGTAGCCCTTACAATCAAACCAAGAATTAAAGAATATCTATTTTCCGCAAAAGGTGCCTATTTTCCTCCAATAACATGCAAAGGAGAATAATATGAAAACAAATATTACGGAACTTCTGCGCGGGAATGGGTTTAAAGTGACTCCCCAGCGCCTGGCGGTTTATGAAGTGCTTGCAAATACCAAGGAACATCCGAATGCCGAGATGATTTTCAGCAGTTTGCAGGCTACCTATCCGACCATGAGCCTGGCAACCGTGTATAAGACAATTGATATTCTGCAGGAGATCGGTTTGGTTCAGATTCTCAACGCTGGAGAAGACAGTTTCCGCTATGACGCCGATATGTCCAACCATGCCCACGTTCGATGCGTGGCCTGTGGGCGGGTCGATGACGTGTTTGATCTGGATACGGAAAAATTCGCGGGTGAAATTGAGCGCAATACCAGATATCGATTGGTCGGACAGCAGTTCTATTTTTATGGGATCTGTCCCGCCTGCCAGAAGAAAGACGAAACCCACTGATTTGTGTTTTCAACGGACCCGGGCAGCCGGGTCTTTTTTTGTTTACTTTCGGCCTTGTGCAGCACTATGTGCAAGTCGTTGTTTCTGATGTCACAGGGCAGGAATCTGCAGAGGAAAGGACGAATCAACTATATTATGCAGCTACATATTCTGGCCAGTGGAAGTACTGGAAACGCAATTTTTATCGAAATGGGCGGCATCCGGTTTCTCGTTGACGCGGGAATCAGTGCCAGGCGCATCGAACAGGGCCTGAAAGCCCTGGACATTCAGCCGGCGGATTTGGACGCAATCCTTGTCACGCATGAGCACAGTGACCATGTCAGTGGGCTGCCTGTTTTCACCCGACGCTTCAAAACTCCGGTTTACACAAGGCGGCGCACATGGGATGCCTTTCAGGCTTCGCATCATGTCGAAGCGGAATACCGGCGTGAGCTGGGTGCCTGCCTGGAAATGGGCGAAGTCAGCGTTGAACCGTTTGCCATATCGCATGATGCAGCCGAACCCGTTGGGTTTTCATTTCGACACGGTGAGCTGAAATGTGTCATCGCTACCGACTTGGGATGTGTTTCGGAAAGAGTGGAACGCGATATTGCAGGTGCGGATGTGATGGTGTTTGAAGCCAATCATGACTTGGCCATGCTTCGTGGCGGGCCCTATCCCGAATATCTGAAAAAGCGGATTCTGGGAACACGCGGACACTTGTCCAATCTTGAAACCGGACGCTGTCTGGCGCGGATGGAAAAAAAGACCGGCATGCATGTGTTTTTGGCTCATTTAAGCCAGCACAACAATTGTCCCGAATTGGCCATGTCCACCGTGCAACAGGTGCTGGACCGGCAGGGTTGCCGCTGTGATCAGGA
>CAZXCC010000140.1:0-1788 GCA_964638945.1 uncultured Veillonellaceae bacterium | reverse complement strand
ATCCGGTCCGAAAAGGAGGAGTATCCATGAAATCAATGTACAAAAGATTTGCCCCTGTTTTTGTTGTCGCCCTCATTGGGGCGATTATTGGCGGCGGTCTGGTTCTGGGTTATGGCTCGCATTTCTTTGGCAAATCGATTCCTGCGGCGGTAAATTCCATCGGCAAGGAAGTGGTCGCTCCCACGGCTCGCGCTGCATTGTCTGAAGCCCGAAACACCCCTATTGTCAGAGCGGCGCAAATTGTTGGTCCGTCTGTAGTGGGGATAACGAATAAAGCATACGTCAGCGATATGTTCAACAGGAGAACCCTCGTGGAGCGGGGTAGCGGCTCCGGAGTTATTTATGACGCCAGCGGACACATCATCACCAATTATCATGTGGTGGCCGAAGCCCAGGAAATCGTCGTATCACTGTCGGACGGACGCACCGTCAACGGAAGGGTGCAGGGTACGGACCCGGCGACGGATCTGGCAGTGGTAAAAATTGAAGCGGATAATATCAAACCTGCCAAATTTGGAGATTCTGACAGCCTTCAGGTTGGCGAACCGGCCATCGCAGTCGGCAATCCGCTCGGGCTTGAGCTCAAAGGTAGCGTGACGGCCGGCGTGATTAGTGCGTTAAACAGGGCGCTGGACATCGGTGAGCGCCGTTTTCGTCTTATCCAGACCGATGCTGCCATCAACCCGGGCAATAGCGGCGGTGCACTGGCCAATGCCGACGGTGAAGTTGTCGGCATCAACAGCATCAAGATTGCCGTGGGCGGTGTGGAAGGCATTGGCTTTGCCATTCCCATCAATACCGCAAAACCGATCATCCAGTCGCTGATTGAAAAGGGCCGGGTTATCAGACCGTACCTCGGCGTGGTTGCCTTTGACCGCGAAACGGCCAGGCGATATGGCTATCAACTGAATATCGAAAAAGGCCTGTATGTTTTCCGGATCGTGCCGCGTTCACCGGCTGCCCGGGCTGATATCCGCGTTGGCGATGTCATTTTGAAAATGGGGAACGCCGATACCAATAATATTGTCGAACTGCGTTCCATCATCGAGTCGCAGGGAGTTGGGGCCAACGTGCCGGTGCTCATCAGCCGCAACGGCCAGCAGTTTACCGTCACGGCGCAGCTCAGCGAAGTTCCTGTCAACGATAACAACTAAGCGATGCACCGCATCCGGATCATCGCAGTCGGGAAAATAAAGGAGAAATATCTTGCGGAAGGAATCCGGGAATTCGGCAAACGACTCGGGCCCTTCTGTCGTCTGGAGATTCTCGAGATTGACGAAGAACGCATGCCTGACGAGCCTTCGCAGGCTGAAAAAGAAAAAGTCCTCATCGCAGAAGGGGAACGTCTGCTGAAAAAAGTGCCGGAATCCAGCTATCTTATTGTGCTGGATGTGGCAGGGAAAAACATCTCGTCGGAAGAACTGGCAAAAAAAATAACCGAGCTTGGCACGGCTGGGCAAGGAGACATTACTTTTCTTATCGGGGGTGCTTTCGGGCTGTCGCCTGCGGTTGTCGCAGCGGCGCGGGAGCGCCTTTCCTTTTCCCGCATGACGTTTACCCACCAGATGATCCGCCTGCTGCTCGTCGAGCAGATCTACCGGGCGTTCAAGATTGCGCGGGGAGAGAAGTACCACTGGTAAAGGCGAAAAATGCTCTCAAGCCTTGAAAAATCAGGAATTGAGGGCTTCTTTTGTGTGTTCCAAGGAAGGCGATGGTATATACCCTGATTGCCTTGCAGATTTGGAGAAGTGTGATAGAGATTCTTCATGTTTTTCTGTACTCAATGTG
>CAZXCC010000139.1:0-7711 GCA_964638945.1 uncultured Veillonellaceae bacterium | reverse complement strand
CCATCAAGATGACGGTCAACCGTCCATAATATAGCAGAGTCTGGTTTTCTGATGAAACAAAAAGAAAGTTCCGGTGTTCCGGAACTTTCTTTTTATATCGGAGTATATCGGACAGGAATGTTGTTGCACAAGAGGGTGCTCAAGGACCAAGATACTTGTCTTTTTCAAATCTGCCCCGCATTTCCTGCCCGTCAGGAGACTTCAACACTCCGTTTCCATGCATGTACCCATCAACCCAGTTTCCTTCATAGCGCATTCCGTCCGGCCAGAGATAAACTCCATAGCCCTGCATTTTGTCACGGACCCAGTCGCCATTGTAGCTTGCACCGCTGGTCGAGGTCATCAGGCCTTTTCCGTGCATATTGTCATCCAGCCAGTCGCCTTCATACCGATTTCCGTTCGTCCAGGTCGCAACACCCTTGCCGGATCGTTTTCCTTTCACGAAATTTCCTTCGTATTTGCCGACAGGATTCCCGTCTGCAAAATATTGTGCAATTCCAAACCCTTCGAGATATCCATCCTTGCATTCGCCGTTCCAAGAGAAAGAATCTTTGGGTTCGGGTTCTGGGTTCCACATCCTGCAACCGGTCCGGGGTTCTGTCTGATAAATTCCTGCGGCATTCGCCGGAACAAAGAGGGAAAGAATGAAAAGCAAACAAATAACACCGGAAAGAGAACATTGCCTCATCAGAAAAATGTTTTTCATGCCGATTCCTCCTTGATTTTTCCTTCGACCCTCAATATGCGCAGACTTCTTAGGCTGATCAGGACAAGACATTTTATGGATTGTCATAGATTTGTCGCAAAGTATTCCATTGCGGCTTTAAAACAGCCTCGCCTGGCGGACAAGTCGCTGTTCATACTTATCGGCCCTTTTTGAGCAACTGCCAGATCGGAGATGATTTTTTCGCTTTCAACATCCACAAGGAGTGCTCTTACCTGAATATGAGCTTCCGATTGATTCAGGGAAAAAAACCACAGGAAGGTGTTTCTTGTGCTCGTGTGCGGACTGGATACAATCAACACCAATACTTGATCGCAGGGGATTTTTTTCAGGAAGGCGAATAGTTCCTGTCGGGATGGTAAGTCCGCTTCCTTTATTGAGTTTTTTTCGTCCCAGTAGTGTTTTTTGTACAGGGACTGGATTTCATCGCCTACAGATAATTGCGGAAAGCGATCTTGAAGCTTATCTTCGACGATGTTGTAAAAGTCTGTCATCCTGTAAGAAGGATCTCCAAGAAACAATACGCCGGTCCTCTTGTGAAAAAAGCTGGAAGGAGCAGCAGAAAGAGTGCTGCAAAAGAGGAAGAGCAGAAGAATCAGAAGAGCGAAGCAAACAGCCCGGCGCATACTCAACCCTCCCCGATTTATTTTCACAAGATCGGCAGCAAGCCGTTCTCTTGGAAACGCGTCGTTTCCAAGAACCGACTTCGAAAAAATGAAAAAGGAGAATACATTGCATGAAACCAGACCGGGTAAAAGCAAGTCTCGTTTTATCAAAAGCATTGCATACAGAAATGAAATTACTTGCTGTCATGGAAGGAAGAACTCTATCGGAAATCTATGAAGAGGCTTTGCGGGAGTATCTTATCAGACGGAAAATGAACGCAGCCTCTCTGGCCGAAGATTATCCCGAATGAATCGGAGCGGCTGCAACCGCTTATTGTTCCCGCATTCCAATCGTTGGGGTGGAAATGGAATAATAATTGCTGTTGCCTTTTGCATCGAGTATTTTTAAATACAATGACGCCTTGAGTTTATTGTTTTTGGGAATGTACTCTCCATCAATGTACCAGTCGATTCCCGAAAAGGTCACGCGCGAAAGATATACTGCTTTATCGACGTCCTGTCCCGGTGGAAGAACCGTATCGGGCAATGCGGATGGATTGTTTGCGTTCATATACTTCATTCCATCCAAAAATGGAAGCCCGGAAAAATCACCGACGACAAAAGTGGATTCTGACCATCGAATCACCTTAACTTCATCGGATTTATTACGGATATATATATTTATTCCCCAAAACTCGATGGGCGCTTTCAGGGAAATTAAATCTGTGCTGCCGATAGAATAGCAATTTGCATCAGCTTTTTTTCCGATGCGCCAGCTAAATATTGGAGATTTTATCAGTATAAACACCTTGTTGTCAAATGTTTTTGACAAGGGCTCTGACGATACAAATCCCATGTAATCAAGGGCTCTGGCCGTGCCGTCTTTTGATTGGGTTTCCGCATAACCGATTCCCTGAAGCAAGGAAATAATAAGCAGCATCAAGATGGCTTTTTGCATGACGATACCCCCCTTGAGCTATGGATATTCAATTTTTTCAAAAGAACTCAAACCGGTCATGGCGTTATCATAATTTCTTCTGCAATGGCAAGAGGATTCCTGCATGAAGAGTTCTAAGTTTTGGAACGGTAGAAAAGACAGGAGATATTGAATGCACGGCAGGAAACAGGGCAAAGAACGAGAATTTCCTATAAACGGGGAAGGTCTCGTTCCCCTGAATCAAGGGAAGATAAAGTGAGGTCCGTTTCGATGTATAAGGGAAGAATCCTGCGGCTTTCCAGTTTCCTGACCATAGTATGCTTTGCTGCATCCTTTATATCCGGTTGCGGCATGCCGGCCTGGACAGCGAACCGTCCTGCCGCCGAAAATGTTGTCCGAATCGGTGCGATATGGCCCATGACTGGGCCCATGTCGGGAGTTGGACTGGAGTTGATGAACGGCGCCAATCTGGCGGCTGAAATTATCAATGGAGATTACCCTGATTTGACGCTTCCTCTGGCAAAAGGAAAGGGTTTGCCAAACCTTGGCGGGGCCAGAGTCGTCATTGTAGCCGGTAATCACCAGGGAGTGCCGGAAAAGTCCATGAATGAGGCAGAGAGGCTTATTACGCAAGAGAAGGTGGCGGCTCTGCTGGGTGGGTATCAAGATGGAACAACCTCTGCAGCAAGTCAGGTGTCGGAACGGTACGGAGTGCCAATGCTGGATGAATCATCGACGGCTCCCTCGCTAATAGCGCGCGGTTATAAATGGTTTTTCCGGATGACGCCGGATGAAGAGGTTTTTATCAGCAATTATATGCAGCTGCTAAAAGACCTGAGAGCGGAAGAAGTCTTAAAAGAAGTCAAATTAGGCATCATTCACGACAATACTTCCTGGGGCCTTGAATCCGGGAAAACGGCAGTGGCTGCGGCAAAGGAACAAAAATATCCTGTGATGGCTGAAATGACATACCAGAGCAATAATACAAATTTTCAAAACGATGTGACGCATCTAAAAAACGGGAAAGCAGGTATTATTCTGCAAAAAGCCTGCGAATATGAAGCGGGGATGCTGTTGAACGCATATAAAGATGCAGACTATAACCCGCAGGGAATCCTGTCGCTTGACCCTGCAGTTGTGTCGCCGGAATTTATCAAAAAATCCGGGAAAAATGCAAACGGTTTGTATAGCAGAGAAGTCTGGTCGCTTGATTTGGCTGCCCAAAAAAGCCTGATTTCCAAAGTGAACAAATTGTATAAGGACAAATATGGAGTCGATATGACCAGTAATGCAGCAAGAGCATTCACTGCCGTTCTGGTTCTTGGCGAGGCAATGAACCGGGCCGGTTCCATGGAACCGGGCGCACTGCGGAAGGCGCTGGAGACGACTGACACTCCCGGAGAACAGACGATCATGCCTTGGAAAGGAATAAAATTTGACCCCAAAACTCACCAAAACATGCTGGGTAACGGTATTATCATTCAGGTTCAAAATGGAAAACCTGTTACCGTCTGGCCGGAAAAATGGGCAACGAAATCTGCAGTCTGGCCCGTATCAAAGTGGAGTGAACGCAAGTAAATGAAGACTTGATTCAGATGGCGTTATAACGCGTCCTGAATCTATAGTCGAATTTATGTCGAGCTACAGCCTGTTTAGCCCGACATAAAATTGGCGGGATCTTACAGGCTGTGCGAAGGATAAAAAAACATGGAAGGGAACGAGGAAAAAGCAGGCAGATTGTCGAACAAAGTTTGTAAGATATGAAATGAAAAACAGAGACAGGATAAGGTTTTTGAACCAATATATTTCCGGATTATGGGTTTTGGTGTATGATAAAAGCAATAGAAGACGGAGGTGTTAACATGGCAATTCTGGAAGTGTTTGAAAAAGTGAAAAAACAACGAAAAAAAGCGGAACAGAAAAAGGTCCTGAAAAATGTTGCAGTAGGCGCTGCCGTGGGGGCAACAGTCGGAGCTGTGGCGGGAGTCCTGTTGGCGCCGAAATCCGGTAAGGAAACACGTGAAGATATTGCCAATGCCACCAAAGAAAGCGTGGAAAAAGCCAAGATGAAACTGGAAGAAGCAAAAGTAAAAGCCGGCGAAGTAGTCGAGGAAGTAAAAAGCAAAGTGAAAGAAAAAATGGAGAACTGCGGCTGTGGCTGCGGCGGAGCTGCGGAAGAAGTTCCCGGCGAAACAGCGGAGACACCGGAGAAAAAATAACGCGCTGCCAGCAGGGGCGATATTGCGCAGCCGGAAAGAAGGGATGCACGTGTACGTTTCCCTGTATGATATGGGATTACTGATCCTGTTTGTCGTGGCTTTGACTGTCGCTTACTACCTGATCGCTGCGCTGCGAGGCGTTATTGGTGTGATAAAGCAGGTCAGCGAAGTAATCGACGAGAATCAGACTGCGATTGGAGCGAGCCTGGACGTACTGCCGGATTTACTGACGAACAGCAACGAAGTGGTCCGGGGAGTTCGCCAAACAATCGACACTGCCAATTCGGCAGTCAGCTGCATCGAGGACAACCTGGTTGACACGGCGGACAAAGTGCAGGAAACCATGGAAACAGCCCTTCTGTACGCACGCTGCGCCGGTGAAGTAGTGAAAGCCGTTGTGGGAGCTTTTTCCAAGGCGGGCGAAAAATAGCCTGCGGAGACTGATGGTTTCCAAGAAATAGTTTAGATACCCATTTTCGTTTTATGTAACGGAAATGGGTATCTTTTTTGCGGAAAATGAACACTTCAGGCAGGGCTTTCGGAATTTTTAGAGAATAACGAACAATGTAGAACCGGAACTGTTCGATTATTGAGCGAACGAATTGATCCAAGTCAGGTGGAGGATGCAGAATGGAAAACAAAGAAAAAATAATCCAGGATTCATGGAAGCGTTCCCGAAGCCAGGGAGTGGAACAGGAAGGATGGAATCCTGCTGTTATCGTAACAGGTCGGGAATTGGAATTATTATTAAAAGAAAGCCACGAGCTGATTGATGCGGCCCAGCCATTGATGCAGAGCCTCTATGAACTGGTGGCCAGTTCCGGTTTTGTTGTGGTGCTGTTGAACGCGGAAGGGTACATCGTGGAAGTGATAGGTCAGATGGACGACGCACAGTCTGCCTGGACGCGGTATTACGCCCGGGGCGTGAAATGGACGGAGGACCTTGTAGGAACTTCGGCCTTGGGTTTGGCGCTTCTTGGATATGGGCCGATCCAGGTGGTGGGAGAAGAACATTACTGCAAGGCGTATACGGCATGGACCTGTTCCGCTGCTCCGATTCACGACGACCAGGGTAATATCATCGGAGTGCTCAGCGTGACAGGAAGCAGGGAAAATGTTCACTCTCATACTCTGGGCATGGTGGTGTCGGCTGCCGCAGCCATAAGCAACACGATCAAGGTGCGGCGTGCGCAGAAGCAACTGGAAGATACGGCGCAGCTGCATGCGACTATCATCAATTCCGTTTCTGACGGGTTGCTGATGATCAATGCGAAGGGGATCGTTACTTTTATCAATCCCACCGGCGCCAAAATACTCAATCTCAGGGCAAATGAGGCGATTGGCCGTCATATTGCGGAATTGGTCGATTTCAAGCCCGTCGTGCTCCGTGTGCTGGAGACGGGGCAAGGTTATACAGACAAGGAATTTTTTATTGAAACCAGAAGGGGAACCCTGCATTTTATCAAAACAGCAATTCCCCTGCGGGATAAAAACGGCAAACTGGAAGGCGTTGTGGATATTTTCCGGGAGATAAAACAGGTCCGTAGACTGGTCAACCGAATGGTTGGCGCAACCGCCATGTTCTCGTTCGAGGATATCGTCGGCGAAAGTCCCTGCATGCTGGAGATAAAGCGACTGGCAAAAATCGCGGCCAACAGCATGGCTACGGTGCTGATCCAGGGAGAAAGCGGCACGGGAAAAGAAATGGTGGCGCAGGCGATTCACAAGGCCAGTGCCCGTTCCGACGGCCCATTCGTTGCCATCAACTGCGGTGCGCTGCCGCGTGACCTGGTGGAGAGCGAACTATTCGGTTATGAAGACGGGGCCTTTACTGGAGCGCGGCAGGGCGGACGCCCCGGAAAATTTGAGCTGGCACAGGGAGGCACGGTTTTTCTGGATGAAATCGGAGAAATGTCTCTGGACGTTCAGGTGAAAATTTTGCGTGTGTTGCAGGAAAAACGCATTCTCCGGGTTGGAGGAGCCAGCTACATGGACGTGGATGTGCGGGTCATCGCTGCAACCAACCGTGAATTGATGGCGGCCGTTGGCGAAGGGAATTTCCGCCAGGACCTATATTACCGGCTCAACGTGTTGCCGATCAATGTACCGCCGCTACGGGAACGACGCGAAGATGTAGAACGCCTGGCACTGTCTTTCATGGAAAAAACTTGCGAGCAGCTCGGTGTGCCGCTGAAAAAACTATTGCCGGAAGCTTTAGCTGCCCTACGCCGGTACGACTGGCCGGGAAATGCCAGAGAGCTGGAAAATGTCATTGAACGCGCCGCTCATTTTTGTGAGGGGCAGGAAATTGAAGAGCACCATCTACCGGCGCATCTGTTTGTCAAACATGCAACAGGACTGGTCGAAAATCGCTCTCTGCGAGATGTTGAACGCACGGCCATTGAAGAGACTTTGCACAAAACGCAGTGGAACGTGGCACGTTCAGCTCGTTTGCTGGGTGTAGGGCGAAACACTCTCTATGGAAAAATCAAAGAATACAATATCAGCTTTAAAAAAGAAGAACGTTCCGTATTCGAGCAGTAGTGTTCGATATTAGAACACTACTGCCGGTGAACTGGAATTCGCAAAAAGGTTTAAAATTGCGCGGGAAGCTGCTGGAATGCATGTTTGTGTGAATCATTGATTTGTTGGCATGCAATATGCATTGTATTTCTTAATGCATGAAAAATGCTTCATTTTCATAAGGGGGGATACACATTGGCGTACAAGAAAGAGATTTTGCAAGACTTCTACCGAACCATGGTGCGAATCCGGCTATTTGAAGAAAAAGTGAATGATTGTTTTCTGGGAGGCGAGCTGCCGGGTTTTGTGCATCTGTATATCGGAGAAGAGGCCATTGCAACCGGTCTCTTGTCCGAACTGAAAAAAGATGACTACATCACAAGCACACACCGGGGCCATGGACATTGCATTGCCAAGGGAGCAAAAATCAAACCGATGATGGCGGAGATTTTTGGCAAATCGACAGGCTATTGCAAAGGAAAAGGCGGTTCCATGCATATCGCCGATTTTTCCGTGGGAATGCTTGGCGCGAATGGCGTAGTCGGTGGCGGAATCAACCTTGCGGTCGGTGCGGCATTGGCTGCAAAAATGAAAAAGAGCGGTCAGGTTGCGGTGACATTCTTTGGCGATGGCGGCGCCAATCGGGGGACCGTGCATGAAGGCATGAACATGGCGGCGATCTGGAAGCTGCCGGTGATTTTTG
>CAZXCC010000138.1:0-7723 GCA_964638945.1 uncultured Veillonellaceae bacterium | reverse complement strand
ATCCAGATCGGTTCTCTCAAAATCCGCAATCGCTTCGTGCGGTCAGCAACCCATGACAGGATGGCCGAACCTGACGGCCGGATTTCAGAGAGTGAGCTGAAACTGTATGAAGATTTGGCCGACGGTGGTACAGGCCTCATCATCACCGCACATTCCTATGTCTCCCATCCGCTCGGCCGG
This sequence comes from uncultured Veillonellaceae bacterium, assembly GCA_964638945.1. Taxonomy (GTDB): domain Bacteria; phylum Bacillota; class Negativicutes; order UBA1444; family UBA1444; genus CAZXCC01. Next base: position 7,543 of record CAZXCC010000138.1, on the reverse strand, counting down.
GCCAGCATTCCACAGAATGCCATTTTCGACGATAAATTTATCGATGGATACAAGCGCTTAGCCGAAGTTGTGCATCGAAACGGCGCAAAGCTAGTGATACAGCTAGCTCATGCCGGTCGCCAGACTCTGCCGGAGCTGATTGAAGGACAGATGCCGGTAGCTCCTTCGGACCTGTTTGACGAAAAAGGCCAGCAAGTTGCCCGTGCACTAACTTACGACGAGATCCAGCATCTGCTGGAAGATTATGAAACTGCCGCCCTGCGTGCAAAACGTGCAGGCGCCGATGGGGTGCAGCTCCATATGGCGCACGGATATCTGTTGGCGCAGTTTCTTTCCCCGTTTACCAATAAACGGGAAGACGAGTACGGCGGCTCAACAGAACGACGCGCCGCCCTGTTAGCCGAGGCTTCATATCGCGTGAAGACAGCCGTAGGCCGGCAGTTTCCCGTACTTGCCAAACTGAACACCACTGACGGAATTTCTGCGCCGGTTCAACTGGCACTGAACGATGTTGTCTATGCAGCCGGAATCATCGCCGAGCATGGCATCGACGCCATTGAAACAAGCGGCGGCACCATCAGGGAAACCCGCAATGTGATGTCAAAGCCGGGTATAGCCTCCCCGGAACAAGAAGCGTGCTTTGCCGATGCGGCAGCAGCCATAAAAGCCGCGGTGAAAATACCGGTTATTTTAGTGGGCTGCCTGCGCTCCGTTTCCATCATGGAGTCCATCCTGGACAAAGGCATCGCGGATATGATTTCACTGAGCCGCCCCTTCGTCCGTGAACCGGATCTGGTAAACAAGCTTGCCTCAGGTCAACTCAAGGCAACCTGCATTTCCTGCAACGCCTGTTTCAATCCTCAGAAACTGGAATGCCGTCTTGACAATCCCATTCGCGTATAAAATCCATTTAAGTTTGCAACGCTTTCACGCCTTTATTTTTTTTGTTGATCATCAAGGGTACAGCGCAGACGCTGCCACACCAAGCGGGCAAGCACGCCGCCCATGATTCCTGTTATCAGCTGTGGCCATCCCATGACAAACAAGATTGCCGCTGCCATCGGCGCCGGAATCTGGATCAATGTCAGAAGCCAGGAAAAAGCAAGATAGAAAAAGGCGGCCTTTCCGAGAGCCGCGCCGCCGATAGCCGGCCAAACCGGCCCAATGTGCGACAGACGTTGAAAAAGCCAAATATATAACGAATTACCAATCGCAACCGGCAGAATAAAGATAGGAATCGGCAACAATTGCTGAAAATAGGCCACCACCGGGGTAATACAGGCTATGAGAAGGGCAGATCCAATCCCGGTTGTCTGCAAGGCAATCAGCAGGCATGCGTTGACAAGTGTGCCGATAACAAACGTAGACAAAAAAACCGGAGCAGGCAGAAAAAAGCGCAGAGACTGGCATAATATCGCCAGTGCAAGTAATAATGCCGTACGTGTAATTCTCTTCTGGTCAGTTCCAGCCAAACCTGTACGCCTCCATCTGCAAAAAGGCTGCCCCTATGGGCAGCCTTTGGTATTCTTATTCGAGCCCGATTCGCTTCATCCAGCCGTAGATTTTTTCTGTTACGTCAGGGATACTTGCCAACCCAAGCGGAGCGGACACCGTTGTGCCGCAGATTCCCATTTTCGCCAATCCCACTTTAATCACTGCTGCGTTGGCGCCAAAACCGCCCATCAGGGGGATCAACGACGCTTGTTTTTGCAAGGCCAGTGCTCCCTGCAAGTCCCCTTTCACCCAAGTATCAAAAACGTCCACACATAGTTTTGGCGCAAGACTGCATCCCGCATAAATTCCACCTTTGGCCCCGTGGAGATATGCAGCAAGCCCAAGCGCCGGATTTCCGCTCATTACGGCAAAATTTTTCCCGGCCGACACATCAAGATATCGCTGCATGGCAACAAAATCGCCTGCGCTGTCTTTCACACCGATAATATTCGGATGGTCCGCCAGTTTTTCCAAAGAATCCGGAGCAATCGGAACTTTTGTCATTTGCGGAAAATTATAGAGAATCACCGGTTTTTCCGAAGCTTCGGCTACCATGGAATAGTGCCGGTATACGCCTGCAGCATCCAGCGGGTAGTAATAGGGAAGCGTGACCAAAACCGCGTCGGCTGTCGTACGGGAAGCCGCCTTCACCTGTGTGATGGTTTTCTGTGTGCTGGTGTCACCACATCCGATAAGCACTTTAACCCGCCCGGCCACTGCCTCTATAGATGTTTCGACCGCATCACGCCTCATTGTTTCCGTCATGGCCGGAAACTCACCGGTGCTTCCCAGTACAACCACGCCATACACTCCACCCGCGATACAGTAATCCACCACTTTTCGCAAGCCTGTTTTATCAACCTGTTCTTCCGGCGTCAATGGCGTTACCATTGCCGGGTATACTCCCTTTAATTCAAACAAAACAAACCCTCCTACTATGCCTGGCCGCACTCCTGCGCGATCATTGCCTTATACGCCTGTTGCACTTTTTTTGTTACAGGTCCCACTTTCCCATTGCCCACAGGTTTGCCGTCGATCGTGATGATTGGCATGATTTCTGTCGTAGTTCCGCTAAGGAATGCTTCATCCGCTTTTAATGCAACCTCCAGAGGGAACGCTTTTTCCAGGAAAGACAATTTTTGCGCCGGAGCGATTTCTTCCAGCACGCGGGTACGCGTAACTCCTTTCAGGATCAGGTTACTGATAGGATACGTCCATAGCACTTCATCCTTCACAATGAAGAAATTGCTGCTTGTCCCTTCAGTCACCATATTGTCGCGAATCTGGATTGCTTCGTAACAACCGGCTTCCTTTGCTTTTTGTTTTCCCAAAACATTTCCAAGCAAGTTCAGCGACTTGATGTCGCAACGCAGCCATCGCTCATCCGGCACCGACAGAACACCCGTGCCATTTTCCCACAGGCTTGGATTCAAGGTACTGGGACGGATCGTCATCGTCAGGCAAGGTACCACAGAGTCCGGGAAATTATGCGCCCGCGGCGCCCAGCCCCTGGTGATTTGCAGATAGATGCCACCGTTTTCAATGCCGCTTTCACTGATCAGACGTTCATGGATTCCCGCCATCTCATCAAAAGTAAATACCGCAGGAATACGCAGTTCCCGCAAGGAACGGTACAACCGGTCAATATGCGGTTTCAGCGAGAAACACTTGCCGTTGTATACCTTCGTATATTCGTATACACCATCACCAAACTGATAGCCGCGATCCTCCATCGCAATCACAAGTTCTTTGAGATCAACGGTTCGTCCGTCAATATACCCCAATGCGCCCATTACTTCTCCTCCTTCAGATCATTTCAGAATTTATCAGTGAAAAAACTATCATAGATAAAATTCATCACCTGCAGCCCTTTTCCCTGCCAATAAACCGGCAAAAAAGGGGCGGTATTTTTACAGCCCCTTTGCGTTCAATCCTTCTTGCGGTTATACTTTTATTGTCGCCTCCAGGACTTCCCTCGCATGGCCGGCCACTTTGACCTTGCGCCATACGGCCTGCACCACTCCGGAACGGTCAATGAGAAAAGTGGAACGTTCAATCCCTTTCACCATCTTGCCGTACATATTTTTTTCCTTGATCACGCCATAAACTTCACATACGCTGCTTGTAACATCAGACAGCAACGGAAACGGCAATCCTTCCAACTTACTTATGAATTTTTCGTGAGACTTCAGGTCATCGCGGCTGATTCCCAGCACCTGTGCACCGGCGGCCAAAAAATCCGCGTAAACCTCGCGAAACTCGCGAGCTTCATCCGTTCAGCCAGGTGTTGCATCTTTCGGATAAAAATATGCGATGACAATTTTCTTCCCCCGGAAATCTGATAGTCGGATTTCTCCTGCCGTACCCGGCAGGAAAAAATCCGGAGCCAGATCCCCTCTTTTGATTTCAGCCAAAGTCATTCTCCTCCTTTGTGTCAAATTCTTGGAAAGGAGCCTACTGAGGGCTTGTTATGAAATCCCGCATCGCATCTATAGAATACATAAGGGGGCTCGGCATGCTGGGCGTTGTCGGCATACATACCGGAGCCTTTTCGTTGAGCAATCCGCAGGCCAACGTTCATTTGTTTGCATTGCTGGAAATAGTCAGCCGCTTCAGCGTCCCTATTTTTTTCTTTGTGTCGGCCTTTGCGCTATTTCGGCAATATCCGCTGGAACAGTCTTTTGCTGCCGGTCACTTTTTCAGGAGACGCTTCCAGCATGTGCTGTTGCCTTATGTCCTCTGGTCGCTTTTTTACATGCTGCACTACTCTTATGCAACAGGAGACCGGAGCATCTGGCTTCCCAGATTGGTATACAACTATATCTTGTTTGGAGCCGCATCCTATCAGCTCTACTTTTTGGTCATCCTGTTATGGTTCTACCTGTTGATGCCCTTTTGGCGCGTCTGTGTCCGCAAAATCCTACAAAACCCGGCTATCGCCCTTTTCTGGCTGCTCGTTTTGCAAATCGCATTCAACTACTATTCCAGTTATGTTTTGCGAGCGCATTTTTCCAGCTACTATGCCAATCTGTTTATTGAATACCGCATGAGTTACTGGCCTTTCCACTATGTTTTTCTTTTTTTGCTGGGAGGAGTATTCGCAGCCCGCTATGATGAAGTTCTTGTCTGTCTGCGCAGGTATTCCCGCTGGGTTTCTTCCCTATTCTGGCTTGCTTTGGCTGCTTTGCTCGCACAATATTATTTTTTGCTATATGTCCGCCAAGTTTCACCTGAGCAGGCAGTCAACCTGGCCCATCAACTGAGTCCGGCCGGAGTCGTCTACTCGGTCATGGCTTGTTTCTATCTCGTTCTGCGGTTTGAATCGCCGCTTCCACCCTTTGTTGCAAAGATTCTTTCCACTGCAGGACGATACTCCTATGGCGTGTTTCTGATCCATCCCCTGTTTATGTATTACTTCAGCCAGTTCCTTGAAAACCAAGGCATGCTCATGACCGCACCAGTGACCATTGCCTTTTATACCGCCACAGTCCTGTGCAGCCTTGTATATGCCACTGCGGCAGAAGCATTTGTAAGCAGACTGCGCTCAATATTATAATAGAAATGTAAGTTTTTCCTGTTCGTCGTCAGACAAAAGCAGCGGCTCGGAAAGTTCTCTTTCCCGGGGCGCCCATTTTTTTGCCGCCCTTCTATGCTTGTGAGACCAAATGATCAGCAAAAGCTGACAAAAGCGGCGTATTGAGCGAATATGCGGTTCATATTCCAATGTTCCCATCCAATTTATATACATTTCCTCCAACTTATCCCCTGTTACGGCCGTAATATCATTACGGGCAGCCAGGTTGCAAACCCGCAGGGTCTGTTCGCAAATCAGCCGTATAATCAGTTGACGCAAACTATCGGTATCCGTTCCTGTACCGAATTTCAATTCATCACCCAGCATGACCCGTCCCACATCAAGCAATGGACGTAATACAGAGAAACCTTCCGCTACACCGTTCCTGGTTATGGCGAATCCTGCCACCTCCCCGATTGTCTGAGCCGCAGGAGGCCAAAAAGCCTTGTCTTCCAGTTTTATGGCGAAAAGAAGCAACTGTTCCACCATTGCCGCACTTACGCGGCTTTGCGGGTTAAGGCAGGCAGTCGCGGCAGCGACACGCCATTCTCGTAAAAAGTCTCCGCTGAATTTTTTTCTGTCTGCTGCCGTTGGGACCAATAATGCCATCACTGCGAATATAACAGAAACCGCAGACAATCGTTCATGCTTGACAATGCGGTGCATCCAGGATTCAAGCACCGGCAATGCCTGTCCATCCACTGTTCCTGCGTCGGCCAGCGCCATCCAGGTCATTGTTTGCACGGCAATGATTTCAAACCAAGCGTCATCTTTGCGCAACAAGGCAAGGCGCCCCGCCATTCGCGCAAATCCAGACACCACTTCCGCCAGTTCTCTTGTTTTGGAAGGCAGAGGTTCTGACAGCGCATGCAAACTCATATCCACAATTTTACGGGCAGGTTCGTCCATTTTTTCACGCCAGCAGGCTGCCAGAAGCGTTGTCATTTCACTGATAAATTCCTGTAAAGGGACGGATTCCTGGCAACGGAGAAAACGTTCACCGCCTGCGAGCAACACCAAAGCCACCGCCGACTGTTTTGCATTGATTGCGTGTCTGGTTGCGCCAATCAAGTCCCTGAAAGAAATATTTTGCGTGCCAATCAGGGCTTCAGCGGCAGATTTCGCCTGTTCACTCTCGCCTGCTGCAAGTTTCTCGTTCAGTATGCTCCAAGAATCAGCGGACATTGATCTCCCCTTGATAAATCAGACCTCTTTCTGTATCGGCCGTGATCATCATCCCGTTTGTCAAATTTTCGGCAGCCCCTTCCACTCCCACAATAACCGGAATACCAAAACTTACGCCGACAATCGCCGCCTGGGAAGTCAGGCCTCCCTCCTCGGCAATAATCGCCAGCGCTTTCACCGCTACCGGTGCCATATCGTCATCCAGGCTGCGGACGACAAGAATCTGACCCGGTTTAAATTTGCCCATAATATCCGCCAATGTTTCGACAACACATACTTCCCCGGTCACTTTCTTCTGGCCGATCCCTGTTCCGCGCAAAAGCACCTGCCCCACAGTGTGCACGCGGATCATGTTTGTCGTCCCTGTCATCCCAACAGGAACACCGGCAGTGATTACAACAAGATCCCCGTTCTTTACCCATCCGGAAGCCATGGCGCCCGAGATGGCATTGGACACCATTTCATCCGTATTGTGTGATTGCGGTACAAATACAGGCATGACGCCCCAAAGCAGCAACATCCGCCGGACAAATTTTTCTTTGGGAGTCACTGCCACAATCGTCGCCTGCGGCCGGTATCGAGACACCATGCGGGCTGTGTACCCGGATTCTGTCGAAGTGATAATGGCTGCCGCACTTAGTTCCTCTGACACCTGGACGGTCGCATGACTGATGGCGTCAGTCGTTGTATGCAGGCAACCACTGCGGCTCCGTGCCGCAAGAATATCTCCATAACTGAGGGCGGCTTCCGTTCGTTTGGCAATAGTGGCCATCATGGCAACAGCTTCCACAGGATAATTTCCAGAAGCTGTTTCGCCACTGAGCATGATTGCATCCGTACCGTCCATGATTGCATTGGCTACATCCGTCGCTTCAGCGCGAGTCGGGCGCGGATTGACCATCATCGACTCGAGCATCTGTGTCGCAGTAATAACAGGCTTGCCCGCTTCGTTGCAACGACCGATCAGCATCTTCTGGACGATCGGCACATCTTCCGTCGGAATTTCAACGCCCAGGTCGCCGCGTGCAACCATCACTCCATCCGCCACTTTTAAAATCTCATCGATGTTCCGTACTCCGGCGGCATTTTCGATTTTGGCTATGATATGACAATCAGCGCCCTTTGATTCCAGTACACGACGAATCGACAACACGTCAGCCGTTTGCTGCACAAACGAAGCCGCAATAAAATCCACTCCCTGTTCCATGCCGAACAAAATATCCAGAACATCCTGTTCAGACAAAAAAGGCAGCCCCAACTGAACATCCGGTACGGCTACCCTCTTGGAAT
>CAZXCC010000137.1:0-7758 GCA_964638945.1 uncultured Veillonellaceae bacterium | reverse complement strand
AGGCGGGGGAATGACTCGGAAAAGAAGCAGGGGAGCGATTTTGATCGATGTTCTGGTCGCCGCCTTTGTTCTGGCTGCCGGGTTGGCGCCTCTGGCCGGCCTGTTCACCCAGATCAGCCGGGAGGGGCAGTGGCAGAATAACCGGGAACAAGCGGTGCTGCTAGCACAGGAACGGATGGAGCAGATGCATGGACAGGGAAGCGTGGATTGGGCGGCAGCAAGACTTGCTGCCGAGAATACGTCGGATTTTGTGGAAAAGTCCGGTGTCCGGTTTGCAAGGAGCTCACGGGTCGATTTTCGACGGGACCTTGATGCGGCGGGACATCTGATGGAGGCTGAGGTATGCGTATCCTGGAGCGAAAAAGGACAGAACTGCAGCGTTGTTTTGTTGACGTATTTTGCGGTCGATACCGGCATCGAAAACTTGCACTGACCCTGGTTTCGCGCACAGGCTTTTCCCTGCTGGAATTGCTGATCGGCCTGGCGCTTACGGTGCTGCTGCTGCAGGGCATGTTTTCCCTGCTTTCGACATCCGTTCTTTCGTGGAGGGCCTCGGTTGCCAGAACGGAAGTGCACCAGTCGGTTCGCCTGGCTGTGGAAGCGATGGCCCGCGACCTGCGTTTCGCATCTTATATTGTCTGGCCTCCGCCGGGGCAAACCGACAACAGGATTTCTTTCCGTAAAACCGAGACAAACGGACAGCAAAGCACGATGGGATTTCAGCAGGGATTGCCGTCAGGCCAGAACCGATATACTCTGTACCGCACGACGGCGCAGGGACAGCCCACGCCTCTGACGCAAAACGTCGTGTCCCTGCTGCAGTTTGAATACACTGAGCCGCGTCTGGTCAAAGTCAGCCTGACTGTGACGGATGGGGATACAGGGATTTCCGAAAGCCTGACAACAGCCATAACTTATGTGAACGAAACGGAGTAACAGCGAAAAAGAGCATGCGGGGAATAATGATGACGTGGCGGAGCAGAAACGGTTCGGCAACGATTGCGACAGTCGTTGCTTTAACTTTATTGTTGTGGATGGGCGGGATGTTGGCGCGTCTGGTGAAGACGGAAAATGACATGTCGATTAATTTTCGTGACGGGATTGCTGCCCAATATGTTGCGGAAGCAGGACTCCGCAGGGCGCTTGTGGTATTATATAACAGTAACAGTCCAACCGGTCTGAACGGATTGTATGAGAACATCTCCCGGAGCGGCCTTGCCGGCAGTTACCGCATTACGGCGACAGCAGAAGGGAGTGCGCAGCGTGTGCGCTCCATCGGTCAGGTTGGCTCCGCCAAAAGAAGCGTATCCGTTCTTGTTGAAATTTCACTGGAATCAGCGCCGGGCTTGCCTTTGACGGAGTGGACAATCCTGCATTGGGGAAATTAAGGAGGCGTATTTCAATGGAGTTGCAAAACTACATGGAACTTTTGATGTGGCAGCGTTTGGATGATGTGCTTGACGGTCATCCGGGAATATGCCGCTGCGAAAAATGCCGCTATGACATCGCGGCGCTGGCGATGAACTTTTTGCCTCCCCGCTATGTGGTGACTGACAAAGGACAGATGTATACGAAGATTAAAGCGCTGGAACAGCAGTTCACGATTGATATCGTAACCGCCATCACTCACGCGGTGACGATTGTCAACCGTTCTCCCCATCATGTTCAAGGAGCGGACACGATCTGATGAATTTCGCGGAAAAGCTGCTGAGGGCAATTGCCGGTCGAAAAGAGACGGCAATCGGCCTGGATATCGGCAGCGGTTCGATCAAAATGGCTGAGGTCGTAATGCGCGGCAATAAACCATTTCTCAGGCGGGCTGCGGTCATGGCAATGCCGGAGCATATCGTCGAGGAAGGCTCTGTTGTTGACGAAGAACTTCTGAGCGAGTTTTTATCCCGGATGGCGGCCAAACATGGCTTTTCTTCCGGGAGTGTTGCGCTTGCCCTGGGCGGACGATCGATGTTTATCCGGGAGGTCGTTTTTCCGCGGATGTCCGAAAAAGAGCTTCGGGAAGCGATTCGTTGGGATTTGGAAAAGTATGTTCCTTTTTCCGCAGAGCAGCTTTATTTTGATTTTTGGATTATCGGTCCGGGTTCCACGGAGGTGGATCTGCGGATCCTATTGGTCGCAGTTCCCCGGGATCTGGTGGACACGATGGTACGGGTGCTGGGCAAATCCGGCCTGAAAATGGTGGCGATAGAAATTGAGCCGCTGGCTGTGCAACGGACATTGCCTGTTGCACATGACTGCATGTTGATCGACATTGGCGCGGATGTATCCCAAATGACCCTGTTTCAAAACAATTGCCCGGTTTTTACCCGCAGTATACCGATCGGCGGCGACCGGATTACGGAAGCGATCATGGAAAAAATGCATTTGCCGCGGGAAGAAGCAGAACGCCTCAAATTCAACGGCGGTATCGGGCTGGTGGAGTCGAAGCACGAAGTGGTAGCAAGCAGCATTGTCGACGCAATCGATGAGGCGCTGGACGATGCGCTGGGTGTGGCGGAGGTCGAGCAGTTTTTTACTGAGCTTTCCGGCGAGGTGCGTCGCACATTGGAGTATTATCAGGTTCAGAATCGAAGTTTTACCATATCGCAGGTGTTTCTCACCGGGGGCGGAGCAAAAACGGAAGGACTGACGGAACGCTTGTCCCGGGCGCTTGATTTGCCTGTCTTTTTGCATGACCCGATTGCTGACATGGAGATTACAGCTTCGTTCAACCGCGAATATCTGAAGGGCGTCGGACCGCAGATGTCCGTTGCCATCGGTTTAGCCATGCGGGGTCTTGGCGCATGACAAAGATTCGGATCAATCTTCTGCCGCCAGAGCACCGACAACCGGAATGGCATTATTTCCGACTTCTGATGATTCCTATCGTCATCATGCTGTTGATCATCGCCGCGACGTATGGCTATGGCGAGTACCGGTACTGGGAACTGGAACAGCAGCTGGAACAGACGCGGGCCAGGTATGACAGCCTGGGCCAACAGGAAAGGCAGATGCAACTGGCACAGACCCGGCAGGTCGCAATACAGGCCCGTCAGAAATTTCTGGTGCAGTTGAGCGTATCCCGTACTTCCTGGCATGCCGTCATGCTGCATATGGGGAGTCTGATGCCCCGCAGCCTCTGGCTGACGGAAATCGGCAGCGCCCAAAAGGGTGTATTGCAAATGAAGGGCAGTGCGGCCAACTATTCGGACCTGATTTTCTTCCTTGGCAAACTGGAAGTGGACAGGACGTTCATCGAACCGGCATTATTGCGAGTGGAGCAGAACGAGAAAGATTCCATGACAAAATTTGAAATTACCACGAAAATCAGAGGAATGTGAGCATGGGCACAGTGAGCATGTATAAGGATAAGCTGCTTGCCCTTGTAAAGGGAATTGCGCCGCATTACTCCGCGACGTTGTATCTCGTGCTTGTTTTTGCTCTAGGCATGTTATTGTCATCCATCATGATCTTGCCGCAGGAAATGCGTATCCACGAACTGGAGCGCCAGGTGCAGGCCGAACAACAGAAGGTGACCGCTGTGGAGAACTTCGTTCTGGCGCATCCCAATATGGATGAGTATTTATCTGAAATTCAGCGCCTGCAGGCGAAAACGGAAATGATGCTTCCGGGACAGCTGGATGTGTCAAAATTTATTTCACAGCTGGAAACTGCTGCCCGCTCATCCGGCGTCAAGCTGCTGAATGTAAAACCCGCGGCCGTTATCGACAGGTCCGGATATCGGGAGATGCCTGTGGAACTATCTGTCGAAGGTTCTTTTTATGCCGTGATGTCTTTTATAAAAAAAATGGAGGATGGAGAACGCTTTGCCATACCCACGGCATTTTTGATTCAGCCCAAACAAAATTTGCTTGTGGCGCGATTGAATCTGCAGATTTTTGCCTACGGAAATCCGCCGCGTTCGGCTCCTGCCCCGGCAGCGGCGCCTGCACCCGCACCCGCCGGGTTGCCGGTGGTGCCGACTGCTCAATAGATGATGGAGGATGAGTATGTTTCGTTTTTTGACTGCCGGTGAATCGCACGGTCCTTGCCTGACAGCCGTTGTGGAGGGTTTGCCTGCAGGTCTGAAGATCGACCCGGAGAAAATCAACAGGGAAATGGCGCGTCGCCAGGAAGGCTTCGGCCGCGGCGGTCGGATGAAAATCGAACGCGACCGGGCAGATTTTTTGTCAGGAGTCCGGTTTGGCGAAACCCTCGGGAGCCCTGTGACGCTGCGTATCAGCAATGCGGACTGGGTCAACTGGGAAGAAAGGATGTCATCTTTCGGTGAACCGGTGGGACCGGTTGTCGCAGCACCCAGGCCGGGGCATGCCGATTTGAACGGTTGTCAGAAATATGACCGCAAGGATGTCCGCGATATCCTGGAACGGGCCAGCGCGCGGGAGACTGCAGCGCGGGTGGCGGTCGGCGCCGTGGCGCGCCAACTGCTGGAGGCGTGCGGCATCACTGTTGAATCCAGAGTGGTTTTGATCGGCGGCGCTGGCGAAACATCGGAGCAGGAGAAACTGATCGCTGAAGCCAAGTCTTCCGGAGATACCCTGGGCGGTTGGTTTGAAGTCAGCGCGGAAGGTTTGATGCCGGGGCTAGGCAGTCATACGCAGTGGGACCGGCGTTTGGACGGAAAATTGGCGGCGGCTGTCGTATCGATTCCTGCCATCAAGGGTGTGGAATTCGGTGCCGGATTTGCTTGCGGGACATTGCCAGGCAGCCAGGTCCACGATGAGATTGGTTACAGTGAAGAAAAAGGTTACTATCGCAAAACAAACCGGGCCGGCGGAATCGAGGGAGGAATGTCCAACGGCGAGGCGCTTTTGTTGCGCGCCGTAATGAAACCGATACCCACGCTGACCCAGCCTTTGGCTTCGGTGGATATCCTTTCGCATGAAGCAACGGAGGCAAACAGCGAACGCAGCGATGTCTGTGCGGTCGGTGCGGCGGCTTATGTGGCGGAGGCCATGGTGTGCATCGTTCTTTGCGAGGCATTGCTGGAGAAATTCAGCGGGGATTCTATGGACGAATTATTGCATTCCATCGCATATTATCGGCGAAAAATAGCGGATTTTTAGTGAAGTGGCATATGGGGTTGCAGGATTATCTCGCCTCTTTTTTAGGGGCGAGTTTTTTAGTTTTCTGAGAAGGTTTCCTTTCCCTGACATAAGAAAGCCACAACTTTCGCTGTCGCCAGAGGCTCGGCAAAAGCCGGGTTTTCTTATATAATATGATTAATTTTATGAAGGCAGTCTTTTGGATATAGTGCAGCATTGTAGGATGGGAGCGTGGTTGGGACATGGGGGAAACGGGGAATATCGTACTGATCGGCCTCAGTGGGACTGGAAAAACAACGACAGGCAAGCTTCTGGCCGAACGACTGGGAAAAGGTTTCGTAGATCTTGACCAGGAAATAGAGCATGCCTGCGGGATGAGCGTGGAAGAAATCTTTCGTTCCCGGGGAGAAACATACTTCCGTTCGCAGGAGCGCCTGGCAGTCCGGTCGGTATTGCCAAGACGCGGCCTGATCGTGGCGACAGGCGGAGGTGTCGTGCTGGCGCCGGAAAACGTCGCGGACCTGAAAGCCTGCGGGGTGGTCATACTGCTGAAGGCGCCGGCTGAAGTGATACTCGACCGTCTGGAACGGGATTCCGTGGCCCGACCGTTACTGAACAATCCGGACCGGCTGCAGGGTATCGAAAGAATGATGAAAGCGCGCGAGGAAAAATACCGGTTTGCTGACTTTGCAGTGGATACCACTTCATGCAGCCCGGAAGAAGTAGTGGAGAAAATTGTTGCTTTCCTTCAGCCGGAGGTGCTTCCCGCATGAAACGACTGTATGGATTGCTGGGAGAAAAATTATCGCACAGCCTTTCTCCGCAGATTCATGATTTTATTTTTCAGCATCTGGATATTGACGGTGCGTATTTCCTTTTTCCAGTGGAGGCGGAGGAACTGGGAGGGGCATTGCAGGGATTGAAACTTCTCGGCGCTGCCGGTGTGAATGTAACGATCCCCTATAAAACGGCAGTGATGCCTTTTCTTGATGAAATCGCACCCGAGGCGAAAACAATCGGTGCGGTCAATACGATCGTGTTTCAGAACAAACATACCAAAGGGTATAACACAGACTATCAAGGTTTTGGGTTGCTGCTGGAGCGCTGTGGAATCGGCGTGGCCGGAAAAAAGGCGGTGATTCTCGGCACCGGGGGTTCCGCAAAAATGGCAGCCTGTTACCTGCGGGATCAGGGAGCTGCCGAAATCCATCAGGTTACCAGAGGCGGCGGGTCATGTACAGATTTTCCGTTCCTGTCGTATGACGAGCTGTCTTGCTCCAAAGGCGCGGATATTCTGATCAACTGCACACCTGTCGGGATGTTCCCTCAGATCGATGTTTCGCCTGTGGAAAGGGAGCTGCTGTCCCGCTTTGGCACGGTGGTCGATCTCATCTATAATCCTTTCGAAACGAAACTGCTGCGCGAAGCGCGGGAGCAGGGCCTGAAAACCTGCAACGGGCTGCCGATGCTTGTCGGCCAGGCGGTGTTTGCCCAAGAGTTCTGGCAGGAAAGAAAAATTGGGTTGTCCATACTGGAGCCTTTACAGCGTCTGTTGATGGAGCATTTCGTGTGAAAGCGGTGGAGAAGATGGCAAAACTGACGGTGAACCTATCGGAACGCAGCTACGACATCGTGGTCGGCCACGGTGCTCTGACGGAGATCGGCAATTGGGCCGCCGGATTGTTGACCGGCAGGCAGGTACTGGTGGTGGCGGATGAAAACAGTGCCGGATATTTCGGCGTAAATTCCCTTGCATCTCTGGAAAAGGCAGGAATCAAAGCTTCTATGGTCGTCATGACTCCGGGGGAAGAGTCGAAATCACTCGCCGGTGCAGACCGTGTATACGAAGCGGCCATTCGTGCGGGACTGGACCGCACGGATGCGATCGTGGCGCTGGGCGGCGGAGTGATCGGTGACTTGGCCGGTTTTGTTGCGGCGACTTACTTGCGGGGAGTCGATTTTCTACAAGTGCCGACAACGCTGCTGTCACAGGTCGATTCCAGTGTCGGCGGCAAAGTGGCGGTAAACCATTCACTGGGCAAGAACCTGATCGGTGCGTTTTATCAGCCCCGCGGCGTTTTGATCGATCCAAAGACGCTGCGTTCCCTGCCGGAGCGGGAATTTTGTTCCGGCATGGCCGAGGTGCTGAAATACGGACTGATTTCGGATGCCGTATTTTTTGACGAACTGGCGGCGGATTCGACTCGGATACGGCAGCAAGACATGGCGCGGATGACGGACATTATCGCAAAATGCTGCCGCATGAAGGCAGGGTATGTGGAACGGGACGAGCATGACAATGGGGACCGCATCATGTTGAATTTTGGCCATACGGTAGGTCATGCCATTGAAGCCGCCGGTGGCTTCACACGTTTTACGCATGGCGAAGGAGTCGCTCTGGGAATGTTGGCGGCAGCCAGGCTCAGCGAGCTGCATGCTGGACTGCCGGAGGGAACTGTGGAAAAAATAAGGGTGGTATTGACGGAATACAGACTGCCGGTGAGGCTGACGGGTGTGAATCCGGATGTGCTGATCGATTTTATGGGAACGGATAAAAAGAGGTCTGCGGGAAGCATCAACTGGGTTGTTCTGAAACAGGTTGGCTGCGCCGGAACAAAACGCGAAATTTCTTGTGAATCGGTGAGGCAGTCATTGCAGGTGATTCTCTGAGTGAAGTAGAATATACTCATGTTAATTT
>CAZXCC010000136.1:0-7886 GCA_964638945.1 uncultured Veillonellaceae bacterium | reverse complement strand
CAGATCATACCCGTCAGATTCGCAATCATATTTTTGATTGTTGCATCAATCTGGTCACGGGTACCGCCCAACATCCATACGATCGCAGCACTGGCACCGGTGGCCGCCGCCACAGCACAGCCACACAGGGCCGACAGGCTTCCTGTATAACTTTTGATATAAATGGTGGTCAACGTACTGATTGCAAGGGCGCGAAGCAGTCTCGCACGCGCCACGTTCATACGTTCCGCGACAGCCAATACGGGCAGGATCGCGGTCAATCCATGATTGCCGCTCCCCGCGACACTCATAACCGGGATGTTTTCGCCGGACATACGGGCATCTGCGGCGGCTGCCGTCAATACTTTCGCATAAAGTGCCGAGTCGTCAGCAAGCACTTTCTTGTCGATCAAATCTTGATAGTTTGCGCCGACTGCCATGCCCAGACGACTGCTCAGGCCAATTCTGGCGGCTGACTGATTCATCTGGATGGTTTCATCAAAAAAATCAAAGCTATCATCAGGCATTGCTTCCACAGCAGAAATCAGCTTTGAAAGAGTGACATCAGCATAATTGAAAGGTGCAATGCTCTTTTTATTTGTGTGATCCACTTTATGAGAGACGACTTTTCCATCACGTTCAAGCAAAACGAGATTTGTGTGCCGACCTTCAATCACAGCCCGGGCATTTCCCTTTTCGCCATAGACAACTGCGGAAATATAAAGACCCTGATGATCATTCAACGTGATATCCACCATGTTCTCACCAATCATACGATCCGCTTGCTGCAATAACTCTGGAGTAATGTTGCAGAGTACCGAAAGTTCCAGGGAAGGATCACGTATCAGCGCACCCAGCGCAGCAGCTATCGCAAGCCCGACCTTTCCGGTACCGGGAACACCGACAGCCATGCCATTTTTATACACATTTGAATCAACACTGATTTCCACCCGTACCGGACTATCGCCCAGAACCTGCCCGGCATAAGCGGCAGCCAATGCAACGGCGCCAGGTTCCGTGCAGCCCAGCGCCGGCATCACGCCGGATTTTATCAAGGCAAGAATTTTCTTTTGAAACTCCATTCAAGTTCCCCCAATATATTCATATAGTTTCTATTCATCATTTTGTATTATCCATTTGCAATTTTCGCGCCAAATAAAAGCATCATTTTTCGGGCACTTTACGGTATCATAATTCTCAAATTGAATCGCAAAATACCACACAAGCAAGAAAAATGCTATCGCGACTCACTATTCTCAAATTGAATAAAAATTTCTCATTTTGACAAATTCTTCGTCATATCTTCATATTCCTTTATTTTTCGATACAAAGTTGCTTTGCTGATTCCCAGGGCATTCGCAGCCTTATCCTTCCCTTCCGTCGTTGTGCCGAATTTTTTCATGGCGCCAAGGATAGCCGTTTTTTCCAGTTCGGCAATGGGAACAACAAGCGGTGCGCCATTATGGCCGGATATTGCAGGCAAAGCGGCCGAGCCCGTCTTAATATGCTGCGGAATATGCTTCGCTGACACTTTATCCTCGCTCGCTATATTGACAAGATACTCCATTGTATTTTCCAATTCCCGGATATTGCCTGGCCATTCATAATTCAACAACCATTCATACGCTTCATCTTCAATGGTTTCAATCGTTTTGTGCAAAGCTTTGCGATATCTTGCAAAAAAACTCTGAATCAGAAGCGGCAAATCTTCCCGACGCTGTCGCAACGGGGGAATCAAAAGGGGAAACACATTGACGCGATAGTATAAATCTTGACGAAAAGCGCCACTGTGGACCATTTCTTCAATGTCCTTATGCGTGGCGGCAATGATCCGGACATCTACCGGGCTGGCTTCCATCCCACCGACCCTGTCTATCTGTCTTTCCTGCAGTACCCGGAGAAGTTTCGCCTGCAATGTCAGCGACATATCGCCGATTTCATCAAGAAATATGGTTCCACCCTCTGCAAGTTCAAACTTGCCAGGTTTTCCACCCCGCCTGGCTCCGGTAAAAGCACCTTCCTCATATCCGAACAGTTCACTCTCCAGCAACGCTTCCGGGATTGCTGCGCAGTTGATGGCAATAAAAGGTTTATCCCTCCTGTCACCTGTGGAGTGTATCGCTCTGGCAAACAGTTCTTTACCAGTGCCGCTTTCCCCCCGAATCAGCACCGTAGCATTGCCTGCAGCCGCCTGGGCCGCCTCCTGTTTGCTCCGCATCAAAGCCGGACTGTTTCCGAGGATCATATCGAAAGTATAATAATGCACTTGAGTCGAGAGATGTGAAACAAATTTCCGCACCTCTGAAAGCTCCCGTAACGTTGCCACTGCACCGCGAACATCACTGCCATCCAGCCAGGGCTTAACCGAAATAATATAATAGATACGTCGTCCCTTAAACAGGCGGAATACTTCATGGTTATTGAAATCCCGCCCTGTTTCCAGGATATTGCCAATCGGCAGGCCGGACAGTTGCTGCGCCAAACCGGTCCCAACGACTTCATTCTTATCGACATGCAGCATTTTTGCCGCCGAAGTATTGAGATCGACGATGATCCCTTTCCTGTCCACGGCAATGATGCCTTCCTGAACAGTGTTTAATACGGTGGTCATTTGTTGTTGGATATTCTTCAGCTGTACTATCCGCTCCGCTTCCACCACCTTACTTGAAAGCAAATCCGCCATTCGCTGCAAAAAATCAAGCAAGCCGTCGGGTTGAGCCAGTAAAGTCTTTCGCTGAATTTCGTTAAACGCTACCAATGCAATAATACCGATAATCTTTTTGTCCAATAAAATCGGACAACATACTTCCGCATGCTCCACACATTCTTTTTTCACCTCGCAAGTTTTGCAGGCGCTATCTTCCCGAGGATTGGCTATGACAAAACACTTGCCTTCCCGCAATACCTGGGCAAAAACAGTCGCTTTATCCAGTTTGTCCCCCACCGTCCCTGCAAAACATCCTGTGCCCGCAATCCGCCTGAGATCTTCATCCACGATGGTGACTTCGACCGCCAGCACGCTCGCAATTGCCTCTGCCACCTGGCGGACATCCGTCTGATTTTGGTTCAGTCTAGATAAATTTTGCATCCACACCCCGTCCCCTCATGGAAAAAAGGGCTCCGCGAACAATTTTTCATTGTTAACGGAGCCGCTTTGCTCTATCCATCCTCACAGCCTTTGCTATACTGTGCTTCAAATTTTACACCAGTTGTTTCTCTTTGGCAACCGATTCCCTTGAAAATCCACGACTCGCAAAATCCAGCATGCAGGATTTTGAACCATGGAAAAAGTATATTATTTAGTACGGCAAGCTGATTGTGCCGCAAAATTTCAAAGCAAGGAGACAAAACCATGAATGATTTCATTTTCCGTATGCCGACCAAAGTGATATTTGGCGTAGGAGCTGCAAAACAAGTCCCAGCTCTCTGCAAAGAACAAGGGTATGGCAAAATATTTGTTGTCACAGGCATGACTTCAACCCGAAAATCGGCTCATCTGCTGGAACTGCTTGACAGCTTGCACAGTCTTGGTATGGTTACGCAGGTTTTCTCGGACGTGGAACCGGACCCCAGCGTGGAAACTGTGGACAGAGGCGCAGCTGAACTCACCTCATTCGGAGCTGACGCCATAATCGCATTCGGCGGCGGAAGTCCGATGGACGCGGCCAAATCGATGTCAATGGTCAGTGCCAACGGGGGTTCCATCCTGGAATATATCCGGGTCCGAAAAGTCTACACAAAAAGGGGCATTCCCCTAATCTGCATTACAACCACGGCCGGAACGGGCAGCGAGGTCACTGCCGCCGCCGTCACGACAGATAAAGCTACACATGAAAAAATCGGGCTTGCTCATGATTTTCAGTTTCCGTCCTATGCAATCATCGATCCGGTTTTACATGTCAGTATGCCTGCGTCTGTTACCGCAGCCACCGGAATGGATGCACTTACCCATGCCATCGAAGCTTTCATTGCTTTGAAAGCCAACCCCATCACTGACGGCATGACTTTGCAGGCCATCCGCATGATTGGCAGAAACCTCCGCGCTGCCTGTGCTTTTGGCGAAAACCTGGAAGCTCGTTCCAACATGGCTCTGGCAAGTATGATCGCAGGAGGAGCGTTTGCCAATGCAGGCCTGGGCGCAGTACACGGCATCGCACACCCGGTGGGAGCGCAGTTCGGAATCGCCCACGGAGTGGCCAACGGCATTCTTTTACCTTATGTTATGGAGTATTGTCTGATGGCCGATTATGCGAAATTCAGTGAAATTGCAACCGCGCTGGGCAAAAACATCACCGGCCTGAGTGAACGGGAAGCAGCCAAACTTTCAGTGGAAGCCGTTAGGGAATTGAAGGTCGATGTCGGCATTCCCGGCTCCCTGGCTGATATCAACGTACCTTTTGGCGCACTGGAAGCACTGGTCAAAGACGCCGTTACGTTCCGCATGCTGGGCAACAGCCCACGTCGACTGAATTCCGAAGATTTGGCAATTATCGTCAAAAAAGCTCTCGGTCAGTAACAAAAAATTGTTTTTTCTACAGAAAAGTCCACTGCACATTGCCTGTGCAGTGGACTTTTTTTATTACATCTTGCTTTTCCGTCAGTTAAGAATCACCCGGTTTTGGCGCTGTAACAATTTGTCCAGTGCTGAAGCTGCCAGGCTTGCCCAACTGTCTGTCAGCTGCTTTTCTTTCTCACTCAGTCCTTTTTCTCCGACATCAATCCGCAATACTCCAATGACGGCGTGCGACACTTTTAACGGCACAAACAATATAGTCGACACTTTGGGCTCCAATACTGCACTTTCGCTGATCTGTCCATATTGATATGTCCATGCGGCAGTCGCAGCTTCCAGACTGTCCGCAAATACCTGAGGAATAGCAAATTGTCTTTGTTCTTCCATCGGAAGCCGCGGATCATACTCTCCCCATATTTCCATATTCCCTGCATCGGATGAGAGCAGAATCGACGTCTTTCTTTCGATTGACACTCCAACCTGCCTCGTCATTTCAGCGACCAGGCACTGTAAGTCTGCAAACTCAAGGTTATTGCGATCCATTCCATACAGGACAGACAACTTGGGTTCCAGTACGCGGGCATGCGTCGCTTTTTGCCGTAAATGATCCGTCCGGTCGCCGATGAGAAAAGCGACCAGAAAATAAATACCAAGACTCCAGAGATGGCTGTTGCCTGCCAACATGATACGCCAATTTGCATCCATGATGGTAAATTCAAAGGCTGCCACCCCAATCAGCGCCGTGAAAAAAGATGGTCCGCGACCCCAATGATATGCGCTGAACAACACCGGCAGCAAATAAAGCAGCACGATTGCGCCATTCTCCACCTTGTGGCCGATATCCAGAAAACGGCATAATAGCGTCAGAGTTGCAACCAAAACCAATCCGCTGCAATAGTATTGCAGCCGAAAAGACTGAATATCAACGTTTTCGATTCGACCCGTTTCCAGTGAATGACACTTACCAGCCATATTTTTACCCCGCCTGCTCTACCAATCATCAAACATATTTCGTTTGATTTTATTGTATGCCCGGCATCAGTAAAAATGTTGGCAAAAACGCAGTGTAAAATGTCAAAAAAACATAAAATCTCTTAGAAGATCTTTCGTCCCCGTACCCACACTTCCTTCAATGCAAGATCCGGACCCAAGCGCAGGAAGGTCGCTTCACGGCCTGTTTCCAGACTTCCCAGTCGCTCAGCCAATCCCATCAGACGCGCCGGATTCAGGGCAGCCATTCGAACTGCTTCATATAAAGGTCGTCCAACAACCTCTGTCATGAAACGGACTCCGTCCAACAAGGTAGCAGCACTGCCTGCAAGGGTTCCATCAGGCAGGAGCATGCGTCCCTTCTGCATGCGAACCTGCCGTCCGCCTAAATCATATTCACCTTCCGGCATACCCACAGCACGTGTGCCATCCGAGACCAGCAGTACTCTTTCGGAACTCTTCAATCGAAGTGCCAGCTCCAATACGGCAGGATGGATATGTATCCCATCGGCTATCAATTCAATATGGACACGCGGATCAAGCAGCGCTGCAGTCAAAAGTCCCGGCATACGGTGATGAATGGCCGGCATGGCATTAAAAGCATGCGTTACATGCTGCACACCCTGTTCGATAAACCCAAGCATCTGCTCGTAAGTCGCTCCGGAATGCCCTGCTGATACAATGATCCCTGCCTCCTGTGCCCGTAAGATCCATTCTGTCGACTGTGGCAATTCCGGTGCCAGTGTCACTATTTTCACCCCGTTTCCAAGAAGAAACGGACCGTCTGAAGTATCAACTTTTTGTTGCGCTCCTAAAAAATGTTCGGAAATACAGGGTCCTTCCATATGAAATCCTAGAATTTCCGCCTGATTGACTGCTGGAAGCATCTCTGTTCCGATTGAAATAATTTTTTTCAGTTGCTCACTCGCAGCATTCATTGTCGTCGGTAAAAAAGCGATCGTTCCTTGTTGCAACAGTGCCTTGGACATCTTTTTGAAAGAGTGCTCGGTGCCATCCATGGTGTCTGCGCCACTGCTTCCATGCACATGCAGGTCGATCAAACCCGGAATCATTATATCCCCACAAAAATCAACAATCGTCATTTCGGGACATCCTGCATTTGCTGACATGATTTTGCCTTCTGCGATATGTAATGTTCCACTCGTCACTTCCCTGTCCGGAAGTACAATTCTTGCATTCAGGATTTTCATCTGCATCAGCTCGATTCTCCTGTCTGCATACTTTTTGCCATAACCAGAGCCTGACGGACAGACCCGTGACTTGCCTCCAGCGTCCTTACTGCCGAGTCTGCCGATATTTTCCCGAGCAACATCACAATGGCCACTTTCGCAGATCCATTTGCCTGTTTGATCGTTTCCGCCGCAACAGTTTCATCAACCTCGGCAGCTTCCTGCACAATTCGCCTGACTCGGGCGGCAAGTTTCGCATTTGTGGCCTTTACATCAACCATTAGATTTCCATAAGTCTTGCCCAGTTGTATCATGGTCGCCGTCGAGAGCATATTGAGAATCATCTTTTGCGCCGTACCCGCTTTCATGCGCGTTGAACCGGCAATGACCTCAGGCCCGACAGGCACGGCTATCGTCAGCGCCGCCACTTTCGATAGTTCTGCTTCCCTGACGCAAGTGACAGCGATAGTCCGACACCCCAAAGAATCCGCGAAATGAAGCGCACCGATAACATAAGGAGTTCTACCGCTTGCCGCGATACCTACCACGACGTCGGCGGCCGAGAGGTTCCTTTCCCGTAAATCCCTGCCTCCCTGCTCATAATTATCTTCTGCCCCTTCGACAGCAGTGAACATCGCATCCGTTCCACCGGCAATCAACGCCTGTACCAAATCCGCAGGAGCATTGAATGTGGGAGGACATTCCGCCGCATCCAGAACTCCAAGCCGACCGCTTGTTCCAGCTCCAACATAAAATAAACGTCCTCCGTGACGCAGAGCGCTGGTAATCTGTTCCACAGCTGCGGCAATCTCCGGCAACGCTTTTTTTACTGCCAAAGAAACTTTCTCATCTTCTTGTTGTATCACCATCAACAAGTCACTTACTGTCATCTTATCTATCATTCCGGTAACAGGATTTCGTTTTTCTGTTTCCAATTCATCGAAATTCATTCCAGCGCCTCCTTCAGACAAAAGCACCGACCCGGTTCCAGACAGTCCAGCAGGCAGAGATCCTCCGGTATGATTCGACCCACGACATTGACTCGCGCGTCAGCCGGCAAATCACGCAGTACGATCTGCATTTCTCCCGCATATCTGCCAAAAAGGGAATTATCGACAGTAATATCTCCGCGGCGACGCGGCACTGCATTGGGTTGCGGCACAATTTCAGACCATTTCATTTCTCTAGATTCCTGGGAACGTACGACACATGCA
>CAZXCC010000135.1:5130-7893 GCA_964638945.1 uncultured Veillonellaceae bacterium | reverse complement strand
TCCTTTGGCCGCTATCTCACCGGCTCCGGAGGCTACCGTGTGCATGGTAGCCGACATTTCTTCCGCGGCCGCGGCCACCTGTTCTGCATTGGCCGCATTACTGTCGTTACTGCATGCAATATCTTCGATCAAAGCCACTATCTGATCTGAAGTCGCAACTGACGAATTTGTAATATCAAGAATCCGGTCGGCAACGGCAACAGTATCGTTAACCGATTCCAATATTTTATCCAGTGCGGCTCCTGCGTCTCTGGCAAGCACCACTCCCTGCTGCACTTCCATTCGGCTTTGCCGGGTAGCGTCAACAGCTGCGGATGTGCTGTCCGAAACTTTGCGGATCAGTCCGGCAACCTCTTCGGCCCCTTTGTTTGACTGTTCCGCCAGTTTCCGCACCTCTTCCGCAACAACGGCAAACCCCCGGCCCGCCTCGCCAGCCCGCGCCGCTTCGATTGCTGCATTCAGGGCCAGAAGATTTGTCTGCCCCGCGATATTGGTTATCGTGTCAGTGATCAGTTCGATCTGTTTCGAATACTCATTCAGTTCGTTGATGCATTGTTCAGTCTGCGCAGTCTGCTCGCTGATATTCCCCATGAGCCTGATGGTTTCATGAACTGTACCCGACCCCTGCTGTGCAGCTTCGAGAACCTGCACAGAATTGACCTGCGCTTCGGTTGCGCGTTCCTTTGCAATTTGAATCAGTGATGACAACTGCACCAAAACCTTGGAGGTATTCACGACGGCTTCTTTGCTGTGCACTGTATTGGCAGCCAGGTGCGACATATTAGTGGCCACTTCTTCCGTTGTAGATGTCACTTCCTGTGATGAAGCGGCCATTTCCTCCGAAGCAGCTGCAAGTTCATCCGCGGAAGCTCTCACTACCGACAATATCTTACTTTGTTCTTTGGTCATGTCGTTAAACACCGACACCATTTCACCGATTTCATCCCGGGTATGGACCCGGCCGCTCACGGTAAGGTCGCCCTGAGCCATCCTTCGCATTAGTTCCTGCAACTCTTTTACAGGCCTTGTGATGCTTCCGGCCATGAGCAGGGTCGCAAAAAAACCCAGAATCAAGGTTATTAGAGTAGCTACCCCCACAGCCATTCCCATTTTATTCCGAGCCTCGTGGGCAACCGACAGGGGTTTCCCGGCAAACATCACGCCAATCGGTTTTCCTTCCGGCCCAATAATCGGTTCATAAGATGTCAGAAAAGGATTCCCGAGAATGGAAGCCGCACCATCAAACCGTTTTCCCTGGTTGAGCACAATGTCCGCAATCTTTGGATCCAGTTTGGTTCCGACCTGTCGCTGTCCGTCCTTCGTGATTGTCGTTGATTCTCTCACATCTCCCAGAAACAGCGTGGTATCGACCTGAAAAAGTTTTTTTGCCCGGTCCACCGTTTCATTCCGGGTTAGAGTAATTCCGGGTGCGATGACCCCGACTACCTGCCCCTGGGAATTACGCACAGGCGCTCCGGCCTTTGCTGACAGCTTGACCGTTGTCCCCGGTTCTATGCCTGTGGTGACATTCCCTTTCAGTGCTTCGCTGACAGCTTTTTGCTTAGCGACGTTGTCGCCGTGTTTTGTCGGTTCATGAACCCTGGCAATGACGTTGCCGTTGTTGTCTACAATCATAACCGAATCAATCGGCGCATCTTTGAGTATTTTCCCCATGACAGCAAGCACCTGGGCTGTATCCTTGGCTTCCACAGTCCGGATTACATCAGGATTCGCCGCAAGTATGACGGCTCTTGCTTTCATTTCCTGTTTTGCGTCCTCCAGCAGGTCACGCAGCCCTTCGACTCCGGAGCGCGCCTGCTCCTTTGCCGAAGTATCGGCATAATCCGTAAAGAAATACAGCACAGAACCTAATGTCGCAACCGCTATCAGAAAAAGTAAAACCATCGAAAAACCGATCAGTTTGGTTCGAATCGAAAAAAACATGATACCCCCCATTCCCATTTGTTCCATCCCGCTATGACGCTTGTCCATACTTGCATTATTCATAATATTGTACCATTATGCGCGCCTCACTTCCAGCATTCAATAGGCCGGAACCTTTGCGCGAAATAGACGGGCTGAAGTTCAGGAAAACTTATTCCATGCGCAAGAAAATACAATGATTCCTTTTCATTCTCCGCTATAATGGGGACAAATGTATTTTATCGTTGAGGGGGAGATTGAATGAGCAGGGATTCTCTGCAGGCAGTGGCGTTGCATCAGGAAGGAAAGGCCAGCTGCTCACAGGCTTTGTTATCGGTGTATGGGAAATATTTCGGTCTGGATGAAAAAGACGCGATGCGGATCGCCTCTGCTTTTGGCGGAGGGATGGGCGGCATGGGAAAAACCTGTGGGTCCGTCACCGGTGCTTTTCTTGTGCTGGGACTCACATATGACCAAAACAATCCGAACGCCAAAAGTGAAGTATATGCATTGGTAAAGGAATTCACAAAGCGCTTCACGGCACGGCATGGGTCCATCGTCTGCAACGAGCTCCTGAATGTGGACATGAGTACGCCGGAAGGCGTGAAAACATTCCGGGAACAAAAATTACTGGCCTCCGTATGCGCCCGGACTGACGCCAGTGCAGCCGAAATCATCGAAGAATTGCTCGCGGGTCGTCTTCCCGAGCGTCACTAAGTATTCGCCCGGTGTCGCCGGGATAGCTGCCAAATAAAATGGAGTTGTATTGAAATTATTTTTCAACACAGCTCCATTTTTCGTTTTTATTTTGTCTGGCCGAACTGGCCGGGTGTGATACCG
>CAZXCC010000135.1:0-5030 GCA_964638945.1 uncultured Veillonellaceae bacterium | reverse complement strand
CTGCTGTGCATTTCATCGATATTTACTATCTGGATGGCGCCAGGCGGAACCCGGTATTTCGCCTTTCGCGTCTCATGAAGCCGGACGCCCGAAGTCGTAACGCTGGCGCTAAAAACAGAATGCACGTGACGAGGCACCGCGCGCGATACCCCATTTGTTTGATACAGCTCAACGTTTGGCAGATCTTGGATGCGAAAAAAGTTCACTTTTCCATCCGACACGGTTATGGATCACCACCTGCAGCAAGAATATACTATTGCCAGGTTGGGCAGGACTGTAAAATAAAAATGGATGACAACACAATCCGTTGCTTATTGAGGAGGAAAAAATCGTGAAACAATTCATCCCTGCCAATATGGTACAGTTTTTTACAGCTTTTATCCTGTCCGCATTTGGGTACGAATTTATATTTTTTGTGATGACTCTCTATGTTTATGAAATGAGTCAAAATGCTTTCAAAGTAGGGATTTTTGCCGCTCTCACCCTGATTCCCAGATTGTTTGCTTCCTTTTACGGCGTAATAATCGATCGATACGACCGTCCCAAGGTTTTGGCGGCAGTATCCTGTATAGTGGGTTTTCTCATGATCTCGATGGTTTTCGCAGCGAGTCTGACTGCCATCTATGTTCTCTGGACCCTGGCCGCAATTTTCCTGACTGTCATGATTACAACAAGGACAGCCCTGATGACGGAAATCATGGCGCAGGATGGTTTTCTGCGGGGAAATTCCATCGTGTTGCTATGTTTGAATATCGCCAAAGTCTGTGCCCCATTCATCGCAGGTGTTGCCGGAACGTTTCTCAGCATCCATGTCTTGTTTTACTTTACGGGGGGGCTCTATTTCAGCGTGGCATTCATTGCCTCCCGGATTTGCCTGACGGGCGCCTCGCCTCGCAAGAAGCGGAAGAATATATTGGCCGAACTGAACGAAGGCATCGGCTATATGCGTCGAAATCCGAACGTGAAGTATCTGCTTACCATTGGCATATTGTGGCGATTGTTCGTCGGTCTGCAGATTTCTCTGTTCGTTGTGTATATCAAGGCTTTTCTTGGCGGCAGCGATGCCGAATACGGACTGTTTATGACGATCATCGGAGTCGGCAGTATTTTGGGCAGTCTTGTTGGCCCATGGCTCGTTAAACGCCTAAGTTACTCCGTGTTGATATTCGGAGGATTGTCAGTCCACTACGCGTGTTTTACCTTATTGGGATTGCTGCATGATTTTGTTGCCGCTTTAGGGGTCGCGTTTACCGGATATTTTGTATTTTATGCCGCACTGGTCGGATTGCATTCACTCAGGGATCAGGCGGTCTGCACAGAAATGCGCGGTCGTGTTTACGGTTCGGTTACCTCGGTTCTCACGCCGCCGGCGATTTTCTCCATGCTGGCCGGCGGCTACCTGACCGACTGGTTTGGTGTGGACAATGTCCTGATGTCAGCAGGCTTTCTGGCAATGTCGAGCTTTTTCCTGTTAAGCTGGCGACAAAAATTCTTTTTTTCGTCAAATCGCCAAGTGTGCAAGGAGGGAGTCTCTTGAGTTTCGCCATCTCCGATTTTTACCGGTATTTTTTAAATTTCCGCTATTATTTCACCCATTTTTGAAATATCGTATCCACCCATTCCATTCACTTCATTTTGGAAGGATTTGGACTGCAAAATGGAGAGTACAGCCTGAAAATGAGGTTTTTCTAAATCCTGCCGCAAAAACACCATGTCATACCGCTCGTTCTGCATGGGGACAAATTCCACACTCTGCACTTGCATGGCCGCTTTTTCGGCACCGATTCCCACATCCGCCTCTCCTCTCGCCACGCAACTTGCAACAGCCAGATGGCTCATTTCTTCATCATCATATCCCAGGATATCACGGGAATCGATATCTCTTTTTCGCAAGTTTTCATCAAGCAGCACCCTGGCGCCGGACCCACGCTCCCGATTCACCATACGAACGTCTTTTCGCGCAAGATCGTTCCATTCTTTGATTTTTTTCGGATTCCCGGGTGCAACATAGAAACCTTCCATGCGATAAACCAGATTGACAACCGCAACCCGCATACCGGGAAGATAATGTTTCACATAAGGAACATTAAATTCGCCGCTGTCGCCATCCCAAAGATGCACAGCCGCCAGATTCACCGATCGATTGTAGAGAGCAATCAGTCCCTCGATACTGCCGGCATATTGCCGGAAAAACCGGACATTTCTCACGTTTTTATCCAAATGCCGGGTCAAAATATCCAAAATGGCGTCCTGGCCGCAAATCACCAGACCACACTGCAAATCCGCCGACTGCCCGGATAGAGGCGTCAATTGGCCGGACACATACGGTTGGTCTCCCTTGATTTTCATTTTGTAATTTGCGAGATCCGCCGCGTCAATACGCATTTTGCGGCCGACTTTATAGGCGGTCAGTTCGCCCCTTTTTATCAGCTCGTAGACCGTAAACCTGGAAATCCTCAGTATTTTTGCAATTTCCTCCGCAGTATACGAAACATTGTCCGGCAATACAGTCCACCTCACATCCGCATTCAACTGATTTTAGCATAATTTTTACAGCCTGCGATACAGTTTTTCACACACTGCCGTTTCATGTCCTGATAAGCAAAACCCTCCGGCGATGCCGGAGGGTTTTGAGCGAATCAGACAATATGCGCCTCCGCCGGATCAAAACTGAGGCGAATCCGACCCCCGATATCCAGCTTGCCTGCCGCATCGTCCCGCGGCAAACGCACACTCAACAACAATTCTCCGAACCGCACCAGTACACGGCAAGTGCCGATTCCCGGCATCACTCGTTCTATCAGGCCTTCCACCACTACCCGGCCATCGGCGGACACATTTTCCTGCTGCCCGGAAAGACGCAACGCATCTCCCGGCAGACAGCAAAACAAAGAAGTGGCTGCCAACGGACCGCCATAAGCAAAGCGGATTCCCTCCGCAAGTTCTATGAACCGGCCTTCACCGTCTTTTTTCACGCTGCAGGGCAGAATGTTATCCATCCCCACGAGTCGTGCCACGCGCTCATCCACAGGACGCCGCATCAAGTTCTCCGGATGCGCGTCCTGCAAGATCCGGCCGTCGAACAGGGCAACAGCCCGCTCCGCAAAATACAGCACATCAGAAAAATTATGGGTCACGAGCAGTACGGTAATGTTTTTCTTTTTCGCCACAGTTCGGATTTCTTCCATCATGGAGGCGCGCATGGCCACATCCAGAGAAGAAAAAGGTTCGTCAAGCAGCAACAATTCAGGTTCCGTGACCAAAGCCCTGGCGATACAAACGCGCTGCGCTTCCCCGCCGGAGAGCTGCTTGGCCGTGCGCTTCGCAAGATGTTCACAGCCAAAATCGGCCAACGCTCTGTGAACACGGATATCGATTTCATTTACGGACATGCCGCGAAATCGCAGCGGCCAGGCAACATTATCAAACACGCTGCCGCTGACAAGCAACGCTTCCTGGAACAACAGGGCAGACCGCCGCCGCAATATACTATGGCGTGAGTCATGGATCTCTTCGCCGAACAGGCGCATGTTCCCCCGGTAAGGCAAAAGCAGGTTGATAGCCTGCAACATCGTGCTTTTCCCTGCGCCATTGGGTCCGACGATCGCAATCAGCTCGCCCTTGTCGACTGAAAAAGACGATATGTCCAGAATTTTTTTTCGCCCATTGCGTTCAACCGATACATTTCGCAGTGACAATATTTCCGCCGTCATGCCCGTTCGCTCTTTCCGCCGTGCTGCAGCCATGTCAGAAGCATGACAACGGCAAATGCGCCGATCAGCAAAATAATACTGACAGCAATGGCTGTGTCATAATTGCCTTTGCCGACTTCCATCACGGTGGCGGTGGTCAATACCCGGGTCTGACCCTTGATGTTGCCTCCCACCATCATGGAAGCGCCCACTTCGGAAATCACCCTGCCAAAACCGGCAATGACGGCCGCCATCAATCCCAGCCTTGCCTCCCGGATCAAGAGCCGGCTGGCCTGCCAGGGCGTGGCTCCGAGCGATATCAATTGCAGCCGCAGTTTCGGATTGATGCTGAGGATCGAAGAAAAGCTCAGGCCGGCAATAATCGGTGTGGCAATAATGGTTTGTGCAATGATCATGGCAACCGGCGTATACATCAGTCCATAGTCGCCAAAAGGCCCGTAGCGCCACAGGCAGAGGCTGACAAGCAGGCCGACGACGACCGGCGGGAGTCCCATACCGAAGTTCAACAGGCCGCTGAAAAACTGCTTGCCGCGAAATTCACGCAGCGCCAGCCACAGGCCAAGCGGTACGCCAAACAAGACGCTGCATACCGTAGCTGTGCCGGATACCTGAATCGTCATCACAACAACTTCTGCGATTTCCGCGTCCAATGTGCATAACATCCGGAATGCCTGGGCAAATCCCTCCGATATCATCTTCCTGCCTCTTACAATCCAAAATCCTTCTCAGTTTTTCCGCCATCGGCAAAGAATAGCGCCTGGCCGAATTTGTCTTTGCCGAACGCAGCAATGATGCTCTGCCCTTCCGCCGAAAGAATAAATTCACTGAAGGCTTTGGCGCCCTGATTGTTTGCTTTCGCAAATTTTTCCGGATTTACTTCCATCACATGATAGATGTTCAACAGTTTTGCGTCGCCCTCTACCAATATTTCCAGTTTTAAATTCTTCTTCTGAGCCAGATAGGTTGCGCGGTCCGTCAGCGTGTAACCCAGCTTTTCGTCTGCAATTTTCAACGTCTGTCCCATGCCGGCTCCCGCCTCCTGATACCAGGGAGCGGTCGGCTTGATGCCCGCAGCTTTCCACAAACCCAGCTCCATCTTGTGGGTACCCGAATCATCGCCGCGTGAAACGAAGACGGAAGGTTTTGCAGCAATCGCCTTCAATGTCTCTATCGTCGATTTTCCTTTGATTTTGGCAGCATCCGCAGAAGGACCGACAAAAACGAAATCATTGTGCATTACCAGTTTGCGGTTGATAGCCGCGCCTTTTTCCACCACTTTCTTTTCGGCAGCCGGCGCATGCACCAGAAGCACGTCCG
>CAZXCC010000134.1:0-7987 GCA_964638945.1 uncultured Veillonellaceae bacterium | reverse complement strand
AAGCAAAATAGCCGCCTGGGACCGAAGGAGGTACTGTCATGATTCAACAGGAAACTAGACTCAATGTTGCTGATAATACAGGAGCTAAGGAGATTCTCTGCATCCGCGTGATGGGAGGTTCGTTCCGCAAGATTGCCAATATCGGCGATGTCATCGTTGCTGCAGTAAAAGACGCTTCACCTGGTGGCGTGGTGAAGAAGGGCGACGTAGTAAAAGCAGTAATCGTTAGATCCCGTAAGGGCCTTCGTCGTGAAGACGGTTCCTATATCCGTTTTGACGAAAATGCCGCAGTTATCATCAAAGATGATAAAAGCCCTAAAGGGACCCGCATTTTTGGACCGGTCGCCAGAGAGCTCCGCGAGAAGGATTTCATGAAGATCATCTCGCTGGCCCCGGAAGTACTTTAAGCGAGAGGGGTGCCTACGTTGGCTGAAATCATTAAGTTACACGTCAAAAAGGGCGATATGGTCGTTGTGCTTTCAGGCAAGGACAAAGGGAAAAAAGGGAAAGTAATCGAAGCCTTGCCGAAAAAAGGCAAAGTTGTCGTCGAAGGCGTCAATAAAGTAAAACGACATACCAAAGCCAGCCAGAAGCTGCCGCAGGGCGGGATTCTGGTCAAGGAAGCCGCGCTTAGTTCGGCAAAAGTCATGTTGGTTTGTCCGTCCTGTGATAAACCGACCCGCATAAAAAAGACGGCTCTGGCAAGTGGATCGATGGCCCGAACCTGCAAAAAATGCGGTGAAATCGTAGATAAAGAAAAATAATCCGCGCAGAAGGGAGGTATGATGCATGGCGAGGCTGAAAGAATTTTACAGCCAAGACGTTGCTCCGGCAATGATGAAAAAATTTGGCTATAAAAATGTTATGGAAATTCCCAAGGTGGAAAAAATTGTTATCAATATGGGTGTCAGTGATGCAGTTGGCAATCCCAAAGCAATGGACGCTGCAGTCTCCGATCTGACTCAGATTTCTGGTCAGAAGCCTATAGTAACGAAAGCAAAAAAATCGATTTCCGCTTTCAAAGTTCGTGAAGGCATGTCGATTGGCACCAAAGTAACCTTACGGGGTGAACGGATGTATCATTTCCTGGATAAGCTCGTGAGCGTTGCGTTACCGCGCGTTAGGGATTTCCGGGGAATTAGCCCGAAAGCATTTGACGGTCGTGGCAACTATACTCTCGGCGTCAAAGAACAGCTGATTTTTCCAGAGATGGAATATGATAAGATCGACAAGATCCGGGGTATGGATATTACTGTCGTAACGACCGCCAAGACCGACGAAGAAGCGCGCGAACTGCTCAAATTAATGGGCATGCCGTTCAGCGCGTAGCGAAGGGGAGGTAAGATGCGTGGCTAAAAAAGCCTTGATCGAACAATGGAAAAAAGGCCCGAAGTTTAAAGTTCGCCATCACAACCGCTGCAAGATTTGCGGACGGCCACATGGCTACATGCGTAAATTTGAAATCTGCAGAATTTGCTTCCGTGAACTCAGCTACAAAGGCTTTGTGCCTGGAGTTACGAAAGCAAGCTGGTAATGTCCATCAGGAAGGAGGTACTATTCAATGGTAATGACGGATCCGATTGCGGACTTGCTTACACGCATCCGGAATGCGAATGTTGTTCATCATGATAAGGTGGAAATTCCCGCTTCAAAAATCAAGCGGGCGGTGGTTCAGATCCTAAAAGAAGAAGGATTTGTCAAGGATTTCGAACTGCTTTCCGACGGCAAGCAGGGTATTCTGCGGGTCAGTTTGAAGTACGGTCCGGAACGCGACCGAGTAATCACCGGCATTAAACGCATTTCCAAACCCGGTCTGCGGGTTTATGCGAAAAAGGAACAGCTTCCCAAGGTACTGGGAGGACTGGGTATTGCTATTATTTCGACGTCACAGGGTATCATGTCGGACAAACAGGCTCGCAAAAGCGGCCTGGGTGGCGAAGTCATCGCCTACGTCTGGTAACTCTGAAAGACGGCGCGAACTAAGGAGGTGCGACAATGTCAAGGATCGGCAGGCAGCCGATTGCCATACCTGCAGGGGTTGAAGTAAAAATCGAGGGTAGCCTCGTATCCGTAAAAGGCCCAAAAGGACAGGCAAGCAGACTGCTACATAACGACATGATCATTAAAGTTGAGAATAGTGTGTTGACGGTGGAACGACCCACTGACAATAAGGAGCACAGATCACTGCACGGATTGACCCGTACATTAATCGCCAACATGGTTACCGGTGTTACCTCCGGTTTTACCCGGACACTGGAAATCGCCGGAGTTGGTTATCGTGCTGCCAAAGCTGGTACAAAACTGAACCTCACGCTCGGATTCTCCCATCCGCTCGAAGTCGAGCCTCCGGCCGGAGTAACGGTCGAAGTTCCTCAACCGAACCGGATTGTGATTTCCAGTATCAGTAAAGAAGATGTCGGCGCATTTGCCGCAAAAATCCGCTCGTATCGTGAGCCCGAACCGTACAAAGGGAAAGGGATCAAATATGAAGGGGAAGTCGTCCGCCGCAAGGTTGGTAAGGCCGGCGCCAAAGGCAAGAAATAATTAAGGGCTTAGCAGAGGGGAGTGAACTGACTTGCTTCAGAAGCAGGGAAAAAATATTGCCCGTAAAAAACGTCATATGAGGGTTCGCAAAAACCTTTCGGGCACCCAGGCACGGCCTCGTCTCAACGTTTTTCGCAGCTTGAACCACATTTATGCACAGATCATCAATGATGAGACTGGGATAACTTTGGTTTCTGCCAGCACCATGGACAAGGAAATCGGCGCTACAGTGTCATTCGGTGGCAATGTGGAAGCCGCAAAGGTTGTTGGAAAAGCGATTGCTGAGAGAGCTGTTGCAAAAGGGATTAATAAAGTCGTGTTTGATCGGGGCGGTTATCTTTATCATGGCCGTGTGGCAGCGCTTGCTGCAGCAGCCCGTGAAGCGGGACTTGAATTCTAAGGCGAGGGAGGGAAAACAGTGGCAAGAATCGACCACACCAAGTTGGATTTAAAAGAAAAAGTCGTTTTTATTAACCGCGTGGCCAAAGTTGTTAAAGGTGGTCGCCGTTTCTCGTTTAGCGCTTTAGTTGTCGTTGGCGACTCCAACGGACATGTTGGCGCAGGCTTGGGCAAAGCGTCCGAAGTGCCTGAAGCGATTCGCAAAGGCGTAGAAGACGCGAAGAAGAATTTGATTTCGGTTCCTTTGGTCGGAACAACGATTCCGCATCAGATTACAGGGATCTTTGGGTCAGGCAAAGTTCTGCTCAAACCTGCATCTGAAGGAACTGGCGTTATTGCAGGTGGTCCGGCCCGTGCAGTTCTCGAACTATCGGGTGTGCGTGACATTCTGACGAAGTCTCTTGGATCATCCAATGCGAATAATATGGTGCGTGCCACTCTGACGGGATTGGAGCAACTGAAGCGTGCTGAAAATGTCGCCCAGATGCGTGGTAAGACCGTTCAGGAGCTATTGGGGTAGGAGGGAACAACATGTCTGCAAAAATTAAGATTGTTCTGAGCCGTAGCCTGATTGGCCGGCCTGATGATCAAAGGGCTACTGTACGTGCCCTGGGTCTGACTAAAATTCGTCAACATGTTCTTCATGACGATACTCCTGCTATACGTGGTATGATTCGTAAAGTAGAGCATCTTGTCACAGTTGAAGAACTGCAAGACTAGGACGAGGAGGCGCAAGCGATGAAATTGCATGAATTGTCTCCCGCGCCAGGCAGCAAGAAAACCAGAACCCGTGTCGGACGTGGACTCGGTTCTGGTTTGGGTAAAACATCTGGACGTGGGCAAAAAGGACAAGGGTCCCGTGCAGGTGGCAAAAAGCGGCCTGGTTTTGAAGGTGGACAGAAACCTTTATATTTGAGACTTCCAAAGAGGGGCTTCTTCAACAAGTTTGCCCTGACCTATACGGAAGTGAACGTTGCATCGTTAAATGGCTTTGAAGCCAATGAAGTTGTCGATTTGGTGGCTTTGGTAGAAGCCGGAATCATTAAGAAAGTCAATGATGGTTTGAGGATTCTTGGTAACGGAGAGCTGGAAAAGGCTCTGACTGTCCGCGCGAATGGTTTTACCAAGGCTGCAGTTGCCAAGATAGAAGCAGCCGGTGGAAAAGTCGAGGTGATTTAGGTGCTGGCGGCTTTGGCCAATGTGCTTAGAATCCCTGAACTCCGCCAAAAGCTTGTATTCACACTGGCCATGTTTATCGTTTTCCGGGCCGGCACCCATATTCCAGTACCCGGCGTAAATGCGGCAGTCATCGAGCAGATGTTCAATCAAGGCAATCTTCTGGGGTTACTGGACCTGTTCTCGGGCGGAGCTCTTAGCAAGTTTTCGGTGTTTGCCATGAGTATCACACCATACATCAACGCTTCCATCATTATGCAGCTGTTGACGGTGGTCGTGCCGAAATTCGAACAATGGTCAAAAGAAGGCGAAGAAGGACGCAAAAAAATTACCCAGATTACTCGGTATGGCACAGTGGTTTTGGGTTTTGTGCAGGCGCTCGGCATGGCCTTCGGCTTAAAGCATGCTATCATCAATCCCGGCATCGGGTCGATTCTTTTGATCGCAATTACCTTGACGGCTGGGACCGTATTCCTTATGTGGATTGGCGAACAGATCACCGAAAAAGGTATCGGCAATGGAATTTCCCTGATCATCTTCGCAGGAATCGTTTCCCGCTTGCCTGATGGCCTCTTCGTGATTTTCGAATATTTGAAGGCTGGCACCATCAATTTCTTTAACCTCATTCTGTTTGTCGTTATTGCAGTGGCCATGATTGTCTTTGTTATCGCAATCACTCAGGGTCACCGGCGTGTGCCTGTGCAATACGCAAAACGGTTGGTTGGCAGGAAAATGTATGGTGGACATTCCACACATATCCCTCTGCGGGTCAATCAGGCAGGAGTTATTCCGATCATTTTCGCATCTTCGGTTTTGATGTTTCCTGTCACGATTGGACAATTTGTGGATGTCGACTGGGTGAAATCCATAGCCCGTTTGTTTGAATGGGGATCTCCGGTGCAGACGACGCTCTATGCACTGATGATCGTTTTCTTCACCTATTTCTACACAGCGATTACCATGAATATTCCTGATATGGCAGAGAACATGAAAAAGTACGGCGGCTTTATTCCAGGACTCAGACCCGGCAAGCCCACTGCGGATTATCTGGATCGTATCGTTACACGCATTACGTTGGCCGGTTCTATTTTCCTTGCGATTATTGCCATTCTGCCAAACTTTGTTGTAATTGTGACCAGCATTCAGGGAGTATATTTCGGTGGAACCGCTCTGCTGATTGTTGTAGGCGTTGCTCTGGATACAATGAAACAGATGGAGTCGTTGATTTTGATGCGGCATTACCAGGGCTTCATGAAGTAAGGGGATGACGATACGTGTATCTCTTATTGATGGGGCCGCCCGGCGCCGGTAAGGGAACTCAGGCGGCAAGACTCGTTGAACGGTATGACATTCCTCATGTTTCAACAGGTGATATTTTCCGTGGCGCATTGCAGGAAAGAACACCGTTGGGGCTGGAAGCAAAAAGATACATGGATGTTGGCGCATTGGTGCCGGATCAGGTTACCGTCGGAATTACAAGGGAAAGACTGGCAAAGTCGGACTGTATCGGTGGATTCATACTGGACGGCTTTCCCAGAACCCTTCAACAGGCGCACGCGCTGGATCAGATGCTGGCAAAGATGGGAATCAGGCTAAATCGGGTGGTCAACATAGTCGTAGCGGATGATGAACTCATTCCGAGACTAACGGGGCGGCGAATCTGCCAATCCTGTGGCTCCACATATCATATGGAATTCCGTCGGCCGGCAGTTGACCAGATTTGTGACCGTTGTGGTGGTGAGCTGTATCAACGGGCTGATGACCGGGAAGAAACTGTTAGGGACCGCCTTGTGGTATATCACAATCAAACCCACCCTCTGATTCAATATTACAAAGATCGTGATATGTATACGGAAATCAATGGGGCACAATCCACAGACGCGGTATTTCGTGATATCATCATCAGTTTGACGGGCGAAGAGCCATGATTGTTTTGAAAACGGAACGAGAGCTTGTTTATATGCGGGATGCCGGCAGGATTGTCGGTCAGACTTTGCAGGAACTGAAAAAGGCTATCGTTCCAGGTATCACCACCCAAGAACTTGACCGGCTGGCTGACCAGTATATCAGGCGTGCCGGAGCCATACCAGCATTTAAAGGTTATTGCGGCTTTCCTGCCAATATCTGTGCTTCAATTAACGAACAAGTTGTTCATGGCATTCCTGGTCCTCGGCAACTAAAGAACGGTGATGTAATCAGTCTCGATATAGGAACTAAAATCAATGGTTACTACGGCGATGCGGCGATTACCGTACCGGTTGGTGAAATTGATGCGGAACTGAAGAAGTTGCTGTCAGTAACAGAACAGGCGCTGAATAAAGGGATTGAGCAGGCTGTAAAGGGGAACCGGCTGTCAGATATCTCCCATGCCGTTCAACTTCATGCTGAGTCTTTCGGATATGGTGTGGTCAGAGACTATGTGGGCCACGGTATTGGGCAAAGAATGCATGAAGATCCCCAGATTCCCAATTATGGGCCGCCAGGGCGGGGTCCTCTGTTGAAAAACGGCATGACATTGGCTATTGAACCGATGATAAATCTGGGGTCTCCCGATGTTGAAGTTTTAACAGATGACTGGACGGTTGTAACGACCGACAGAAAAGTGTCGGCTCATTTCGAACATACGGTGGCCGTCACGGATGGAGAACCGCAAATTTTGACTTTACCGTAGTCAATGTCGATATAAGTTGTGGGTAGCGGACGAGGAGGGATCACGTGTCCAAGCAGGATGTCATTGAAGTCGAAGGCAAAGTCATTGAGGCTTTACCAAATGCCATGTTTCAGGTAAAATTAGAAAATGGGCACGTTGTGCTGGCTCATGTGTCCGGAAAGATCCGTATGCACTTTATACGAATCCTGCCGGGTGACCGGGTCACGGTAGAATTGACACCGTATGACCTAAAGCGCGGACGCATAACCTACCGTTTCAAATAGAGGAACTATTTGGCTGCCAAAGCATAAAGGAGGATTGGATCATCATGAAGGTGAGGCCGTCAGTAAAGCCTATCTGTGAAAAATGTAAGGTGATAAAACGCAAAGGGATCGTAATGGTCATTTGTGAAAATCCCAAGCATAAACAAAAACAAGGATAAGGGGGTGCATGATTAACTATGGCGCGTATTGCAAGTGTTGATTTACCGCGTGACAAAAGAGTGGAAATTGCTTTGACATACATTTATGGGATAGGGCTTACGCTGTCTCAGGAAATCATCAAAAATACCGGGATCAATCCGGATACCCGGGTGCGTGACCTGACAGAAGAGGAAGTCTCCAAGCTTCGTGAAGCGATCGACAAAGGGTACAAGGTCGAAGGCGACCTGCGCCGTGAAGAGTCACTCAATATCAAGCGGCTGATTGAAATTGGGTCATATCGCGGACGCCGTCACCGCCAGGGATTGCCTGTACGCGGTCA
This sequence comes from uncultured Veillonellaceae bacterium, assembly GCA_964638945.1. Taxonomy (GTDB): domain Bacteria; phylum Bacillota; class Negativicutes; order UBA1444; family UBA1444; genus CAZXCC01. The sequence continues at coordinate 456 of CAZXCC010000134.1, read as the reverse complement.
GAGAACCAAGACAAACGCTCGAACTCGCAAAGGCCCCCGCAAGACGGTCGGCGCGAAGCGCAGCAAAGCGTAAGAAGGAGGGATTGAGCATTGGCTACTAAAAAAGTTGTCAGACCCAAAAAACGCGAGCGGAAAAATATTGAAACCGGTGTGGCGCATATTCGTTCCACCTTTAATAATACGATTGTAACGATTACAGATGTCCGCGGAAACGCGATTTCGTGGTCGAGTGCTGGCATTCAGGGCTTCAAGGGTTCTCGGAAGAGCACTCCCTTTGCCGCTCAAATGGCAGCGGAAACTGCTGCAAAGGCGGCAATGGACCATGGCATGAAACAAGTTGAAGTTTATGTCAAGGGACCTGGCGCCGGTCGTGAAGCGGCTATCCGTTCCTTGCAGGCCGCGGGGCTCGAAGTGAACATGATCAAAGATGTCACTCCCATTCCGCACAATGGCTGC
>CAZXCC010000133.1:0-8026 GCA_964638945.1 uncultured Veillonellaceae bacterium | reverse complement strand
AGGCTCGGCGTAAGCCGGGTTTTCTTATAACTTGACTTAGCGTTTCAGCCAGAAACGAAACATTGCCGGCGTAAGCAGCATGATAAAAAACAACCTGAAAAGCTGATAGGAGGCAATCACTGATAAATCAGCATGCAAGGCAATACCGGTGACGCTCATCTCCGCGACACCTCCTGGAGCCATGCTTAAAAAGGCGGTGACGTTGGAATAGCCGTAATAACTTGACATGAAGTAACCGACGGCCAATGACATTGCGATGACAACGGCAACTCCCAGCATGGTGGAGGCGAGTAGAATACGCCAACGGGTGAGGCTGGCCAATTGGATACCGTAGCCCATATACGTTCCAACCGCTATCTGTGCGAGAATGGTCAACCAGGCGGGCAGGGATGGGCAATGGATTCCATTCATGGAAACGAGGGCAGTGCCAAGAATCGGACCGAGCAGAAAAGGCGTGGGGACAAATACTTTTTTTGCGATAAAAGCCGATGCAAAAGCAATGGCAAGTAACGGCAGCGTGTCAGGAGTAACTGGCGCGAAAAGCGAGTACCCGGCAGGCGTTGTTGCGCTACCGGCCGGCAGAGTGGCCGAGCCGGCTGCCTGCGCCGCAAGATAAGGCACGACAAAAACAACAGACAAAAGACGTACCGTATGCATGAAAGAAACGATGGACATGTCCGCATCTTCGATTTCTTCGCTGAGCAGGACCATCTGCGAGAAGCCGCCGGGAACGCTGCCCATCAAACCAGTGGCAAGGCTGATGCCGGCCTGTCGATGGGTAACATAGCCGCAGACCAGACTGACGAGCAGGATGCTCAATGTTACTGCCAGCATGACAGGTAATTGGGCAACAACTTGTCGGGCTGCTTCTGCAGTGAAGGCGCTTCCGATGACGTACCCGAGAAATATGAGAGCAGTTTGGCGCAGCTCTATGGGCCAATATACCGTCCTTTTGCAGACCTGTGTCCAGAGAACGACAACAGTAATGGGACCCAGCATCCAAGCTAACGGAACATGAAGAAAATAAAAAACGACACCGCCTGCGCTTGCCAGGAAAAAGGTCTTGATGATAGCGATGATTTGCATGAAAATGATAATCTCCCTGAGCTAAAGTTTGTTTTCTCTACAGTTATATCTTCATTCCATCGATTTGGCAACCCCACCGTATTATGATTGCGACAAAAAAATGACCGTCGGCAACTGTGCCGACGGTCGTCCGGAGTAAAATCTGAACCTAATCAATCCAGTCTTTGGCCAATTTTTCAAAATCGCCCCGCAGGAACATCTCTTCCATCCAGAAGTCGATAAAGTTGGCGAAAGTGGGGTCGCCGCGTTGGATCATGTAGCCAAACTTGTTTTTGGTGAAGGTTTTGTCGAGCATTGCTGCGAACAAACGATCATCGAAGCGAGCATAACGAATTGCTTCAATACTGTCGGTGATCATTACATCGACGCGACCGTCTGCTACCATTCCGGGTATTTCCAAATTGTTCTTGTTCAGTACGATTTCTGCGTTTTTGATATGGGCTCTAACGAATCGTTCATTGGTGCCACCGGGATTTACGCCGACTTTCACCCCCGATTTGTCAATATCGGACAGGCTTTGGAACCGATCTTTGTCGCTGCTGCGGATTAGCGGTGATTTGCCGAACAGGATGTAGCCTTGTGAAAAGTGCGCTTTCTTTTGTCTGTCAAATGTGCGAGTGATTCCACTCATGCCGATGTCATATTTATCCGCAAGCAAATCACCCATCAGATTGGGCCAGGTAGTTTTAACAAATACGACCTTGACTCCCAGTGCTTCACCAAGTTTTTGCGCTGCGTCGATATCGTGACCTTCAAATTCATTGGTGTCCGGATTTAAGAAGGAGAAGGGTTTATAATCACCCGTTGTACCGATGCGAATAAAGCCTTGCTTCAAAATGGTATCGAGCCTGGAGTCAGTCGGTGCAGCAGCGTGAAGGCTAGATAATGGAATTACCATCAATGTGACAGTAAGTAACATAATGATGGATAAGGTGATTTTTCTTAGTCGATAGTTTTTCATGAAGACACACTCCTTGTTCAATATTGCTATAAGAATAGCAAAAACCGACTGATATGACAATTGGTTTACACTGGTGTTCCTGAAGTTCAATGGAAGGTCAGCCATTCGTTTTGTGGAGCTTCAATGCGTTTTGACAATAAAAAATACCCGTCTGCTCAGAAAAGCGGACGGGTATTATAAATTTTCTGTTATTCAATCGTTACGGAATTTCCCTTCTCGGGTTTCATTGCCTTCGGAACCGTGACGGTCAGCACTCCGTCTTCAAACTTTGCTTTTGCCTTTGATGAGTCGACCAGGACCGGCAGGGGCAATGTGCGGCAATAGCATCCATAGAAGCGCTCTGAATGAAAATAGTCTTCCTTTTTGGTTTCCGTATCGGACTTGGCTTCGCCTCGAAAAGTAATCGTGTCTTCTGTCACAGTTACCTGCATGTCTTCTTTTTTCACACCAGGTACATCTGCTTTGACCACGACTTCTTTCTCTGTTTGCATGATGTCGACCTTGGGTTCGCCTCCTTTAAAAAGCACCGGTACATTGGGCATGTCGAGGAACTTGGACATGTTGCCGAACTCCTGGAAAAGCTGGTCCATTGGTGCCCATTTTCGAATATTTGACATTCTGAACCCCTCCCTTTTTATTTTCGGCTTCATTGTGCGCTGTCGTTTACCATGCCAAGACTCGTTTCCGACACACAACCCCTTTTTGAAATAAGACGTGCAAATTATTGGAATAATCAATTTATTTTGCAAGAATATGATACATCCGTGCTTATTGCAAGTCAAGAAAGTTGCATTAGCCGGTCATGTATAGAAAACATCCGCTAATTCATTCGTCGGCGAGCCGTTCTTCTTAGTCCTTTGAATCTTCTTCGTATTCATCCATGAGCAGGTCATGCGCGAGTTCCTCACTGACTCCAAAGACAGATGCTGATTTCTTTTCCTTGTCACAATAAACCGTCAGGCCGTTCACTCTTTCCTGAACTTCCGCAAAGTCAAGCAACTGCTCCAACGTATCAAAGTATCTAACGTATGTAGCCATCTTTTTCGCCTCCATCTCGACCGGGATTTGCCGCCCGGATCGGCTAGCACAATCTTCGTCGGGTTGATATGCTTTTGACCCGCGACGGGGAGGAAAGGACTCTTTGTCAAAATTATCTTACTAAATACATTCGGTGCAGCTGAACCAAAACCTTTCAATAGAACAGAACAATTGCGAGGTTTCCTTGGTGTGGATTTTACTGGAAGATACAAGAAGTATGATTGCCGAAATCGAAAATATTCTTTCTTTTGCGCCGGAAGGAAAGAAAGAACGCAATTCTTGTGAGGCGGCATAGTATAATCATAGGAGAGCGCAGAAAAAACCCGGTATTTAGCTCGTATACACAGTGAAGTTCGCGGAGGACAATAAGCATGGGAGGCTGTGACATGAAAAGAACAATTTCGCCGATCAATTCAGCCCCTGAAGAGCATCTGAAAATATTATCCATCGATTCCTGGCTGAAGCCTTATGAAAAAGACATATCGTTGCGCATGAAGCGATATCGCGAAATGAAAAAAGCGATTGTGGGTGAAACAGGTAGTTTGCGAGACTTTGCCAACGGGCATCACTTTTTTGGTTTTCACAAAGTCTCGGACGGATGGCTATATCGTGAATGGGCTCCGGCAGCTGAAGCGTTGTTTTTGATTGGAGATTTCAACGGCTGGGACAGGTATTCTCATCCACTTAGCAAAAGGGGCGGGTATTGGGAAATATTTGTTCCAGGAAAAGAGGCTCTTCCCCACATGTCCCGCGTTAAGGTTCGGGTCCGGTCCAGAGGGGTGGAACGCGACCGAATTCCCTTGTATATTCGGCGTGTGGTCCAAGATTCGGTGACACGTGATTTCAGCGGCCAGATCTGGTCACCGAAAACCGCTTACAAATGGTCTGACAAGAACTTTCGCATCGATTGCGCAGAACATCCTTTCATCTACGAGACACATATCGGGATGGCTCAGGAAAAAGAGGCTATCGGAACCTACAAAGAATTCGAAGACAACATTCTGCCGAGAGTGAAGGCTCTTGGCTATAACTTCATACAGATCATGGCCATTATGGAGCATCCATATTACGCGTCTTTCGGTTATCATGTATCCAACTATTTTGCAGCATCTTCCTGGTTCGGCACACCGGAGGAACTCAAATCCCTTATCGATAAGGCACATGGCATGGGAATAGGAGTTCTGATGGACATTGTGCAGTCCCATGCGGTGAAAAATATTGCGGAAGGAATTAACAAGTTCGACGGTACCACGCATCAATTCTTTCACGCAAAAAAACGCGGCGAACACAGTGCGTGGGATTCGAAGCTGTTTCACTATGGAAAACATGAAGTGATTCATTTTCTGCTGTCAAACATAAAATTTTGGATGGAGGAATATCATTTCGATGGATTCCGCTTCGATGGCGTCACATCCATGATTTATCATGACCATGGATTGGGCACTTCGTTCAACGATTATAGCAAATATTTCAGCATGAATACGGATATTGAAGCATTGAACTATCTTCAGCTTGCCAATGAGCTGATCAAGGAGATCAGACCTGATTCCTTATCTATAGCGGAAGACATGAGCGGTATGCCAGGCATGTGTATTCCCGTGCGTGATGGAGGAATCGGTTTTGATTACCGGTTGGCCATGGGAATGCCGGATTTTTGGGTTAAGTCCATGCAGATTAAGGATGAAGACTGGGACATGCACAAACTATGGCACGAAATGTCCACCGGACGTCCCGGTGAAAAGCGCATAGGTTATGCAGAATCTCACGATCAGGCGCTGGTAGGTGACAAGACGCTGATCTTTTGGATGGCAGACAAGGAAATCTACTGGCAGATGGAAAAGAAAAGCGAAAACATGAAGATCGATCGTGCAGTTGCCCTGCACAAAATGATCCGGTTTGTGACTATTTCGTTGGGAAGTGAAGGATATCTCAACTTTATGGGCAACGAGTTCGGACATCCTGAATGGATCGATTTTCCGCGAGAAGGCAACGGATGGAGCTTCCAGTACTGCCGCAGACAATGGAGTCTTGCAGACAATCCTCAACTTAGATACGAATATCTGAACACCTTTGACAGCGCCATGATTCACCTTATGGCCGGGGAAGACCTGATGGGAGGTGGAGTGCCACAAATCCTTTGGCTTGATCAGGAACGAAAGCTGCTGGCGTATAGAAAAAAAGACGTAATATTCATCTTTAATTTTCATCCCACTGAATCGTATGTCGGATTTCAGCTTCCCATCCATGAAACGGGCAGCTACCAGGTTATATTCGATACGGATGAAGAGCGGTTTGGTGGACAGGGGCGTATTTCACACGGCATACTCTTCGAGGCAGGACCCGTTCCCAAGTATCCTGGTTTTTCAGGAATCATAGTCTATTCACCGAGCCGCACGGCAATGGTGCTGAAAAAACAAAAGCAACAATGAAAGAAGGATCAGGCGGATGTTTCATTTTCGCACTTTAACACAGTGGGTAGGGGCTATATTCATAGCAATTTGTCTGTTGTCAGGCTGTGTCTTTGCTTCGCCGCCCGATTATGAAACCGATATCGTGCAAATTGAATGCGCGGCGGATATTTTGCAGGAGGAAGCCGCAGATTTCAGGCGTTCAGTCGATGAAACCGTACAATACTATTCGGAAGCAGGACTGCTTTTGCATAAACCGGTAACCATCGTGCTGGTTCGAAATCGAAAAGCCTTCCTGACAGAGTCTGCATCACGGTTTGGCATCAGTGAATTTGAAGTCAATAGAGTGGGTAAAGGGGTTGATGCATTATCAGGAAACCGATTGATTGTCATCAATGTGGATGGCACACCCACTCCAAGGCAAAGAATGTTTCTGCTTGCTCATGAACTGACTCATCAATACCAGCGGCAAATTGCCGGAACCAAAGCCGTCGAAGTGAAATGGATGCTGGAAGGAATGGCCGAAGCGGTGGGTGCACAGGTCGTAGCACGCAGCGGTTTTATGTCCGTCGAACAATACAAGGCAAATTGGCAGACCGGGATCTGCATGGCAAAAAATAAACCATGCCTGACTCAGTTACGTACCAGTCAGGAATGGTCAAGTGCCTTATCTGTGTATGGCTCAGGGTTGACATATAAAACTGCAGGGTGGGGAAATCTCATACTTCTTGAACAATACGGCATGCAAAGCGTAATCCAGTATTTTGCCGAAATTGGAAAAGGCAAGAACTCCAACGAGGCTTTCCAAAACGCTTTTGATGTAGAAATACTGCATTTTGAGAGAAACATGGAGCTGCTTTGCCGCAAAGTATCATAAATGCAAGGTCCCGACTTTTCTCTGCAGGAATTCATTTTTTAGAATAGAATAATAGAGCCGGTCAACATAATTTCCATCCATATAAAAGAAATCCCGCAGTGTTCCTTCATAAACGAAGCCACATTTTTCAATGACTTTTTGCGACGGAAAATTTATTGATTTATGGCAAATCTGTACCTTGTGCAAATTCATCTTATCAAAGCCGTATTGAATAACAGACTTTGTTGCTTCGGTTGCAAGACCTTTTCTTTGAAATAAGCTTCCGATGCAGTATTCGATTTCTGCAAAATGATTCTTGCTATCCACTAAAAAATAGGCAATCTGGCCTATGCACTCCCCTGATTTCTTATAGATTACAGCCCAGCGATAGTAGTCTTCCTTCGCATAAGCGCCAATATATTTATCAAGCAGTTCCTTAACCTCCTGCCTGGTAGTATAAATTGGTTCGGAATACATCGATTGGATTGTCGGATCAGCAATCCAGTATTTAAGCATATTCTCATCATCCGTGTATTCAAATTTTCTTAAAAGCAGCCGTTCTGTTTCGATCGGACCCGTGCCAATATGGGTTAACACCTGGTTATCGCTCCTGTCAAACAAAAATATTTTTACATCGTGTTTCAGAAACTCAATAATATCCTGAGGACATTCCAAGGGGTCAGCGGGATTCGGCTATTGCCAATATGCCTCCGCCCGGCGACAGACAATGAACATCCAAATAGTACTGATGACCGCTGTAGAGGGTGGTGGAAAATTCATTCCTGTCCGTTGTTGCACTGAAGAATGATCCGGTGCCGGCAGTCGCATCAAGCAGGAATAATTCGCAATGCATATCGTCACGATAGACAGATTCGGAGATTTTATATTTCGAGGTCTTGGTGGCGGTAAATTTATACCAGGCTTCGTCGCCGGCAGCGGCAAGCGAAAAGGTGTCCATGTACAAAAACAGGTCTTTGGATATTTCGATTGCGGAATTATAAGTATTGGAGATTGCCGGAAAATCTTGTGAAGTTGCCGAAACTTTCACGCCGTAATTTTCACCGGCAGTGGAACCGCTCACGACGGCGTAATTCGCGTGGGACGAATCAAGGTATACATTGGTGGAGTAGCCGCCATTGCTTGCATACACCGTGTTGCCGGTAGTTGCGTCATAGACAAAGGAGTAGGTCGATCCGGAGGATAAAATATTATAGTAACCGCTGCTGCTTAAGGCAATGCTGCAGTAATCCACATCTCCTGCGTAATCGATGTGGCCGTAATTCTTTTGGCCATTGTCATTGCTGGGATAGATCGTATCGTCTCCCGTCAGGTCGCTGGCATTGCTGTCGCTGGATGAAACCGTCACCTTGTAGGTTTCTCCCTGAACGTTCCCCGAAACTACCACATAATTCGCATGGTCAGCGCTGAGGTACACATTCGTGTCGTAGCTGCCTGTGAACGAAGCAGGGCAAGTGCCTGTGGTCGCGTCGTAAACGAATCCACCCGTGTTGTTGGTGGAAGTTGTCACGTCATAGTAACCACTGGAACTGACCACAAGACTGGCATAATCGGTGTCGCCTGAATAATCGACGGTTCCAAAAATGGACTGATACCCGCTGTAACCGGTATAGAGCGTGTCGCTTGTTGTCAGGTCGCAGGTGTTGTCACGGTAGGTAT
>CAZXCC010000132.1:0-8095 GCA_964638945.1 uncultured Veillonellaceae bacterium | reverse complement strand
GCCCATCGCCGCAGAGCCGCATTCAATTTACACCTTCCGGCAAAGAGATCGCTGCGGTGGCACTTTATCACCTGCAATCGGCACCGGAAGCGATTGTCAGCTTCGGTCAGGGCTGTGAAGGGGAACCGGCATTGGCTGCTCCTTCCATAGCGGAGGCAATCACGGAAGTCCGCAGCCAGACCAAGAGCGGGATTATCAACATGAACACGAACGCGGGCTATACGGAAGGAATCATGCGTGTTGTGGACGCGGGAATCGACAGTCTGCGGGTCAGCCTGATCAGTGCCAGGGAAGATACACACCAGGCATATTATCGGTCCGCCTATACGCTGGAAAATGTGCGTTCGTCGATACGCTATGCCAAAGCAAAAGGTTGCCATGTTTCCGTCAATATGCTTTTGTTTCCCGGACTCAACGACCGGCCGGACGAAATATCGGCCTGGGAGGAATTTTTGCGTGATACGGGAGTGGATATGATCCAGCTGCGAAATCTCAATCTGGATCCGGATGAGTTGCGGGCGATACTGCCTGGATTTTCCGGCGCAGGTTCCGGGGTTGCCACTTTGGTGCGAAAACTGCAGACGGCCTTGCCATTGCTGCAATTCGGCAGTTTCAGCCACTTCCGCCCATAGACTGAAAAAATCGATGATTCTGGTGTTGCACAGGGGTAGGGCCTGTGTTATAATAATCAACGCATGACGGAATTGAAGCGTCCGTGAAAAGTGAGGTGCAAGCAATAATGCGGGAAAAAATCCATCCCAAGTATGAGGAAATCAAAGTAACGTGTGCCTGCGGGAACACATTCATGACAGGTTCGGTTAAAAAGGAACTGCGGGTCGATGTCTGCTCGAAATGTCACCCTTTCTACACCGGCCAGCAACGGCAGGCTGCTGCCAAAGGTCGGGTCGAAACGTTCAATAAGCGATACGGCACACAGAGCTGACCAGACTGCAGAGCAGAGATGCTCTGCAGTATTCATATCCGGGAGGAATTAATTCTTGAAGACAAAACCGATGATCGGTGGACAGGCGGTCATTGAAGGGGTCATGATGAAGGGCCCGGAGAGCATTGCGACTGCAGTAAGGGAGCCTTCCGGCTCCATAGCGCTTCGCGTGGATCCGGTGCATTCGATCAGTGACCGTTTCCCGATATTGAAGAAGCCGCTGTTGCGTGGGGTTGTGGCTTTGGCTGAAGCGTTGGTCTACGGCTTGAAGGCGTTGTCCTTTTCTGCCCAGGCGGCCGGTGAAGAAGGCGAGGAGCTGTCTGCAAAAGAGATTGCCCTTACCATGGCGGCTGCTTTTGGGCTTGCGGTACTTCTGTTTGTGATTTTGCCGACGTATGCCGCCAAATTTATTCACAGCGCGGTGACCGACCCGCATTTGCTGAATCTTTTTGAGGGCGTGCTTCGTCTGTTGATCTTTTTTGCCTATGTCCTGGCGATATCCTCGCTTAGCGACATACGGCGCGTATTTCAGTATCATGGTGCCGAACACAAGACGATTCATGCGTATGAAGCAGGGGTGCCGCTGGAAGTGGAAAACATTCGTCCGTACAGCAGGCTGCATCCGCGTTGCGGCACGAATTTCCTGTTGATAGTCATGCTGGTCAGCATTTTGATGTTTGCGTTTCTCGGATGGCCGGATTTATGGCTCCGTATTTTGTCGCGTGTGATTCTATTGCCGCTCGTAGCCGGGATATCCTATGAAATCATCCGTTTCGCCGGGCGAAGCGAGGCTCCCTGGGTGGCTGTGTGCATGAAACCGGGACTGTGGCTGCAATATCTCACGACCCGCGAACCGAGCGATGACCAGATTGAAGTGGCCATCCGCGCGCTGGAGGCGGCAAAACCGTTGTCCGAGCAGCAATCTGCCGAGACAGAACCAACTTTGGAGACGGACTGTACAGTAACACCGGAGGAGAATACGCCCGACAGGGAAGAGAGGGACGAACTTGCTCGAAAAGCTGCAAGCGCTTGAAGAAAGATATCTGGAACTGGAGGGCCTGATCAGCGCCCCGGAGGCCATGAACGATATGGCTGCCTGGCAAAAAAACTCCAGGACCCATTCCAAACTTACGGAGCTCATCACCAAGTTCCGCGAGTATAAAGCATGCCAGAAAACGATCGATGATACGCTGGAAATGTTGCGGGAAAAGCTCGATGAGGACATGCGGCTCATGGCCCAGGAGGAACTGGATGCTGCCAAAGCCGCCAAAGAAACGTTGGAGGAAGAACTGCGTTTCTTGCTGCTCCCCAAGGATCCCAACGACGAAAAAGACGTCATCATGGAAATCCGCGGCGGTGCCGGAGGGGACGAGGCCGCACTGTTCGCGGGTGATCTTTTCCGGATGTATTCGCGATATGCCGAATCCCAGCGCTGGCGGGTCGAAGTCCTGGACTCAAACCCGACCGAACTGGGGGGGTTCAAGGAAGTCGTTTTCAGTATCGCGGGCAACGGCGCCTATTCCAGGCTGAAATTCGAAAGCGGCGTGCACCGCGTACAGCGTGTGCCGACGACAGAATCCTCAGGCCGCATCCATACCTCTACGGTCACGGTGGCGGTATTGCCGGAGGCAGAGGATGTAGACGTGCAGATTAATCCGAACGATTTGCGCATCGATACCTATTGCGCCAGCGGAGCAGGCGGACAGCATGTGAACAAGACCGAATCCGCCGTGCGCATTACTCACCTGCCGACAGGCGTAGTGGTACAATGCCAGGATGAAAAATCCCAGCTAAAAAACAAAGATCAGGCCATGCGCGTACTCCGGGCAAAACTTTTGGAACTGGCGCAGGAGTCACAACGGGCGGAAACTGCCCAAACCCGCAAAAGCCAGGTAGGTACCGGCGACCGCAGTGAACGCATCCGCACCTACAATTTCCCGCAGGGACGCATGACGGACCATCGCATCGGACTGACCCTGCATAAACTTGACTTTATCATGAACGGCGATCTTACCGAAATGATTGACGCGCTGACGGCGGCAGACCAGTCGGAGCGGTTGAAGCAGGCGGACTGATCATGGCTGAAAAATGGACCATCGGAACGATTCTTCAATGGACGAAGCAGTATTTCCGTGACAAAGGTGTGGATAATCCCCGCCTTGACGCGGAAGTGCTGCTTTCCTTCTTGCTGGGGAAAGATCGGGTGCATTTGTATGTTCATTTCGATCAACCTTTGGAGGCTGCGGAACTGGCTGCTTTTCGGGAGATGGTCCGCCGTCGTGCCCAGCGGATTCCGGTTGCCTATATCACAGGACGCAAAGAATTCATGGGTCTGTTGTTTCATGTTTCTGAGGACGTCCTGATACCGAGACCCGATACGGAAATTTTGGTGGAGACAGCTCTTGAACTCATCGCACCGGAGTCCTGCGCAAGGATTCTTGATGTGGGCACAGGAAGCGGCGCAGTATTGATCGGCACATTGTCGCGCCGTCCCGGTTGCCGGGGAATCGGTGTCGATATATCCCCGGCGGCGTTGGCTGTTGCTGCAGAGAATGCGGGCAGGCTTTTGCCGCAGGGACAGGCGCATTTTCAGAAAGCCGATTTGCTTCCTGCGTCTGGGACAGTGTTTGATGTGATTTTGTCGAATCCACCGTATATTACCACTGCGGAAATGGCTGTACTCGAACCGGAAGTGAAAAAAGAACCGGAGCTTGCGCTGTGCGGCGGTGACGATGGAATGCAATTCTATCGCCGGCTGATTGTAGGCGGAAAAGAAGTGCTCTCGCCAGAAGGATTTATGGCGCTGGAAGTAGGTGCCGGCCAGGCGCGGCAGGTTGCAGGGCTGGCTGAAGCAGGCGGCTGGCATACGGAAAAAATTGTTCATGATTACGCGGGAATCGAACGGGTCGTTGTGCTGCGTCCCGGCAAAAAAGGAGAACCTTCAGCATGAAAACAGTACTTCACATCATCGACAGGGAAAAACCGGATCCGGCCGTTCTTGCAGAGGCTGCGTCAATAATCCGCAAGGGAGGACTTGTGGCTTTTCCCACGGAAACAGTGTACGGCCTGGGGGCAAATGGACTGGACTCGTCTGCTGTTCGGCGGATTTTTCAGGCCAAAGGACGTCCGGCTGACAATCCGCTGATTCTTCATATTGCCGAAAAGAGAGAGCTATCGACTCTGGTTGCTGTGGTGCCGGATTGGCTGGAACCCGTTCTGGAGAAGTATTGGCCGGGACCTTTGACTGTGGTTTTGCCGCGATTGCCCATCGTACCGGATATTGTGACAGCCGGGCTCGACACGGTTGCAGTGCGCCTTCCGTCTCTTGGTGCGGCCCGTGAACTGATCCGGGCAGCCGGAGTCCCGATTGCGGCGCCAAGCGCCAATCTGTCAGGCCGTCCAAGCCCCACGACAGCAGAGGCTGTAATGTCTGACATGGAAGGTCGCATTGAAATGGTGCTGGACGGCGGTCCTTGCGAAGTGGGCCTGGAATCGACAGTACTGGATTGCAGTGCAAAAATCCCGACCATTTTGCGACCCGGCGGCGTGACGCAGGAAATGCTTTCGGAGTGTCTTCTGCAAGTTACTGTTGCCGGCGGGAACAATGAAACAGGATCCGATACTCCGCGGGCTCCCGGGATGAAATACCGCCATTATGCTCCATCGGCCCCATTGATTCTTTTGCCTTATGAACCCGCAGGCAATGCAGGGGAACTGATACGGGCCGTGAAAGCCGCTCTGGCACAGGGGAAAACAGTGGGCGCGATTGTTGCAATGGAAAATGCTTCCCTGCTGCCCCGCGAAGTGATTGTGGCAACATGCGGCTCAAAAGGAAAACGTTCGCAGGCAGCTGCGAAACTGTATGAAGCGCTGCGTTTTTTTGATAAAAACCCGGTCGATGTGATCTATATGGAATCCGTACCGGAAAAAGGAATTGGCCGTGCGTTGATGAATCGCCTGAACAAGGCTGCCAGTTCGTATTGGGAGGGGTAATGTGTTTTCCGTGCTTTTTGTCTGTACAGGCAACACGTGTCGTAGCCCCATGGCGGAAGCGCTGTTGCGATCCAGGATTATGCAGGCGGGGCTTTCTGACAGCATTGCGGCCAGTTCGGCAGGCATTGCGGCCTGGGAAGGGCAGAGCGCTTCACCGGAAGCAAGGACTGTCATTGCAAGCAGGGGTTTTTCCCTCGAAAGCCATCGGGCCAGGAAATTGCAAATTGCTCATATCGATGCTGCCGACCTGATATTGACGATGACAGATTCCCACCGCAGGAACTTGTTGCGCCAAATGCCGAGTTCTGCACAAAAGGTACACCTTTTGTGCGAATATGCCGGAAGCGGAGGAGATGTAGCCGATCCGGCAGGCGGGCCAGTCATTGAATATGAATTGTGTGCGGATGAACTGGATCAGTTGCTGGACGGTGCATGGGAAAAAATCCGAAACGCTGCAGGAAAAAAACAGTAGAGTGGCGAAAAAAAGCCTGATATTCAAGAGAGGGATGATTGGATATGACAATTGCCATAGGTGGCGATCACGGCGGATTTGAACTGAAACAGGCCATTGCGGCGCACTTGCAGGAGAAAGGTGTACAATTTCGGGATTTTGGCGTTTTTAGCAATGAATCAGCGGACTACCCCGATATTGCCGTACAGGTAGCGGAAGCAGTGGCGCGTGGTGAATTTGAAAAAGGACTGTTGTTTTGCGGCACGGGAGTGGGAATTTCCATCGCAGCGAACAAGGTGGCCGGGATCAGGGCTGCGAATTGCCACGATGTTTTTTCGGCGCAAATGTCGCGGGAACACAACAATGCAAATATACTGACCATGGGCGGACGGGTCATCGGAGCCGGTCTTGCAGCCATGATCGTCGACGTGTGGCTGACGACGGAATTTACCGGCGGGCGACATGAGCGGCGCATCTGCAAAATAGCCGACTATGAAAAAAGCAGGCAGGAGTAGGCAGCGTGGATATTGCGGCGGTAAAGGCTGACACACTGGCGGTATTGCAGGAATATTTCAATGAGGTCAAACTGGAGTCAGGACAGATTCTGGTTGTTGGCTGCAGCACCAGTGAAATCTGTGGAGCGCGCATCGGCACAGAGGGTTCGGTGGAAGTGGCTGCAGCTCTTATGCAACCGCTGCGCAGCGAATTGAACCGCTGGGAGATATTCCTTGCGGTGCAGTGCTGCGAACATCTGAATCGTGCGCTGGTTGTGGAGCGGGAAGCGATGGAGATATACGGACTGGAAGAAGTCAGTGTTTATCCTGTGCCGCATGCGGGCGGTTCTTTGGCTGCGCAGGCCATGCAGGACTTTATTGACCCGGTGGTGGTGGAATCTGTCAAGGCCCATGGCGGGATTGATATCGGCAATACATTGATCGGCATGCATTTGCGGCCGGTGGCGGTGCCGGTTCGTCTGAGCCGGAAAACAATCGGACAGGCCTGGGTGAATGCGGCCAAAAGCCGTCCAAAGCTTATCGGCGGCGCACGTGCAGTATACGAGAAAATCTGCGTGAATCTTTCGAAGTAGCCTGAGCAGGAAAGGAGCCGCTGAATAATTCCGATTGCTGTGGATGATCGCCTTGATTCGCAGCGACTTGTCTTCTTGCTTTACCGGTCGGCCGTGAATGCTCCATCCGTCGCGTACGGCCTCAAATCAGCATCCCTGCCGATTTGACCGGCAAAGCTGCGAAACTGCGTCGGCGAATGCTATGGCTCCCATCCAAGGCAATCTCCATTAATTCAGCGTCTCCTTTCCTTGAGGATCCAAATGGTTTTGCTGGCGAAAAACGACAGTTGCCTTTGATTTGAGCCTTGAATTTCGTCGGCGAAGAGGAAAAAATTTGCCGAGAAAAATTGGCAAGGATGCCAATTTTAACCCCGAACGCCTGGATGACGTATTCGGGGTGGCTGGCAAATTAATACCGCAAGCCGATACGAAATCAGGCGAAAATCTCTCGCAACTGGACTTTCGACTGCAAAACCAAATGAAATAAAAAAATATAAGTTTAAAAGGTTGGAGGAGACATTCATGAGCATTCTTTCCCGGCAGGACCCGGAAATCGCCCGGGCCATTGAACTGGAGGCGGCGCGCCAGCGCGACAAGATCGAACTGATAGCCTCGGAGAATTTTGTGAGCCCCGCTGTGCTGGAAGCGCAGGGTTCGGTCCTTACCAACAAATACGCTGAAGGTTATCCGGGAGCCCGTTATTACGGCGGCTGCGAGTGTGTTGACATCGCCGAATCTCTGGCCATCGAACGGGCCAAAACGCTTTTTGGCGCCGAACATGCCAATGTTCAGCCTCATTCGGGCGCACAGGCAAATACGGGGGCATATTTTGCCTTTTTAAAACCCGGAGATACCATTCTGGGAATGAACCTGGCTCATGGCGGTCACCTGACACACGGAAGCCCGGTAAATATTTCCGGGAAATATTTTAAAATAATCCCGTATGGAGTGGACGAAGTCGATCATCGTATCGATTATGACAATCTGGAAAAGCTGGCGCGCGAGAATCGTCCCAACATCATTGTCGCAGGCGCAAGCGCGTATCCGCGGATTATTGATTTTGCCAGAATCGGGGCTATTGCCAAGGAATTGGGTATCCTTTTCATGGTGGATATGGCTCACATTGCCGGACTGGTGGCGGCGGGACTCCATCCGAGCCCTGTGCCGCATGCCGATGTCGTGACAACGACCACGCACAAGACTTTGCGGGGACCGCGCGGCGGATTGATCCTTTGCCGCAGTGAACACGCCAAGGCGATTGACAAGGCGATTTTCCCCGGTATCCAGGGAGGGCCGCTGATGCATATCGTGGCCGCCAAAGCCGTGGCGCTGAAAGAAGCCATGAGCGAAGAGTTCAAGCTCTATCAGGCGCAGATCATCAAAAATGCTTCTGCGCTGGCAAACGGATTGATGGAAAAAGGCTTCGTCCTGGTTTCCGGCGGAACGGACAATCATCTGATGCTGCTTGATGTTCGCAACCGCAATCTGACAGGCAAGGTGGCGGAGCGGCTGCTGGATGATGTCGGTATCACAGTCAATAAAAACTCCATTCCATTCGATCCGGCAGGACCCATGGTGACAAGCGGCATTCGCATCGGGACAGCGGCAGCGACCACCCGGGGCATGGATGAGGCAGCCATGA
>CAZXCC010000131.1:0-8294 GCA_964638945.1 uncultured Veillonellaceae bacterium | reverse complement strand
ACAATCCGGCTGTTTTTATTTTTTTACGGCAGGAGATTATAGAATCAAACAGGAATATTTATAATGTTCATCAATTTCGCCATAGATTGCAAGTGAAATCCACGTAATGTCGGCAGAAAACTTGCCTGAAAGCGGGATGCGCATGGAAAATCCGCTGGACCAGAATAATATGCGATTATTTGAAACTGCAAATTTTTCGCCGCGTCAGACATCTGCCAGGATCAGCCTTGGCTATGCTTTGTTAGGTTGGTTGTGGATTCTTGCGTCAGATCATGTCGTGGTTTACTTGACTCATGATGTGGATACAATGCTTGCCATAAATAATGTTAAGGGATCGCTGTTTGTTTTTTTCACTGCAGCGGTTCTTTTTTTCTTACTCCACTATTATCTGAAGCAAATATGGCAGACGCAGAATAAATATTTTGCGAGTGTAAAAAACTTAAAAAATGCTTACGAGAAACTTTCGCAAACAAATGAAACGCTGTGCAACCAGTATGCTGAATTGACCCAGGCGGCAGACCTGCTTGTAGAAAAAGATTCTGAGCTATGGGCATTATTTGAAAACATGCATGATGCCTTTGCATTGCAGGAAATACTATGTGATATGGACGGAAATCCTGTTGATTACAGGTTCTTAAACGTGAATCCGGCGTATGAAAAATTGCTGGGACGAACCCGCCAACAACTGGTATACAGGCAGATACGCGAAATCATGCCCGATATCGAGATGGATTGGATTCAACTCTGCGGTGAAGTGGCTCTTATGGGACAGACGAAAAAAGTAAGGGTATATGTCAAACAGCTGAAACGATATCTGGATATTTCACTGCATAGTCCCAAACCGGGTCGTTTCGCCCTGCTGGCCAGAGACATTACCGAGGAAAAAGAACACGCCATTCTTGTGGAACGGCTGGCTTATTATGATTCTTTGACAGGATTGCCAAACCGAGTGCGATTTCTCAAGACCCTTCATGATTCAATCGAGTCGGAGGATGCAACAGGAGCATTATTGTATATTGACCTGGACGATTTGAAGATGGTCAATGATTCATACGGACACAGCTATGGCGATGCACTGATCATTACTGCCGCCATGCATATTGTCAGCATTAGCAATGAAGGGTCAACTGTGGCGAGAATCGGCGGCGATGAATTTGTAATGCTGCTGCCTGGGTTAACTGATTTGAAACAGGTGGAGAAGGTTGCACATGAAGTAGTGGAAATTCTCAGCAGGGAATATGAAGTGTATGAGCTGAAGATTCATGCATCAGCCAGTGTAGGAATTGTCATGTATCCGGAAGATGGTGCAAATGCAAACGATATTCTGAAAAATGCCGATACGGCTCTGCATGAGGCGAAACGCGGCGGAAAAAGGTGTTGGCGGCTATTTAAACCGGCGATGCAGGAATTGGCCTATGAAAATATGGTGCTTAGCAACGGATTACGAAACGCGGTGGTGAATGGTGAACTGGCTCTTCATTTCCAACCACAGGTTTTGCTGTCGAACTATCATGTGACGGCATTTGAAGCGTTGCTGCGCTGGAAGAGTGTGGAATTTGGAAATGTTTCGCCGGAACGATTCATCCCTTTGGCAGAGACCAGCCATCTGATCGAGACGATTGGGGTCTGGGTACTGCGGGAGGCGTGTGCTTTTGCCGCAAAACTGACAGAATTGGGATATATCGATGTGCGGGTGGCAGTCAATGTATCGCCCAAACAACTGAGTGCGGACGACTTCATATCAATCGTCACTGCAGCGTTGAACGAAGCGGGCATCAGACCGGAACAACTGGAGATAGAAATCACAGAAAGCGTCCTGATTGATTCCATGGAGGACAGCATACGAAAATTGAAAGAACTCGAGACGTTGGGAGTTCACCTTTCTCTGGATGATTTCGGGACCGGATATTCATCGTTGACCTACCTGCGTCAACTGCCTGTTGGAACAGTGAAAATAGACAAATCATTTATCGAACGTATCACAAAAGATTCGTCCCGTTCCGCTCTCATTGCAGCTATTATCAACATGTCGCATATCCTTGGACTCAATGTGGTGGCCGAAGGGGTTGAAACCCCGGACCAACTGGATAAACTGGCTGAATACAATTGCGATGTGATACAAGGCTATGTCATCAGCAAGGCTCTTCCTGAGCAGGAGGCCATTGCAATATTACGAAACACCTGGTTGCCAAACCAGGTGGCCTGCATGACTGCGGAATCCCTGTTTCGAATGGCGGGGGAAATGGAATGACAGATTTGTGATGCTCAGTATTTGTGATATAATTAATAAATCATTTGTGTTTGGAGGCCTGTCGAGTGGCGGAACTTACCGCAATACTATTGGAGTGGGGACTCTACGGCCTGATTGTCGCGGCATTCACGGAGGCTTTCGTATCACCGATCTTGCCTGATATTATTTTGCTTCCTTTAATGCTGTCCAAGCCACAGGAAGCGATTTTTTTGGGTACAGTCGCCACAGTCGCTTCTGTGTTGGGAGGATTTGTAGGTTATGGGATTGGTTATAAAATTGGTGCGCCGGCTGCGCGGAAACTGATTCCTGCAAAATATCTCGATAAAATAGAAGGTTACTTGCGGGAAAATGCGAAATGGGCTGTTTTTTTTGCCGCACTGGCGCCAATTCCGTATAAGTTTGTCTGCATCAGCGCAGGAGCATTTCGGGTAAACTTCACTATTTTCGTGATGATTTCCATAGTTGCCCGCGGCAAGAGATTTTTGCTTCCCGGTACTTTAATCTATTTTTTAGGGCCAAGTGCCATGGAATTGCTTTCTGATTATTCCAATGAAGCCATGTGGATCAGCCTGGGCTTGGTAGCGGGTTGTTTGCTTGCCTATTATTTGTATCGCAGGCAAAAACGACGTATGATATCAAATGTAGTGGATTGAAAAATGGGGGCCATTGCGATATATGGAACCCCCTTTTTTTCGCAGGAATACCCTTTGCTATTGGCGAATTTTTGATGACGAAATGGTTTATTGGAAAGTGTTGTGAATATTTTAAATGGATGCACACAGGCAAAAGGTTCATAGTTTGTTTTCCCGCATAGCCGGACGCTATGATACGATGAATACGATTCTCAGTTTTAACATGGATCGGTACTGGCGAAGCCGGACACTCTCCGTGGCATCGCCGAAGCCGGGTGAGCGCTGGCTGGATGTATGTTGCGGTACTGGAAAAATCACACTGGAAATCGGACGTCGCCTTGGCGCCGGCGGTGGTGTAAATGGTCTGGATTTTAATGCCGCCATGTTGCAGGTTGCAAAACAGGCAGAAACTGATGCGAAACTCCCGGCTCCAGTCAACTGGCTGGAGGGGGATGCATTAATGCTGCCTTTTCCCGATGGATCTTTCGATGGTGTGACGATTGGGTTTGGTCTTCGCAATTTGCCTGATTATGATGCGGGAATACGGGAGATGGCCCGGGTGCTGAAACCGGGCGGGCGCTTGGTATGCTTGGAGTTGTCGCACCCTGTCTGGCCTGTGTTCAAGCAGGGACACGCTTTTTTTGTACGCTATCTCGTGCCTCGCATCGGAAATGTCGGGCTGGGTAATCAATCGGATTATAGATGGCTTCCGGAGTCCTTGCGCTTATTCCCGGGTGCTGAGGAACTGGCGGAGAAAATGCGCCGATGTGGACTGGAAAAAGTGCGATTTGAAAGGTTAAGCGGTGGTATTGCCGCAATTCATATCGGATTCAAAGGATGAAGAACAAGACCGATGAAAAACTACCAGTGCGGTCGAACCCATTCTGAACAGGAACCGGAAAAAAGGAATCAGATAAAAGACCTGCTTCTGTCGTTGCATGAAACGACAGTGGATGTTGTCGGTCATGAATATAATGACGACCTGATACAACTGATTTTAAGCAGGGCAGCTGGCTTGGCAAATGTCGAAAGCGGCTATATTGCGTTATTGGATTCGACAAGCAACAGCTTGCAGATCAAGGCTGTGCT
Organism: uncultured Veillonellaceae bacterium; assembly: GCA_964638945.1. Lineage (GTDB taxonomy): Bacteria > Bacillota > Negativicutes > UBA1444 > UBA1444 > CAZXCC01. The sequence goes on along the minus strand of CAZXCC010000131.1, from coordinate 4,322 downwards.
CGGTTTTGCACCGGACGAATCTGTGTATGTTAAAGTCCGTTCCGGGGAAGGGTTGGCTGGTCAGGCGCTGCGAAAAAACTGCACGCTACAAATCGAAGATTATGCCAATTGGCCGCAGCGTATTTCAGATCCTGCCCTGGATAAAGTAACCTGTGCATTGGCGATTCCAATGCTCTTTGAAGGGAAAGTCCAGGGAGTGTTTGTTTTGCTGGGCAAAAGGAATAACCAGAGGTTTTCCGCCGAACAGGTTCTTGTGCTGGAACAATTGGCCCGCATGGCTTCGATTGTATTGACGAACGCCGGTATTGCGACTGATTTGCGGCAAAGAGAATTGAAAATTCGCGCTTTCCTGCTTGCTACTCCGGATTTGATCCTGCGTTTTGACAGGAGGGGAAGGCTGCGTGAGTTTTCCATTCCACAAAACAGCTCGTTTTTTGAAATATCTGCATTGCAAAGAGGCATTGCTCTGGAAGAAATATTTACTGCGAAAAATGCTGAACTGGCATTGTTGACTTTTGAAAAAGCGTTTTCCACAGGAACCATGCAGACTTTTGAATATGAAATTTCTTCTGAACAATTCGGTACGGGTTATCGCGAAGTACGCGTCATGCCTCTGGATGCAGAGGAAGCTATGTCAATCGTGCGGGACACCACGGAACGCAAAAGCGCTGAAAAAAATCTTCTGCGCACTCATGAGCTGCTGCAGGCACAGCATGAAGAACTGCTTGCAGGCAATGAGGAGTTGACCGTACTGTATGAAAAACTCGCAGTTGCCAATGAAACGTTGCGTGAGAGCGAAGAACGATACCGTTTGGCTTTGGCCGGGTCCAAAGACGCGATCTTTGACTGGGACATCCGCAAAAACATCACGCGTTGGTCCGGGCAGTGGAGTGAAGTCCTCGGGTTGCCGCAGAATGATGCTGGCGAATATATGCAATTCTGGGAGAACCGGATTCATCCGGATGACAAGCAGATTCGCGACAGCGCACTGGAAGCTCATTTAGCAGGGAAGACACCATTTTATTCGGCAGAATTCCGGGTCCTTGACAAAAACGGCGAGTATATCTGGATTCTGTCGCGTGGAAAAGCATTGTTTGATGAAAACGGAAACGCGATCAGAATTGCCGGCTCTTATACGGATATTACCGAACAAAGGTGGCGTGAGCAGGAAATACAGCATATGGCTTTTCACGATTCACTGACCGGTCTTCCGAACCGCTCGATGCTTACCGAACAACTGAATGGGGAGCTCCTGAAAGCTAGAACCGGTGAATCGGCTGGAGCCATCTTGTTTCTGGATATCGATAATTTTAAGATGGTTAATGATTCGTTTGGCCACGAAAATGGGGATGACCTATTGCGCCGGGTCAGCAGACGCTTTCAGGAAGTGGTCGGCGAAAAACACATAGTTGCACGTTTGGGTGGAGACGAGTTCATTGTTTTGCTTGTTGGCGTTACTGATATGGAACGAATCGGCGAATATGCCCAGAACTTATTGAATATTTTTTCGGAACCGATTGATGTATGCTGTCAAAAGGTATTTCTGGCAGTGAGTATCGGCATCAGCCGTTATCCGGCAGATGGACTGGATGAGGGAAATTTATTGCGCGACGCCGACATTGCTCTGCATGAAGTCAAGCAAGGCGGGAAAAACGGTTGGAAATTTTTCGATCAGTCCATGCAAAACAAAGTGTTGAACAAAATGGAAATGGAACAGGATTTGCGCAATGCCGTCCATAATCAGGAGTTTTTTGCAGTATATCAACCCATTGTTGAGACAGTCAGCAAAAGAGTTGTCGGTTATGAGGTCTTGGCCCGCTGGAAAAGTCCGAAACGCGGTGATGTCCTTCCCAATGAATTCATTCCTGTTGCTGAGGAGAACGGGCTGATCATACCGATCGGAAACTGGGTTATGCACAAGGCGTGCGAGTTTGGGCAGCGGCTTCGTGCCCAGGGGAAGCCGGGCAGCGTGTCTGTCAACATTTCAGCGCGGCAATTGGCAAGAGAGGATTTTGTCGCGACCGTTTCGCATATATTGGCACAGACAGGGTTGCCGCCGGGAGATCTGGAACTGGAAATCACAGAGTCAGTACTGATTGAATCTTTTGCCATGAATATCGAAAAATTACTGAAACTGCGAAAAATCGGCGTAAAGGTGTCGCTTGATGATTTTGGCACAGGCTATTCTTCCCTTACCTATCTAAAGGCTCTTCCGATCAGCAGATTGAAAATAGACAAGTCATTTATCGAAGATATTGATAGAAACAAAACCGATGCGGCAATTCTGGGAACGATCATTCAACTGGCTCATGAGATTGGGTTGGACGTAGTGGGGGAAGGAGTGGAAACGGAAGCGCAGTACCGGATTCTCTGCCGCCATAATTGTGACATCATACAGGGTTATTTAATCAGCCGGCCGATATCGGAGGAAATCATACTGGGGCAATAAAAAAGCCGGATACCCGGCTTTTTTTTATTGCCCCTATAATGATTTCAGATGTTGTCTGATTACCAGCCCAAAAATGCAAGGAATTGGGCCGTTTGGGTCGGAACAAGGCTCCATGCCAACAGCATGAGGGTCAGGAATATCAGTACGACAGTAAATATCCACGCAACGATGTTGTAGCTTTTTGAATTGGCATAAGTTCCCATGATGCTTTTATTGCTGGCAATCAATACCATGAATATCAAGATGGGAGGCAAAAGAACTCCGTTGATAACCTGCGAAGTCAGCATGACGCTGTAGAGAGACAAGTCGGGCCAGAGGACGAGCAGTGCGCCGATAACGATAAGGGCCGTATACAGACTGAAGAAAACCGGAGCATCTTTATAGTCGTGATCCACACCATGTTCAAAACCGAATGCCTCGCAGATGGCATATGCCGTGCTGAGAGGAAGGATAAAGGCGGCAAGCAGCGATGCTCCCAGCAGACCAAAGGAGAAAAGGTAGCTTGCATATTTTCCGGCCAGAGGTGCCAGGGCGAGAGCCGCGTCTCCGGCGGATTCGATGCTGACACCATTGACATGAAGCGTGGAAGCTGTCGCAACGATAATGAAGAATGCAATGAGCCAGGTGAAAAAAGCGCCGATCATGACATCCCAGAAAGTGAATTTATATTCTTCGGCAGTGATGCCTTTGTCGACAACGGATGCCTGGACATAAAACTGTCCCCAGGGGGTGATGGTCGTGCCGATGACGCCAACTGCCATCATGATAAATTCCGCATCGCCTGCAAAGCTGGGAGTCACTGAAGCACGCAGTACTTCGTCCCAGGGTGGATTGACTATCAACCCGGAAATCACATAACTGCAGAACGTGGCACAAAGCAAAAGGAACAATTTTTCCACTCGGCCGTAACTGCCTTTGAGCACCATCCACCAGATGAAGAAAGCCATCAGGGGAACGGATATGTATTTGCTGATGCCGAAAATTTCAAAGCTGGTTGCGATGCCGGAAAATTCGGAAGCAGTGGTGCCGATATTTGCAATCAATAACACTACCATGGCGAACAGTGTCCATTTGACGCCGAAAATTTCCCGGATCAGATCAGAAAGGCCGCGACCGGTGACTGCACCGGTCCGGGCTGATATTTCCTGGGCTATGGCAAGACAGATAGTGGCAACAAACATGGTAAACAAAAGACCATAGCCGTATTTGGCGCCGGCGGCGGCGTAGGTGGCGACTCCGCCCGCATCGTTGTCAGCAAATGCAGTAACTATACCCGGACCCATAACAGAAAGAAAGAGGCCCAAACGGGTCCGCATATTTTTCAGGCGGATCATGAAGCACGTCTTCCTGACAGCTTGCGAACGGCAAAGGAGAAGTAAGTGTCAAGCTTACTCCGTTCCGGCATGACAATATCGAGAACGTCGTCTACCGTAATGATGCCGAGCATTACTCCGTCCTCATCCACCACGGGGACAGCAAGCAAGCCGTATTTGTTGATCAGTTCGGCAACTTTTTGATCATCATCCTGATCCAGCACGGACACGATTTTTTTATGCATGATGTCTTTGACCACAGTACTGGGGTCGGTGATAATAAGCTCGCGAAGTGACAGAACTCCGAGCAGGTGTTCTGATTCGTCAATGACATAAAGATAGTAAATGGTTTCCGCTGAAGGCGCCTGTTCACGCAGTTGCTGAATTGCCTGGTCCGCCGTGATCTCAGAAGAAAAGGTGATATATTCCGTAGTCATCAGGGAGCCCGCGGTACCTTCCTCGTACTGCATCAGTTCCCGAACCTCGGCGGCATCTTCATCTTCCATACGTTTGAGCAGATCTTCCGATTTTTCGGCCGGCAATTCACCCAAAATATCGGC
>CAZXCC010000130.1:0-8344 GCA_964638945.1 uncultured Veillonellaceae bacterium | reverse complement strand
TCCAAAGAGTTTGCTCATCCTTATTTGGGCCATAATGTGGATATTTACGTATAACACTTACGGTTTTTCTGTATAAATAGGATATGGGCCTGTCAGCCGGAGTTTTCCGTTTGACAGGCCCATATCCTATTATCTGCTGTTACTTTGTAAATCAGCGAATTTTATGTTGTTCGTCGAATTCAACAACCGTACCGGCCTTTATCACATTGCCTGGCGCCTTTTCTGCCTGAGCAGCCAGAGTGCAGGATGCAACGTTGCCATTTGCACGGTACGAAATCGGCGCATCTCCCTTGCAGACTACCGTACCGACAGTTCTGTCTTCCGGCAGGGTACAGTCTTTAAAATTGCCGTTTTCGTGGAAAGAAACGCGGCTTTCTACCTTGCAGCTCCGGTTTTGATACAACGGGTACGTGTAGGTGCATTCCTGGACTTTGCCATCTGCCTGTAAACTGATCGGTTCGCCCGGCAGACAGGTTCCCTTACCGCGCATGTAAACCGACTCGGTTGGGACGCACTTATTGACTCGCCCCTTTTCATTGAAGCCGATGATATTGTTTTTTGCACAGGTGATTTCGGAAACATGCACTTCTTTGGTCGGGGATGCAGGAACGGTTTTTTCAACTGTTGTGAAGCATTGCTTCAGCATGCCATCCGGATAAAGTTCCATCGGGGTAGTAGTTGAACAGGTTACGCCCAGCAGGGTTGCTTTTTTTTCCACGGCAAGCGTACATTTTGCCAAAGATCCGTCAGGGTAAAAAGCGATAATTTTCCCGTCGTCACATGTCAATCCGAGCGGGTCGGGGTAGGAGCGGTCTACTGCCAGAATGCACTGGGCCAGTGTTCCTTCCGGGTGAAGAGATAAAGGTTGATTGGGAGAACAAGTGACGTTGGCGCCGGGAGCAGTTTTGGATTCAGTAATAATACACTTTTTCAGGGTACCGTCCGGATATTTTTCGATGGACGAGGCAACGCAAGATATGGGTCCAAGCGATTTTCCATCAACTTTTTGTGCGGCAGGAGCATCCTTAGGCGCTGCAACTGCTGTAAAAGATGACACTAACAGGGCAAGTAGAGTGAGTGAAACTAGTTTACGGGTCACCGGAAAAATTCCCCCTTATAAAATAGAATAGATTTTCTTAATATCTTTATTCGCTCTGTGTATCACGGATTCCTTTCGAATGACAAAAATAATTCGATTTAGTCGAGAAAATTGCTAAGGAATGAGTTGTTGAAAATACTCTAAAATTTGACATAATATATATGCGTAATATAATATCAATTATAGAAGATAATTCATTGGTTAGGAGGAAAAGACTCATGTCATTGCCTCATGCACTTATTGGGTTGTTATTGGACCGGCCCATGACCGGTTATGACCTGAAACTGTTGTTTGACAAGGAACTCAATTCATTTTGGCCGGCGCAGATGAGTCAGATTTATCGTGAATTGGGAACATTGGAAGCAAAGGAATTGTTGGATTCAAAAGTCGAAGTGCAGGAAACCCGCCCTGACCGCAAGGTATATTCGGTAACTTCGGCGGGAAAACAGGTGTTCGCCGAATGGCTCAATCGATTCCCTGCTTCCTTGCTGAGTCCGACTCGTGACGAATTTGCCTTGCGTGTGTTTTTTGGCAGCAGACTGTCACGGGATGAAATGCAATTTCAGTTAAGACGTTTTATTCGTGAAAAGCAAAGCGAAATTGCTACGTTTTCCATGTTGGAGAGAAATGTGGAGACTAGTTCCAGAAAAAATCCGGAACAGGCCATGTACCGCAGGATGACATTGCGACGTTCCAATATTGTTGCGGAGGCGCTCGTGCTTTGGGCGGAGGACTGTCTGGAAGAACTTGAAAAGAAAGGGTAAGGGGCTGACATCATGATTCGTAAAGGCTTGATCGAAAGGTTTTATGAAGCAGCCAGCATTCAGCGCTGGAACGATCATGCACGTCCGTTGGAATTGACTGAACTGGACAAGCAGGCCCATAAAATGGTTATCGCCTACGTTCTGGCAAAATTTGAAGAAACAGAAAGGGGAAAACAGGTAGACTGGATCCGGCTGATTGAAGGCGGGTTGTTTGAATTTCTGCAACGGGTTATCCTGACAGACTTAAAACCTCCGGTATTTCACCGCCTGATGCAGACAAAACGTCATGAATTGAACCGTTGGGTTTTACAGCAGTTGGATGCTGATATCCGGGAAATTCCGGGTGGCTTTTGCGATCGCTTTGTTGCCTATATGGAAGAGGAAGGACATGCGGTGCTGGAACGCAGAATATTGCGGGCATCCCATTATCTGGCGACAAATTGGGAATTTAAGATCGTCTATAATCTTACTCCCTTTATCTATGGGATTGAACAGACAAAAGAAGAACTGGAGAATCAGATCGAAGATCACTACGATCTGCTTGGGGTACAAAAGCTCTTACTGGGCAAAAAGGCATTCGGTTTCATAGATTTTTGCGGCCAACTGCGTTTTCAGCAACGATGGGCTCAAACACCGCGCATTCCCAAAACTTCTGTCCTTGGACATATGTTGATTGTGGCCATGCTTTCTTATTTGTGTTCTCTGGAAATGAACGCATGCTCCAAGCGGCTTATCAATAATTACTATGCATCGTTGTTCCATGATTTGCCGGAGGTTTTGACGCGTGACATTGTTTCTCCCGTGAAGAGTTCCGTGGCTGGCCTGGAGGAAATCATCAAAGATTATGAAAAAGTGTTGGTGAATGAAAAATTGTTGCCTCTGTTGCCGGCTTCGTGGCATGAAGAGATCCGTTATTTCATTGAAGATGAATTTGCCAACAAAGTGATTATCAATGGCGAAATAAAGAAAGATTTGTCCAATGATGATATTTCTGCCGATTACAATTCGGCCGTGTATTCTCCGCTTGACGGAAAGGTGCTGAAGATCTGCGATCACCTGGCGGCATTCATAGAAGCGACTTTATCCATTCAGCACGGCATTAAATCACAACATCTGGAAGATGCCAGACAACGCTTGCACAACCAGTATCGCGACAAGGTTGTCGCCGGTATTAATTTCGGTCAGGTGTTCGATTACTATTACTCAAACTAAATTGCATCAAAAAAATCCCGCCGCCTTGTTCGTACAGGCGGCGGGATTTTTTTGCATGTAATGGGATCAGGTGCGGTATTGATTCACATCTTCACTGAAATGTCCGATGACTACCTTGAACTCGCTGATTCGGCCCATCATTTCATGCAGTTTTTCGTTGTACACCTGCACTGATGCGCTCACTTCCTGGCTGGCTGCAGAATTTTCCTCGGAAATGGCAGCCAGACTTTCAATTTTACCATATACCTGATTCAGGCCTTTCATTTCATTTTCCAGCTTGTTGATCATGTCCACGATATTGTCGGCGACATGATGGACATTTTCCACATGTCGGTTGTTGCCTGCAACGACATCCGCCAGTTGACGCCCCTCAGAGGCAAGAACATTGTATTCGGTGTCAATCATGGAAACCACGCTGTTGATAATTTCCATCAGCACTTTCAGGTCAGAGGCAATGCTGTCGGAATGCTGTTGCGACTGCTCGGCAAGTTTGCGTACCTCTTCGGCAACTACGGCAAACCCGCGCCCCTGCTCCCCGGCCCGGGCCGCTTCAATAGCGGCGTTCAGCGCCAACAGATTGGTTTGGTTGGCTATGGCAGAGACCATAGAGGTGATTTCATTGATTCTTGTAGCTTGCGTTTCCAGATTTTCCGCGGATTTTTTTACGTCGGCAAACTGGCTCATACTATGTTCAAGTTTTCGGCTGGAGGATTCCACCTCGCTGAATCCCCGGCTGATTTCCTCCACGGCTGCTTCCAGACGGGATTTGTTTTTATCCTGTTCGACTACCACCAGTTTCAATGTGGCAAGGTTGCCGTTCAGAATGGCAACGGATTCCGTAGTGCTTTCAGCCTGATGCATTGCAGCAGTGGCTACATCGTGGACGACGCCGGTAATTTCATTGGACGTCGATTTCATTTTTTCCGCCAGTCCATTAAAGTCGTCGGCATATTTGTTCATTTCATCCGCAATTCCCTTGAAGCCGACAAACTCTTTCTTCAGGCGGGTTTTATATAGGGAAAGGCTTTCCATGACCTGCTCGAATTCATCACTGGAGAAAAATTCGGTTTCCAAAAAATACTGCCGTTCCTGCATGGTTTTGATTTCATCCAGAACCGTCTGTAGCGGACGGAGCAACAGGGAGGCGGCAACAAGAGCCGCCAGGCCGCCAGTCAGGGCACCCCAGAGCGGAGAGGTAAGTCCGACGACTGCAAGAAGCGAAGAGATTACAATTGCGGCAAGAGTAGTCAGAATGCCGATTTTTACAGATACGCTGCGGAAAATTCCAAATGAAAAAAGACGGTTCAGTCGATGGGAGACCGTATTGCGGATCGGCTTCGGGAATTTGATTTTAACAGACATACTGTCGGCAGACGAGGCAACCATCTCAGTCTGGATGGATTCCCTGAAGTGTTCGGCAGCACCGGCAAGCAACCCTTTCATATAACCGAACATGCCCCGCTGAGAACGATACGACAAGATGGCTTCGGTATTGGAAACCGGTTTGATGAGGAGTTCAGGCGGATTGGCTCCCGGAAGGCGTTTTGTCATGACGACATGAACATCGAACATGGAACGCAGGAAGGAATAGAGATTTTCTTTGCGGAAAAATGCCGGATACGCCTGAAAGAAAGTGAGGACGTTATCTTTTCCTATAGTCATCCAGACTTCATCTTCTGACTTCCCGGTAAGTGCGGCAAGCTCTTTGGCGAAATTTTTCGGTTTGGAATCTTCCACATCTTCTGTTGGCAAAAATATTTTGTCTGGCGCCCAATTGACACGTTTCATCGCCTGTTCGGCAATGTCTTTGCCCCACACTTTATGAGCGGTTTTTATCCATGTTGCCACAACGGTACCCTTCAACTGCATCGCCTTCTTTCCTCGTTTGTGGTTTGCCGGGATGGGTGAATTATATTACAATGAGAGATGTTTACAAACGGATGGATGCTTCGGCGGCCAATGGAGAACGTTCGCATTCATCGTAAGCGAGAGTGACCTGAAAACAGAAACGGCTTCCTTTCATTTTTTCCGAAGCATAAACCAATCCATTGGTCCGGCTGTCAAGGAACGGATGATCAATCTGTTCCGGATCGCCGAGCAGAATGATTTTTGTACCGATTCCCGGACGTGTGATGACTCCCTTGGCTTGGCGCGGTGTGGAATTCTGCATCTCGTCGAGGATCATCCAGTAACGTTGCAAGGAGCGCCCGCGTTGGTAGGCCAAAGCCTCCGTCTGAATGATTCGCTTGTCAAAAAGCATCTGGACGGTATCTTCCACCTGTTCGATTTCTTTGGCTTCCGTGATGTTATGACCGGACATCAGGGTGAATAGGTTATCGCGGACCGCCCGCATGTACGGGTCGATTTTTTCCTGTTCAGAACCCGGAAGATACCCGAGGTCTTCATCCATAGGAACATTGGGACGGCAAATCAGCAGATGATGATATTCTCTGGGGCGGCAGTCCATGAACCTATGCAGTCCGACGGCCAGGGAGTAGAATGTTTTGGCTGTTCCAGCCGGGCCCTTGATGATTACAAGAGGCGCTTCTTCCGCGCTGAGCATCAGGCACTCCTGCATGAAGACCTGTCCGATGTTGCGCGGTGTAACACCGAAAGGATTCCGATTCCGATATTTGAGGTGGACCACTTTTGTCCCGTCAAAGCGTCCCACAGCCGTATGGCGGTCATTGTCCGTCGAACGGATCAGCAGGAACTGGTTGGTTGTCAGGGGCGGTACGGCCATGCTATGGCTTGTTTCGTCAAAAACACGCAAGTCATCTACAGCGATCGAATTGTTGTCATCAGCGTGAAATTGGTCAATGGTGTCCGATGGCGTATAAACTTCGGCGCGTCCGGTGTATTGGTCCTCGATTTTCGCGACTTTTTCGTTGCGAAAATCTTCTGCCATGATGTCGAGAATGACGGCTTTGACCCGCATGTTTGTGTCACGGCTGACTAAAATAACCTGCCTGCCGTCCTCCACCAGTCCGCGGCAAACCTGCAAAATCCTATTGTCAGGCTTGCAGGGATCCCAGTGGGGTGGCATCGAGGTATCGAGGTGATTGAGTGCTATGCGTAATATGCCGCCTTCTTCATTCAGTGTCACTCCTTCGACCAGGTTGCCCCTTGTCCGGAGCTGGTCGATAATACGACTGATCTCTCTGCTATTGGCACCACGGTCATTGGACTCGGACTTGAAACGGTCGAGCTCTTCCAGAACGACTTCCGGTATCACGATGGTATGCTCACTAAAGGCAAACAGGGCATGCGGGGAATGTAACAGTACATTTGTATCCAGGACGTAATGTTTGATCAAGTGTATTCTCCTTTCCCCTGACAAGCAATGTTGCATATTCAGTTGTCTAAATATTGATATTCGCCGGCAAGTCATTTTTTCCTACCAAACTTACCGGAGTTATTGTACAATCTGTCAGTTTAACATTATTTTAACATGGTTGGAGTGTGATCCTGTATGATCCTGTCGGACGGGCAGATGGCAGCGCTTTTTTTGACGTTGTGCCTGACTGCAGTGGTGGGTGTCGGTGCGGCAAGAAAAATAAAAAATGCGGCTGATTTTGCTGTGGGTGGGCATCAGTCAGGAGTTGCGTTGGTATCCGGCACAATCGTGGGTACGATTATTGGTGGCGCTTCCACGGTGGGAACGGCGCAGCTCGCTTTTTCCGTCGGTTTTTCTGCCTGGTGGTTTACTTTGGGTGCAGGTCTTGCATTGATTGCGATGGCGGTTTTTTATGCGGTTCCGTTGCGCAATACCCGCTTGCAGACGATTCCACAGTTCCTGACGATGCATTATGATTCACGGGCTGGAATTTTGGCTGGCGTTGCCGCGTCTTTGGGGATTTTCTTCAGTATCGTGGCAAACGTTCTGTCGGCTACCCCGCTGGTGGCGGCGATATTTCGCATTGATGCCATGCCTGCGGTTGGCTTTGTGATGATTTTGACAGTTGTGTATGTGCTTTTTGGCGGTGTTTGGGCGACCGGACGCGTCGGGATTTTGAAAACCGTACTAATTTATATTGCTTTACTGGCAGTGGGATATGTGTCGTATGTAAAAATGGGAGGGTGGCAGGGTTTTTCCCTGGCGTTTCCCTCCTATCCATGGTTCAGTTTGATTGGGCGAGGCTGGAGCACGGATTTGGCCAGTGCACTGTCCCTACTGGTTGGCACATTGACGACACAGACCTATATACAGGCTTTGTTTTCTGCAAAAGATTCACAAACTGCACGCATGGGAGCGCTTACTGCCGCATTGATAACGCTGCCTTCCGGAATTCCTGCCGTCATGGTCGGGATGTTCATGCGGGTGCACCATCCGGATATTGCTCCGATCGATGCGCTGCCGCTATTTATGCTCACGTATCTTCCTGCCTGGTTGGGAGGAATGTCGATTGCGGCTCTTTTGCTGGCTTCTGTTGGTTCTGCGGCCGGGCTGGCCTTGGGTGTCGGCACGATGGTAACCCGGGATTTTTTGCCGCAAATGCGCTGGCGTTTCGGCGAACGACATATGCTTGCCGCCAACCGTCTTACGGTCATGGTGATCATGTTGAGCGCATCCTTGTTTACTTTTGGCAATTTGCGTTCCCTTGTTCTTGAATGGAACTTTTTATCCATGGGGTTACGGGGTGCCGGGATATTTTTACCATTCAGCCTGGCTGTTTTCTGCCCGGGACGATTGGGAAAAGGTTCTGCTGTTTGGGCAATGGCAGCGGGTACGGTGATGGCTTTCATCTGGAAATTCATTGACCCGGAAGGAATTGATCCGTTGTATGCAGGACTTCTGGTCAGCGCATGCATCATCTTGCAGGCTTTGCTCATCCGACAGCCGGCGCATGGCGAAAAAGGACTGTGATCTTAGGTGGCAGGGAGACGAAATTGATGGATGATTTGCAACAAATGAACGGATATTTTCATGTGGTTTTGGTAGAACCTGAAATTCCTGGCAATACGGGGAATGTGGCCCGCTTGTGCGCTGCTACGGGGAGCAGGCTGCATTTGGTGAGACCGCTTGGTTTTTCAACCGATGACAAATATTTGAAAAGGGCCGGCCTGGACTACTGGCATCTGGTTAATATCAACTACCATGATTCTTTTCAGGCCTTACAGCAAAAATATCCTGCCGGCAGGTTTTTTCTGCATACAACAAAAGCAACCTGTTTTTATAGCGAGCCACGGTTCCATTATGGGGATTTTCTCGTGTTTGGCAAAGAAACCGCCGGGCTTCCTGAAAGTTTGCTGGAACAGTATCCGGAAC
>CAZXCC010000129.1:0-8427 GCA_964638945.1 uncultured Veillonellaceae bacterium | reverse complement strand
AGACCTCCGGCACGACCGCCATGTACGACCGCAAAATGTATGACGTGACCAAATACCTGACCGTAACCAATCACGCCTTCCCCGAATTCGTGGTTTCCGTCAACCTGAAATTCTGGAACACCTTGTCTGCAGACCAAAAGAAACTGATTGAGTCTGCAGCAACGGAAGTCCGCGACGCCATCCGGGCGGAAACAAAGAATGAAGACATCAAGACTCTGAAACAACTGCAGGAAAAAGGCATGCAGGCATACATCGTTCCCGCGTCGGAACTAGGTGCCTGGCAAAAAGCCACCGAACCTGTTCTGGATGTTTTCATCAAACGCGCCGGCCCGCTCGGGAAAGAGCTTGTCGACATCTGCAAAAACCTGAAATAAACTACAGGGGGAACTACTGTTTTGTTTGCACTATTTGCATTGTTTGACCGCTTTGTCAGGATGCTGACCAAAATCAGCGGCTGGGTGGCCGGTATCCTCATTTTATTGACTTCTTTTATCGTGGCATACGAAGTATTTATGCGTGGTTTTTTCAATGCACCCACCGAATGGTCCATTGAGATTTCCGTGTACCTGATTATGGCCAGCGGCTTTTTGGGACTGGCACCGGCGCTGGCAGGCAACAACCACATCAGCGTGGACCTCGTCACAAGCAAACTGAAGCCTCAGGTGAACCGGGTCCTGCATATCATCACTTCCGTGATTGGCTTGGTCTTCTGCCTCATCCTGACAGTAGCCAGCGCCGATATGGTGTTGGTGTCCTATGAGATTAACAGTCTTTCGACAAGCACACTGCGGATTCCGCTTTACATTCCGCAGGCCTGCATTCCCATTGGCTCCGCTCTGATCGTGCTGGAGTTCATTCGCCAGATCCTGTCTGACCTGACCCGACAATCGGCGCAGGAGGGCAAATAGATGCTGATTCTTCTTGTCTCTGTCATGATGCTGCTCCTGTTCGCCGGATTGCCTGTGGCTTTCAGCCTGGGAGCAGTCGGCGCCGCAGGTTTCTACTCTCTGCTTGATGGCGTTGAGTCTTTTGCTCAGATTCCCCTGATCGCCTACAAATCCCTGGACGATTTCGTGCTGGCCTCGATTCCGCTCTACATCCTGGTCAGCCATATTTTGCTGACAGGCAAGGTCGGCAGCGACCTGTTCGAAGTGGCCAACAAATGGGTCCGTCATCTGCCTGGCGGCATGGGTATCGCCACCATCTTGGCCTGCGCCGTGTTCGCCGCAATTTCCGGTTCCAGCGTTGCCACCGCCGTCACCATCGGCACGGTGGCCATCCCGGAAATGCTGGCGCGCAACTACCCGCGGCCGCTGGTACTGGGGCTGGTCGCCGGGGGCGGTACGCTCGGCATCCTGATTCCTCCCAGTATCCCAATGATTCTCTACGGCGCCATCACTGGCGAGTCCGTTGGTGCCCTGTTCATCGCCGGCGTCATTCCCGGCATTTTGCTGACAGGCCTGTTTATCCTCTATGTAGTGCTGTTTGCCTCAAAGAATGTACCGCCGCAGGAACCGGCACCCTGGTCTGAACGGATTGAAGGACTGAAAAAATCCAGTTGGGGCTTGTTTCTGCCTGTACTCATCATCGGCGGCATCTACTCCGGTTCCTTCACCCCGACCGAGGCGGCTGCTGTAGGCGTAGTATACAGCCTGTTCATCACCTTCTGCATTTATAAAACCCTTACCTGGCGAGATTTGTCAGGCATCTTGCTGGATACGGTCCGGACCAACGCCATGATTCTCGCCATTATCATCGGCGCCATGCTGTTCGGGTTCGTGCTGACGATTCTGCGTCTGCCGCAGGAACTCACCCAGATGGTGACCAGTTTCGACCTGAACCGCTGGGTCGTCTTTTTGGCTATCAATCTGTTACTCCTGTTCCTTGGCTGCATCCTGGAAACCGTCTCGATCATCCTGATCACGGTGCCAATTCTCTACCCGCTGATTCTCAGCCTCGGTTTCGACCCGGTCTGGTTTGCGGTCATCATGGTCATCAACATGGAACTGGCGCTCATCACGCCCCCTGTCGGCATGAATCTGTTCGTCATCCAGGGCATTTGCCCGGATACGCACATGTCGGAAATCCTGAAAGGTGTCCTGCCTTTCGGTCTGCTCATGGTGCTGACGATTGCCCTGATCGCGTGGATGCCGCAGCTGGCGACCTGGTTGCCTGCATTGTTGAAATAGTAGGCGCTCTTCCACAACGAAGCTGAAACCCAAAAAGATGCTTCAGATTTTTTATCTGAAGCATCTTTTTTACACCGGATATTTTTCGTCCCTGTGACTTTGCCTGATACAAGGCCATATCCGCTTTTGACAGCATCTTGTCAATCACGCTTTCAGCATGGGCGAATGTAGCTCAGATGCAGACAATACTAGCGATTTCCCGCAAGTGGTAATGAAATTAACTCAAATCAGTTAACGTCAAAAATACCTTGATTCACTTCCTCAGAACTCAGAGATTTCTATCCGTCCCACGACATCTCCATGATCGTTCCGAATCACGGGCGGATGCAATTCTTTCATCCGGCTTGTCTCTTTCTCGCTCAGCCAGCCGTTTTTCATCAGAAAGCGAGTGCAAAAATGGGGAAATGCCCTCATTCCGCCATCTTGGACCTTACAAGCAAAACCCAGACCTTGCTCGCAATCGCCGATACAAAGAGAAGCTTCTGCCCCAAGTTTTGCCACCAGGCGGCCGCCTGTGACTTGCATCAGATTGGTTTCATAGCGGCCTTCACCGCCGATAGCTTCCGGATAATGGCGCATCGCATCCCTGACTTGTTTGACATTGTTCGTCCATTCACCCCAGAATGCCTGTTCCGGAGCGGCCAATTGCGCATAGGCGAATGCCATGGTGAATAGCGGAACGCGAAATGTCGGTACACCGCATCCGTCAATTCCTTCTTTCAGGTTTTGTATTCCGATGCCGGTCGCTTTTGCAACCGCTTGTCTCATCTCCTGTTGAACCGGATGGCCTGCCTCTTTGTATCCTGACAACGGATATCCTTTGATCAGCGCCAGTCCCAGCATTCCCGCATGTTTTCCCGAGCAATCGTTGTGCAGGCAGGTGTAGGGTTCACCATCCCTGTACATTGCCCGGGAAATATTTTCATCCAAAGGGCGGGCGGTTCCGCAATCCAGCGCTCTCCAGTCGAGCTCCAGCTTGCTCAGAATGCTCTCCACCAGCGAGGTGTGGTACTTTGATCCACTGTGTGAGGAAGACATCACTGCAATCTCTTCCTCTGTCAGGTGAAACCGTTCTGCACCCCCAACCGATAAAAGCGGCAGGACCTGAAACGGTTTCGCTCCGGAGCGCCAATATACTTCTCCCATAGAATCTCCGGTTTGCCAGAGAACTTTTTTCTGTCGATCCACAATTGCGGCGTCGACGTGGTGCGTGCTCTCCGGATACTCTCCACGGGTAAAACTTACGATTGCCATGCAATCCACTCCTTATTTTTAAAAGATTTTCTGTGCATTCAGCGACGGTTCCGTCAGGCCTTTAACAGTTCAGGCAGACGATGGGAAACCGTCGTCGCTTCGCCCGGCAGATCTCCCCCATCCTGGCGGGCATGCTCCAGTCAACTCGGCCATTATCTTCACCTTCTGTAGCCCGGTTTATAAAATTAACTTCTCTTATTTTTAATATTATAAATCCCTCTGGAAACAGTCAACCAGTCCGAGAAACTTATGTTTTCTTGGCAAAATCACTTTCCATACCCATGACGGTCGATTCAAAAGCCGCGCAGAAACTAATGTTCCTGTGCGGCTTTTATTTAAACCACAGCTTATGACGCTATTTATCTATGTCTATCTCTGCCTGTTCGATGAGCCACACTTTTTCCATTTTGCAGCTCATGTATACTTCCCCGCTGAGAATCTTCTTGCCGGGATCGAAAATATCCACAATCCATTCCTTTCCATAAGGATCGTTCAGTACGTACCGAACTTTTTCTCCCAAAAACATTTTATGGATGATGTTCCCCTTGATGGATACAATCCCCGCCGTGTCGTCGGCAACCTCCTGCAGTTGGAGTGATTCCGGACGGATACTGACGCAGTACCCCTCACCTGTTTTGATTTCCCGACTGGTTGGAATCAGAGTCTGCTCATAGGCCAGTTGACCGGGCGCGGCAGCTTTGACTTTCAACAAATTCGTGGTGCCGATAAAGTCTGCGACAAAGGTGGTCTTCGGTTCGAAATATATCTCCTGGGGCGTACCGATTTGATGAACGATGGCCTTGCGCATGACCACAACCATATCGGACATGGACAGCGCTTCGGATTGGTCATGTGTTACATAAATAGTCGTCAGGCCCATCTGTTGTTGTATCTGACGCAGTTCAACGCGCACAGACTCACGCAGCTTGGCATCCAGATTGGACAACGGTTCATCCAGGAGCAGCGCTTCCGGATTCATCACCAGCGCACGCGCCACAGCAACCCGCTGCTGCTGTCCTCCCGACATCTGGTTTGGATACCGGCCTTCCATGCCGGTTAACTGCATTATCTCCAGCGCCAAAGAAACTTTTCGCTTTATCTCTTCCTTGCGTTCTCCTCTGACATCAAGGCCGTAGGCAACATTTTCAAACACGCTCATGTGCGGAAACAGGGCGTATTCCTGAAACACCATAGCCGTGTTGCGTTCATAAGGCGGAATTTTGTCAATTCGTTTGCCGTTGAGAAGGATTTCGCCTTCATCCGGTTCATAAAAGCCCGCAATCATGCGCAAAAGAGTCGTCTTGCCGCAGCCGGATGGTCCCAGAAAGGTAACAAAAGCACCTTTCTCAATATCCATGCTAACATCGCGGATCACATGATTGGTCCCAAAATATTTATTAATTTGTTTCAACTGCAGCACGAGTTCCGACACGGAAGTTCCTCCTCTTTTACAAATCAAAGATGTTGATCTGATCGCGAAATATTAGCTTTACCACGCCAAATGTCAGGAATATGGTCATCATCATGCCGATGGCGGTTGCACTTGCCACAGCCAGAAACCCATGGTCAGACAAACTCAGAATATTGATCGCCGCCAGGTTCCATTCCGGTGAAATCAAAAAAATCACGGTGCTTAGCGTGTTCATGGATTTCATGAACGAATACACAAAGCTCACGGAAAGAGCGTTTTTCAGCATGGGCAGCACGATGCGCCGAAAGGTGACAAAGCTGTTGGCCCCCAAGTTTGTGGAAGCCTGCTCCAACGATTTTTCAATCTGCTTCAGTCCTGCCACCGCCTGACGATACCCAACCGGCATCTGCCTGAGCGTCATGCCCAGAATGATGATGCCCAAAGTACCGGTCATGGCCAACGGGCCGCTGTTAAACGCCATGATGAGTGACAGGCCGATGAAGGTACCGGGAAGCGACACAGGCAGCATCGCGAGAAAATCCATAAGGGTACGACCCGGAAACTGCTTGCGGATGGTAAGGAACGCCAGAGCAATACCAAACACCGTAGTAATCGCTGCCGTGGACATCGCGGCAACCCAGCTGTTCCTCATCGTCGCCGACTGCACGACGCCTTCAACAAAGTGGTCCATCGTAAAGGCATAATCATAGCCAAAGCTCTTGGTAAAGGCAAACAGGAAAACCACACCGATAATCAGCAGGATGACAGAGCAGATGAAACAACAGAAAGCGAAAAAGCACCATTTTGCTGTTCTTCCCACGGTTACCCGGGTCAGCCCTGCAACAGGCTTGCCGGTGACAGTGACATAGGAGCGTTTTTCAAGATAATACCTCTGGATAAAGAAAACAAGCACGGTGGGAATTACCAGAAAGGCGCTCAGCGTGGCCCCCATCGGCAGATCCCAGGCTCCCACCACCTGGGCATAGGCTTCGGTAGCCAGCACGTGATAATTGCCGCCTACCAGCATCGGATTGCCAAAATCGGCCAGACTATTGATGGCAACAAGCAAAAAAGCGCTGGCAATTCCAGGGGTAGCCAGCTTCAGCGTCACTGTCCGGAACAGATACCAACCCCTTGCACCGAGATTCTGCGCGGCCAGTTCCAGGTTGGGGCTGATACATTTCAAAACACCGGAAATGGTGATATATGCAAGTGGAAAGAAAGCAATCGTCTGCACGACCCATAAGCCAAACCAGCCGTACAGGTCCGTTTTGAGTCCCAGGAGGTTCCATGTAATGATCCCCCTGCGTCCAAACAGCATGATGAAGGCGAGGCCGGAAACAACTGACGGAGCCATGGTAGGCAACAAGGCAATCACCTGAAACAGCCTTTTGCCGGGCATTTGCACATAATTCATGGCATACGCAAAAATAAAACCGAGCACAATAGCCGTGGCCGTGGCCAGAAGCGAAGAGAACAAGGTATTGCGGAACGCTTCGATAAATTCTTTCCCTGTTACAGCTTTGATCCAATCTGCTGCAGTCGGTACCCATAGCAATTTGAAAAAAGGATAGAGGATGAATAATGCAAATAAGCCAAACACAACGAGAATGCTAATCAAAAGGGGTGGTTCCCGCAAAAGCAGCTTTATCTCCGTTCGCCATCCGGTCCGCTCATGGCCGAAAACAGTTTCTTTCATAAATTCACTGTCCCCCAAAGAAATTCAAGATGCAAAACAGGCAAGCTCCTGCCGGAAAACGGCAGGAGCCATGCGAACGAAAACAAATTACTGGGCAAAAAACTTATCGCACATTTCCTGTTTCACGGCGCCGGCTTTTTCAAAATCATACGTTTTAAACAGCGGCAGGTCTTTTAACGGCTTGCTGCCGGCAGGCGGCGCAACATCCGGATGACAGGCAATGGCATGGGTTGTCTTGCTGATTGGCTCGCCTGCTTCTTTCGTCAGGCAGTAATCGATAAACGCTTTGGCTACCTCATCATTGGATTTATTTTTCATTTTCGAAATCGCCACAACACTCCAGCCTGCATTTGGATACACCGTGCTGACAAGTTTTTGGCCTTTCAGAGAAATCAGGTTCTGGTCGGCCAGGAAATTGACCGTAATCAGGTATTCGCCTGCACCGGCTTTTTGCGCAGGAGTGAAACCGGACGGCGTGAACTGCGCAACCTGGGCTTTGAACTTCTTCAGAAAATCATATCCCTTTTCTTCACCCATCTGTTGAATGACAGAGCTTATGAATGTGAAACCGGTACCCGATTTTCGCGGGTCCGGAGTTATGATTTCGCCCTTGAATTCGGGTTTCAGCAAATCTTCCAGCGTGGTAGGCGGTTTAATGCCCTTGGGAGCGAATTCTTTCTGGAAGCGGGCTTCATTATAGCCGATCGACAGAGTTTCCAGATACAGGCCATACCAGAAACCATCCTTATCTTTGTACCCTTCGGGAATGGCGCCGGCATTCTTGGAAGCATAGGCTTCGGTAATACCTTTGGCTTTCATCAGGGCATGGGCGTCGGAAGTCCCGCCCAGCCACACATCGGCTTTCGGGCTGTCTTTTTCAGCAGTCATGCGGGCCACTGCTTCTCCGGTCGGCAAGCGGATGAAGGCCACTTCAGCGCCGGTTGCTTTCGTGAAACCTTCCGCCAGTGCTTTGGCAGTATCTTCATGGAAGGAAACATACATCACCAGTTTCTTGCCTTTCAGGCTCTGACTTGCTGCAGGCTTGGCATCCGCGGGTTTGTTATCGGCAGCCTTCTTGTCGGAGCCGCCGCATCCTGCGGCCAGAAGCATCATCCCTGCCAATGCCGTCGCACATAAGGTTCTCCACTTCATAATCAGTCCACTCCTTTATGTTCATTTGACGTTAAAACACTCGGAATCAAGTCTTCATTTATTCTTCGTCGTAGGCGACAACCCGGCAGATGGAAGACTCTCCCCCCTCGAAGCGCCATGGATAGCAGCCGATGATCAGGCGTTTGCCGAGTACTTTCTGTACCTCGCCGGCAATGTTTTCGACATGGATGATATCGTGCGGGAACAGGTCCACATGCATCAGCTGATAATGGTCCGGCGGGAAAATCTCTTCCAGTCCCTTGCCATATTTCCCCTGAAGATATGCATCGCACTCGGCAGCCTGTTTCGGACACCAGTCGCGAATCTTGGTGTTCATCGGATGGTCGGCGGAACCGGCGTCCACGCCCAGCCACTTGAATTTCATGTCAAAGCACCACTTTGAAAATTCGCGTGTCGGCCCCGGATGTTTGACCATATAACGGACTTCATCGGCCTCAGGCTGAGCGAAGCCGTATTTGTAGGCGCCTGTGTAAATGATGAGAATGTCTCCCTTGCGGACATCGGCTCGCTCCATGATGTCTTTGGACGTGTAAATTCCATAGTCGGAATAAATGTCGCTCAAATCGACGACGACGCCGGGGCCGATGAGGTCCGTAAGGGGAATGGCGCCGATGTCACGGCCATGCGTGCAGAAATGCAGCGAACCGTCGAGATGGGTTCCGACGTGATTGGATGTGGTGATGATCTGGCCGTTGGCGCCG
>CAZXCC010000128.1:0-8484 GCA_964638945.1 uncultured Veillonellaceae bacterium | reverse complement strand
TGGGGCGGCTGGACTCGAACCAACGCATGCGGGAGTCAAAGTCCCGTGCCTTACCAGCTTGGCGACGCCCCAATGGGGATCGTGATTAATGGCAATATGGCTGGGGCGGATGGATTCGAACCACCGATGCTGGAGTCAGAGTCCAGAGCCTTACCGCTTGGCGACGCCCCAATAATCAGTAAGTTTGGGGTGGCTGGAGGGGTTCGAACCCTCGCATAACGGAACCACAATCCGCCGTGTTAACCGCTTCACCACAACCACCATGCATTCATGCAGGTTTCTTTGTTCCACCGCGCGACAGAAATTATTGTACCATCTGGAAGCATCTTTGTCAACAACCTGAACCGTGAAATTATTATAGCCTTGCCAACACTATCTTGTCAATGGCAACTAACCTTGCAACCGCTCATCCAGCAGTTGCAAAAATTTGCTGACCACCTCGGGGTCGAACTGTGCTCCTGCTCCATATTCTAATTCTTTGATAGCCAATTCATGACTCATTGCCTGGCGATACGGCCTATTGCTCGTCATTGCATCATAAGCATCAACAACCGCCAATATACGACACTCCAAAGGAATGTCCGCGCCGGACAATCCAAGTGGATAGCCCTTGCCATCCCAGCGTTCCTGATGTTTCAACACCCAGTCGGCAATCGGGGCCAATTCCGGCGATGATTGAACAATACGGTGCCCAATCTCGCAGTGCCTCTTCATTATTTCCATTTCCGCTGAAGTTAGTGATTCTTTTTTTTTCAGTATCTCATCAGAAATACCCACTTTTCCAATATCATGAAATTGAGCAAACAGACGCATGTCCGCATATTTTTCCTCAGTAATTCCAAAATGTTTCGCCAGTTCAACGACCCAGTTCTGCATCCTTCCGGAATGTTCTTCCGTTATACAATCACGTACAGACAAAAGCTGCATCACCATTTGAATCATTGCATTTCTGGCACTTTGGCTGCGATGCAGTTTTTCCCTGTACATATTGTTGTCTGCCTGTTTATACGTTTCAAGCATGGGAATACCCGGATTTTCGCTGACTGCATAACCGATTGACAAGCTGATATAGAACGCAGGTTCGTGCTCATTGCATTGCATCATCCGTTTCTGCACAGATCTATATGCTGCCTCAAGTTCATCCCTTCCGGCCGAAGGCAATACCGCAACAAATTCATCGCCGCCCACCCGAGTAATTGTTCCCGACGATTGAACACTTTCTCTTAGAATATTTGCCACTGTGATAAGAAGTTTATCACCCTGTTCGTGACCAAATGTATCATTCATAAATTTCAAACCGTCAACATCGCATATCATAATACCAACACTGCCGGACTGCCGTTGATCCTGGCGGCGAAGCTCTTCATCCAGATAACGCCGGTTGAACAACCCGGTCATGGAATCATGAAAACTTAAAAAATGCAGCTTTTCTTCATATTTGCTGCGTTCGTGCAATTCTATCTTAATTTGCTCATATAATTTGGCATTATCAATGGCGATGGCGGCAAGTTCAGCAAATCTTGCAACCACTTCCATATCTCTGACTGAAAAAGCAAGTCCTGGTTCAATGAAAGTAAGTCCAATTACGCCTATAACCTTCTCTTCAGTCTTCAGGGGTACTGTCAATGCAGCCTGAACACTTGAAAACAAAGGGTTTGTCGTTTTCAGGCATGAACTTTGATAATTATTTTCACAAAGAGCCTGCCCATCAGTCCAGACCTGTCCGCTCATACTTTCACCGCGTCGCAGTGTAAACCCCATGGTGTTGGAATGCAATCCAAGCCCAACGCGAACTTCCATTAAGTCAGTTTCTTCATTTACGAGATAGATAAAACCGTGTTTCGTGTTAACCATCTCTGCAGCACGTTGCACGATGCTTTCAAGCAACGAATTCAGTTCCAGCCTATTCATCAGTCCGCATGCGACTTCGTGCAATGACTCAAGGTATTCATTTTCGTCATACAGTTTTCTGTTTAATCTCCGCCAGCGTTTCACCATGAATAGAAGGAAAGAGACAACAACAGCCGCTATGGCCAAAGTTATTGCAGCAATCATGACAACTGGCTTTTCAAACGTGTAAACAGATTGTGGTTTATTAATCAATATAGAATTTGCCGGCAAGGAGTCCGGAGATATTTTGAAACGTTGTAGTTGATTATAGTCAAACATATATTCCGCTGGATTATTACGCAGAACAGGAATGGTCTTCGGATCTTCCCCCGCCAAAATGCGTTGCGCGATTTTTCCTGCAGCTTCTCCTTGCGTGACTCCGCTCACCAATTTACCACCAACCATGCCGTGCCCCAGAAAAAAATCCCACAAACTATATACTGGTGCAGGGCTGGCATTTGAAACAATTTCCATCATTTCTTCAAAAGAAATATGCTCGCCTTGTCTATTGCGCAATGAAGAAATAAAGAACAGCAAATCTTCCGGTCCCATTTCCTTGACCTTAACAACTACATCTTCGATGGGTTCCCCCTCATAAAAAAAGAAAGCAACTTGATTGGAAAACCGAGGAGCTATCTCCATCAGTTCACGTCGAATTGCATAATAGGAGACTGAATTATCTCCGAAAATATAAATGTTCTTCACATGTTGATGCAAGGAAAGCGCAGCTGTTAGGGTTCCATTGAAATCAACGGTTTCTGCAATACCTGTAAATCCGCTTGCTCCTTTCAACATGGAATCATGATAATCATTGATTCCGCAAAATACGACAGGAACACCCGAAAACAAACGTTCACGGTATTTCACAACAAAATCCAACGCATTATTATCTGACACAACAATAGCCGCGAAGTGCCTATTTTTGAACTTTTCGGCATATAAATCAGCCAATATTTCCGAGTATTCTTTCGCTTCAATTCGTCTCGCATCCATAAATTCTGTCTGCATATTTACTTTCATCCCGGATTCGGCCAATGCACGTTCAATGCCTGCCTGTATGCTGCGCGTCCAGGAAAATTCATAGTGGTAAGAATGCAGAATAAGAACTTCAGGTGTCCGAGGCTGCATCAATGCAGGAGATGTCCATGTGTTGAATAACATCAGAAGGACAAATAACAGCTGTGAGGCTTTTTTCATGGTACCGCTGTTGCAGCATATAATGCGGCAGATCTTCCTGCGACAAAACCTGTTGAAAAAGCGGCCTGCAGATTGAATCCGCCTGTATATCCATCCACATCGATAACTTCACCTGCAAAATAGAGACCTTTTATCAATCGCGACTCCATGGTTTTTGGCTGAATTTCCTTGACCATTACGCCACCGGCAGTCACTACCGCCTCCGCAACAGGCCGGGTACGTTTAATAGTTATTTGCAGTTTCTGCAGTAGTTCCACTAACTTTGCCCGTTCTTCCCTTGTAATCTGATGCACTGGCTTCTCAGGTTCAATCATGCTCAACCCAATAATTACAGGGATCATTTTTCGGGGTAATAATTCATCAAGAGAGTTTTTGAACTGCTTTCGTACGAAAGTCGAAAAATCCCGTTGCAGTCTTTTATCCAAAACTTCCGGGCTCAATGCCGGTTTAAGATTCAATTCGAAGATAATTTCCTGTGCCGGATTTTCTTTCAATGCTTTGGCAGCAGCATAACTTAGGCTGAGAACGATTGGACCGGATATCCCATAATGAGTAAACATCATTTCACCGAATTCACTGTCCATTTTTTTACCATTGATTCGAATGGTTCCCTCTATATTTTTCAGCGAAAGCCCCTGCAATTCTTTAATCCAACTCTCAGCAGCTTCCAAAGGTACAAGTGCCGGGCGTAAAGTTGTAATGGTGTGACCCAGTTCTTTTGCCATGCGGAAACCGTCACCGGTTGATCCAGTTGCCGGATATGACAGGCCTCCCGTAGCAAGTATCACTGCATCTGCAGGCATCTTCTTCGCTCCCGCCATTACGACACCGCTGACGCCGACCCCATCTGTATTGATTGACCGAACTTCACAGTCAGTTAATATCCGCACGCCTGCCTGGCGCGCAGCCTGCAACAGTGCCTTTACAATATCCCCAGCCTTGTCCGACTCAGGAAACAAACGTCCGCCACGTTCCACCTTTGACGCCACACCATGTGCAACAAAGAAATCTATAACGTCCTGATTGCTGAAGGCTCGTAAAGCGCTATATAAAAATGCGCCATTCCCAGGATAGTACGCCGGGAATTCGGCCAAATCACAGCGATTGGTAAAATTGCAGCGCCCTTTGCCTGTGATTAATATTTTACGCCCTACTGAAGACATTTTTTCCAACAATACAACGTTGGCACCATTCATGGCAGCACTGCTCGCAGACATCAGACCGGCAGCGCCGGCGCCAACAACGATTACATTACCCATATATATTGTCTCTCCGTTTCAGCATACTCTTTTGCGATAAAAACTCCGAGCTGATTTTTAAAAAAATGTTTACTAAAAACGGATCAAATTGCGTTCCAGCACCTTTCTCCAACTCCCGAACCGCGTTTTCATGACTCAATGCCGAACGATACGGTCGTTCATGCGTGATCACATCATAGGCATCGGCGATTGCCAAAATGCGGCACTCGATTGGAATTTCATCTCCGGAAAGACCGAGTGGATAGCCTTGCCCATCCCACCATTCCTGATGTTTGAGAATATAGTCAGCAATAGGTCGCAATTCATTTACAGACAGAGCAATACGTTGGCCAATCTCACTATGTCGTTTCATCTCTTTCAACTCATTCAACGTCAGAGGGCCTGCTTTGAACAATATTTTATCTGAAATTCCCACTTTACCAATATCATGATATTCAGCCAACAAACGCAAATCATTTAACCGCTCTCGGGAAAGACCGATTTCTGTCCCAATTCGGTCGCACAATTCCGCAACGCGTTGCGTATGTCCTTCGGCAACATAGTCCCGATTTTCAAACAGTTTCATCACCGTACGCGTAATGGCGTTCCGTGTTTTCTGACTGCTTTGTACTTTCTCGCGATACATGTTACTATCCGCTTCACTGAATAGACGCACTAGATTCACATTCTTACTGTGGCTTATCGACATCCCGGTCGATAAACTGAGAAGAAATTCTTCATTGTGTGAATTGATGTTTGCAATCGCCGCACGCAGACGTTCCAAAGCATTGTCCACAGTCTCACGCGATACTCTGGGCAACAAAATGGCAAATTCATCCCCTCCGATGCGTGCAACAACGTCTCCTGACCGAAACGTTTGGGATAATATCTCCGCAGCGGTCTGAATCAACCGATCCCCTAACACATGACCAAAACTGTCATTATAAAGCTTCAATCCATCCACATCACACACTATGATGGCAATCGGGGAATAACGCCCGTCGCTAAGACGCTGCAATTCTTCTTCAAAATAGGCCCTATTATACAATCCGGTCAAAGAGTCACGCATACTGAGAAAAACAAGTTTTTCTTCCATTTGTTTTCGTTCGGAGATATCGGTAAGAGAACCAGCCATACGGACAACTGTGCCCTCTGCATTCCACATGGCCTTTCCACGATCGTGCACCCATTTAAAAGAACCATCTTTACAGCGCCTTCTATATTCGGCTTCATAATAGGGTGCAGATCCGTCAAGATGGTCCGACATTTTTTGTTTCAACGCAGCAAGGTCTTCCCTATGCACCGAATCCCATATTGCATCATGAGATGCGGGACCTTCGCCTGGACCAAAACCCAGCATTTCGTGGCATCGCTCAGAAAGAAACAACTCATTTGTGACAATATTCCAGTCCCAGATTCCATCCTTGTTTCCCTGCAGCGCCAATTGCCATCTTTCTTCTTTTTGTGTCATGATTTCATTGGCTTTTTCCATAGATCGAAGCTGCATAGATATTTTTTCCGCCATACGAATGAATGTGTAACACAGTTCCCGAGTTTCTAATGGTCCCCGCGAAAGCACATGCTCCTCCATCTGATAGTCAAAATCTCCTTCACGAATGGCTTTAGCCGCTTCAGTCAATTCGCGAAGCGGAGAAATAACCCAACGTGATCCAAAAAAAATCAAAAAGGCTGTAATAAATAAAAGTAAAATCGAACTGCCAAACAAAAATTTAATTTCGGTTATGTCCATTGCTTCACTGCGCACAAAAAGGAAAAGTAAAAACAATGTTGGTAACACAACCAGCACAAAACCCCATATTAGCAGTTGAGACCGTAAGGTCTTCACTCAATCGCCATCCTTCGTAATCTGTCAACAACTCAAATATATGTATCAAAAAAAAGCCTGACAGATTATTATTATCCATCATGCTTTTAATTCCTGCATTATATAATCCTGTTCTTCTCATCGCACAAAAATTACAGACAACAAAGGAGGGATCAGGCAAAGAACCCTCCTTTTACAAAATTCAACCCAACCTCTAGTGTTGAACTGTTTTCTGCAATATCATGCTTGGATTTTTAGGATCATTTTGAGAGTCCAACAAAATGTAGTCTCCGGTGATAATCATAATCGAAGAAATTCGCCAAGCCGGAACTCCTGATTTTTCAGCGATCCGTTCAATCTTGCCTACACCATCCTCAGATAAAACATCACTTACACAGGTTTCATTATCCTTGCATGATTTAAGCATATATGCATCCTGTACATCACTGGTCAGACCACCTGTTACCAGAATTTCTTCCGCCCCGACTCTTACTGCTTCCTCCAACTGGTTCACGGTATGCACCACAAACATTGCGAGCACTCCTTTCCCCTGTCGGGCCAAATGATATATTTCATTATAATTATACTGCAAATTTCGCACATTTGTCCAATATTATTACCTATAAAGCTTTTGCCCTCGCTTGTAATTCTTGATCTTCAGAAGTCAGCGCTTCAATCTGCAAACCATGTGGCGTTGGCTTTCCCTGCGAATCCACATTAATAAAAGTCAAAAATCCATCCACAACAAATTCGTTGGATGGATGAATCAATATTTTTACATAAGCAACCAAACTCGTTCTGCCAGCATATACAATTTTACTTTCACATCTTATAAGGCTCCCTTTTTTCACTGGTCTTGTAAAAACCATTCCATGGATTTTAACACAAACAGTGCTTTCCGGATTTGTCAAGGAAGCGGCAGCAATAAAACCGGATTCGACAAACCACTCTGCTCCCCTGCCGGCAAAAAGGGTTCCATGATGATTCAGATCACCACCTTTTACAAGACGGCACATTGACAGTTGATTAATTTCCACGATTTCTCTCCTTTGTTATCCATAATGCATTTATTAATCGAGTCTTTTGTTTTCCTGTACGCCTAAATCAAATGCTCTTTGATGCCTATGTTCGGTATGGAAAAATCAAATCCCTGCAATACATGCGTTGCACTTATAATAACGAAATATTCTATTGTTCCGAATCAAGCCAAAAACAATGCAAAAAACAAAATCCGCATTATTTGACAGTTCTTCTGCCCACCGAATTTTTTTCGCGCATATAAATTACTTCCGGCATTGTCATTCCCAACTGGCCGACAGCAATGTCCTGAATGCGTTGCGGAGATTTTAGCTGGGCCACCTCCATTCGCAGCGCAACATGCTGCCTCTCGATCTTTTCCAAGCATATTCTTGACTCCATCAATTCGTAGCCAGCATTTACAACAGAAGAACTGCCCCATGTCACAAGCATGGCAAACAGTCCGATCAAGACAGCAAAAGCAAGACAATCCGTTTGCAAACATGGATGTGACTTGCACAAGGACCTTCTCTTTTTTGGGGGAGTTTTCAATAGTCGTTTACTTTTTCGAATACGTTCCACAACTCAGTCCTCCCTTTTAACTTGTCATGAAAGTCCGATTTGAAAATTTCAATGTTTTCACGTCTTTTTTTCCATCTTGTTCAAACAATCTGATGCCCATATTACTAATGCCTCAGCAACCATATGGGAGCGTCTCAGTACCATTTGTCGCAATACATACTGATCCTTATTTTTTTTTGCCATTTTTTCGTATTTTTTCTCCAGCAAGGCATAGGTAGTAACTTCACAGTTTTTTTCATGTATGAAACGTCTTAATTGAAACTGCAATTCTTCCCGAGATGCTCCGCTACCCAAGAAAATCCGCAAGGCAAATTCATCGCGACAGGGACTCAACAACGAAGAAGGATAGTGGTTTATCCAATTATTATAGGCATGTGTACCGCTTGCAGTGATTTTATATACTTTGCGGTCAGGTTTTGATTTCTGCCGTTCAATTCTTGATTCAAGCCACTCCTTCTCTTCCAACTTTAACAGTTCTTGATAAATCTGACTCATATGGGCAGGCCAAAAAGAATTAAGTTCTTTATCGAACAATAATTTTAAATCGTATCCAGTCATCGGGCGATCACTCAAAAGGCCGAGAATAGCATACGACAATGACAAATTAGTCTCCTCCAACTAGTTTTTTATATTTTATTAATTATATTATAATACTTATAGATTATTTGTCAATTAAAAACCTTGAAAGTTTCTGATAAATAAGCTTTATTCGGTTCGATTAATGCATTATTTAAA
>CAZXCC010000127.1:0-8557 GCA_964638945.1 uncultured Veillonellaceae bacterium | reverse complement strand
TCACCCAGATCTACGAAGGCACCAACCAGGCCCAGTGCATGGTTATTGCCGGTTCAGTCTGCAAATAAAGTAGTCAAAGAACATTAATGCATACATCCTCCTTGGGCTTCGCTATGGACTTCATGTCTGTTGCGTTACCGAAGGAGGATGTTTTGTTTGTCGATGTCTGTCATCCTTGACAAGCATATATGGAGCCGTTATGATAAAATCACAAACCAAAACCCAGCCCTTATGGGGGGGGGTGAAATGATGCTATGAGGTGCGGCATGAAAACATATTATACGGAAGGCGTATGCTCCACGGAAATCAACTTTGAAATTGATGGGGACGTGCTCAAAGAAGTACATTTCATTGGCGGTTGCGATGGGAATCTGAAGGCTATCTGTACCCTGGTCAAGGGGATGAAGGTGCAGGATGTCATCAGTAAACTTAAAGGAACTACTTGCGAAACAAACACGACTTCGTGTGTCGACCAGCTAACCAAGGCTCTGGAGAAAGAAATGAGATAATACTATGCCTCCACGTGCATTGGGAGTCAACCGCTGGTTGATTATCATTCCGTTCGTTATTGGCAACAATTTCTTGTTCTGTTATCTGGAGAAAAAGGGAAATAAGTATTCTCCTCATATCATGTTAATATGAGAAAAGAAGGAATGAATCGATGAAATGGCTGCGTAATATTGTGCAGTTCGTTTTTGTAGGACTTTCTGTGTATCTGGGCTTGAGGCATCAGATCGTGGGAGGAGGACCAGGCGGTAGCGCTCCAATAGATGCTTTTTGCCCTTATGGTGCCTTTGAAGCACTTCCCGTATTGCTGATAGAGGGGACTTTTATCAGTAAAACGGCAGTGTCCAACCTATGGATTCTGGGTGCACTGGTGGCTGGACTTCTTTTGGTTGGTCCTGTTTTTTGCGGATGGATTTGCCCACTCGGTTCTCTGGGGGAGTGGGTATATGCTCTGCGGCGAAGTATAGTAAAAATAAAAATAGAACCTGTGGCATCGATAAACCGGCAGATGACTTGGGGCCGTGCGGCAATTTTTATACTGGTGCTCTTCATGTCCTGGCAGACCAAGTCCATATGGTTTGAGAATATTGACCCGTACAAGGCGATTTTCCATATGAATGTGGAAAGTGTAGCTGCCGCAGTTCTAATCATAGGGTTTTTCACAATTTCATTGTTGGTAGAGCGTGCCTGGTGCCGTTGGTTATGCCCGTTAGGTATTTTTAACGGTTTTGTCGGGAAACTGGCTATCTTCAAGATCGGCCGAAATGAAGCTTCTTGCATTCATTGCAACGCTTGTTCCCGGGTATGTCCTTCCAGGATTCCGGTTTCGGACCTGAAGCGGGTCAGTGATGATCGGTGCGTTGGATGCCATCGATGTATTGAAGCTTGCCCGGTAAAGGGGACACTCGAGCTGAAGAGTTCCGCATCTTCTGGCATGGTGATGAAGCCATTGACTGCCGGAATCATTGCTGTTGCATTGTTCCTGACTATTATTGGCGGTGCGCAGGCAACCGGCAAATGGAAATCGAATGACACCAAAGGCAAAACAATAACAGAAATTACTAAGACGGCTGATATCAAGGGATGGATGAAGTGGAACGAAGTTGTGGAAAGATTTGGAGTGGACGAAGCTGCATTGGCGAATGAATTGAAGCTTTCGCCTGGTTATGACAGGAATGCGACAATCAAGGAAGTGGCGCACAAGAATGGTATTGCGGACAAGGATGTGCGTGCCGCAATTGAAAGACTGAGGAAAAAATAACTAACAAAACTGCCTCAATCGCAATTTGATTGAGGCAGTTTTGTTTGCAGATAAGTCAAGATAAACTTATTGGCGGAAAACACTATAACATTTGGATGTCACATTTTCTCTGAAATTCTGTCACAAATTTGTCATAATTACTTCCTATAATGAATTATATACAGCATATCAATTCAATATAGGGAGAGATTTATATGAGACTGTTTACAAAAAAAATTACAGGATTTGTTTTTGTCGGCATCTTACTGAGCAGCCTGCTGGTATCCGGTTGTAATGCCGCTACGCCACAACTGCAGACGGCAGCTGCATCACAAGCTGCGCCGCAGCAAACATTGACAAGCGCACGCAATACGTTTATTGTGCAGGCAGTCAAAAAAGCGAGTCCGTCGGTAGTCGGCATCACCAATAAAATTTATGTAAGAGATAATTATGACCAAAGGGTGATGGTGGAACGGGGAGTTGGGTCCGGTGTGATCATCGATGCAAACGGGTATATTGCGACAAACAATCACGTTGTCGAAGGAGCCCAGGAAATCGTCGTATCGCTCGCTGATGGTAAAGTCGTCACGGGGACGGTAGTCGGAGCCGACCCGGCAACTGACCTGGCAGTGGTCAAAGTGGAGATGACAGGACTTCCTGCAATAGTGTTCGGCGATTCCGATACTCTGATGGTTGGCGAGCCGGCTATCGCGATAGGCAATCCATTGGGGCTGGAGCTGCGGGGCAGTGTAACGGCAGGAGTTATCAGTGCATTGAACCGGAATTTGGAAGTAGGCGACCGAAAATTTAAACTGATTCAGACAGACGCCGCCATCAATCCTGGAAATTCTGGAGGAGCTTTGATCAATGCGGAGGGAGAGATGGTTGGTATCAACAGTATAAAAATTGCTGCTTCCGGTGTCGAAGGAATCGGCTTTGCCATCCCGATAAACGCAGCACGTCCGATATTCCAGTCTCTGATTGAAAAAGGCAAGGTTATCAGGGCATATCTTGGGGTCGGTTTGGTTGACAGGTCTTTGGCGGAACGGAATGGCTACCGCGCACAATTTGATCGGGGAATCTTGGTGGTCCGAGTCGAAAAGAATGGACCAGCCTACCATGCCGGTATCCAGGAAGGGGACATCATTCTGAAAATAAACGGAACAGATGTCAACAGTATTGCAGATTTGCGGTCAATATTGGAAAATATTCCGATTGGCAATACGCTTTCTGTTGTGATTATCAACAATGGCAGAACAAGGACCGTTACCCCTGTGGTGAGCGAAATGCCAAAATAGCCACATCGCATCATCCGGTTCTATTTGCCTGGTCAAAATCTCTCGAAACTGCCGCTTCTAAAGGCGGCAGTTTTTTATTGCATTTGTCTGATAAATTGACTATAATCTAAATGAGCATATGCTCGTTATGAAGGAGCGTTAAAATGGCAAGACAACGTAGTTTGGGAATCGTAGAAATGCAGCTTTGCAGCAGGAAATTTTGTCCGAGTCCGGCAAGTGCAGGTCCACGGATTGAATTGGGCATGGAAGAACTGGAAGCTGTTCGTTTGAAAGAC
This sequence comes from uncultured Veillonellaceae bacterium, assembly GCA_964638945.1. GTDB lineage: Bacteria > Bacillota > Negativicutes > UBA1444 > UBA1444 > CAZXCC01. The sequence continues at coordinate 5,237 of CAZXCC010000127.1, read as the reverse complement.
ATGGAAGGAAAAGAACAGGCAGAGTGCGCTGCTGCAATGAAGCTTACACGACCAACTTTTCAGAGGGTTCTGTATTCTGCCCGTGAAAAGATTGCGCGGGCTTTAGTAGAGGGAAGGGAGATCTGTATCAAAGGCGGCAATTATGTTGCAAAAAAACGCGGATTCAAGTGTTTGAACTGTGGGTCGGTTTGGGAGCTTGAACCTTGCGATGACAGCGCAAATAATGGTTGCCTTATGCCTTGCCCCTCTTGTGGTAGTCTGAAAAAAGCCAGGCTGGCGGAAAATGGAAAAATACGCCCTTGCTGCCAAATCCCTGATTCGTTGGAAAGAATAAAATAACTGGGAGGATTGAAATGAGTAAAAGAATCGTAGTCATCGGAGGCGTAGCCGCAGGATTGAAGGCTGCATCCAAAGCCAGGCGAGAGGATCCCAAAGCGCAGATTACCGTTATCGAACGGGGTGAGATTATTTCGTACGGCGCATGTGGGATGCCTTATTTTGTTGCAGGTGATGTGGATGGGATCGAAAGCTTGATGAAAACTCCGGCAGGAGCGCTTCGGAATCCGGCTTTTTTCAAGAATGTGAAAGACATTGATGTGATGGTGCAAACCGCAGTTACCCAAATAGACAGGCAGGCAAAGACAGTGCATGTCAAAAACCTTCTCACCAATGAAGAAGGAATTTTCCCTTATGATAAACTTGTCATTGCCACAGGGGCATCTGCCGTTCGACCTCCGCTGCCGGGAATTAAACTGGATGGCATTTTCACCTTGTGGCATCCGAATGATGCGGTATCTGTAAGAAAAGGCTTGCAAACCGGTCAGTATAAGAAGGCTGTTATCGTGGGAGCCGGCCTCGTCGGCATGGAGATGGCCGAAGCATTGAAACAATGGGATGTGGATGTTACTGTCGTCGAGATGCAAGACCAGGTATTTCCTGCGTTTTTGGATGCGGAAATGGCTGGCATGGTGAGAAAATATTGTGATGAAAAGGGAATTAAAATCCTGACAGGAGAAAAAGTACTCCGATTCATCGGAGAGAAGAACGTTGAAGCTGTGGAAACGGAAAAACAGAATCTGGCGGCTGATTTAGTAATCCTTGCATTGGGAGCCCGTCCCAACGTCGAACTGGCAAAGGCGGCTGGTCTATCTCTGGGTGTAACGGGTGGAATCTTGGTCGATGATCGGATGCGTACGAGTGATCCGGATATTTTTGCCGGCGGTGATTGCGTGGAAAACACGAACATCGTGTCGGGACGCAAGGTGTTGTCGCCTATGGGGTCCACCGCCAACAAGCAGGGGCGGATTATCGGCGCCAATCTGAGCGGCGGGGATGACCGCTTCCGCGGCGTTCTGAATACCGTAGTCGTACGGGTGATGGACCTGAACATCGGCAAGACGGGGCTGACTGAACGCGAGGCAAAAGACCTCGGCTATGAATACGTCTCCGTGCTAGTGGCAGGACATGACCGGCCCCACTATATGCCTGACGCCAAACTGATCTCCATCAAGCTGATCGTTGATGCTGCGACGCGAAAAGTGCTGGGAATGCAAGGGATCGGTGAAGGAGACATCTCCAAAAGAGTCGATGTGGTGGCCAGCACAATTACTTTTGGCGGAACCATTTCGGATCTGTTCGATATTGACCTGTCCTATGCCCCGCCATACAACTCTCCGATCGATAATGTGGCTGTTGCGGCCAACTCTGCCATGAACAAACTTGCAGGAAAGTTTAAGGGGATTTCTTCTCTGATGGCGCAACCGATGATGAGTGATGAAAAAATTGTCTTCCTTGATGTGAGAACGCCTGACGAAGTGAAGCAAGTAAAAATTGCAGATTGCAAAAACATCAAATATATTCCACTCGGACAGTTGCGGAGCCGAATAGGAGAGTTGGGGAAAACCGACGAAATTGTGGCTTTTTGTAAAATCAGCCTCAGAGGATATGAGGCGGAAGCCATCCTCGAAGGAGAAGGGTTCGAAAACGTCAAAGTAATGGAAGGCGGAATCTTTTCCTATCCGTTCCGTTGCGAAAAATAGAACGGAAAAAGAAGAAAGAACCCCGCTGAAAAAAAGAAAATGAAGGACGTGAAGGCAGTGAAGATTACAGGGAATAAGCGACTTATAGGATTGGGAATCGTGATGGTTCTGTTGCTTGCTGCCTTCTTTGTCTTCAGAAGCTACAGCGCTAAGAGCGTTTCCGTTGCCGTGGAACCGAAAAGACCCCTCGTTTCGGGCGTTGAAACTGCAATATTGCAGGCGGGCGAAATATCGGATTATAGCGAAACCTCCGGAACTGTCAAGGCGAAAACAATCAGCGTGCTGTCTGCAAAGATCATGGGTGTGGTAACTGATGTCCGGGTCAGGCAGGGTGAAAGGGTGAGTGCAGGACAGTTGCTGCTTTCCATTGATGCCGAGGATATTTACAGGCAGATGGAATCTGCTGCGCATCAGAAGGAACTGGCTGATGTGACGGCAGAGAGGTATCGACGTTTGTACGCCGAGCGGGCGGTAGCCCGGCAGCAGCTCGATGAAGTGGAGACACGCCGCAAGGTGGCTGATGCTGAATATGCCAGAGCTTCGGCAAACATGGCTTTTGCCCGGATTGTTTCTCCGACAAACGGTGTGGTGACTGACAAAAGAATTGATCCCGGCAGTATGGCATCACCAGGCTCACATCTTTTGACAGTGGAAGATATATCGGCTTTCAGTATTGAAACACAGGCGGATGAACGACTGATCAACCAAGTTGTTGTGGGGATGCCTGTCGAAGTGGCAATTGAGTCTCTGGGGCGGACTGTGCGCGGGAAGGTTGTCGAAGCCTCTCCCTCGGTTGATCCCGTCAGCCATACTTTTTATGTTAAAGTGGAAATGACTGATCCATCCCTTCGCAGCGGTCTATATGCAAAAGTGCGATTCCCGCTGGGGCAGAGGCAGGCGCTCGTTGTCCCGGCCGGGAGCATCATCAGCAAAGGACAGCTGTCGGGAGTATATATAGTGGACGAAAAAGGACTGATTTCCTATCGCCTCGTAAAAACAGGAAAACCAACCGGTGCAGGGATTGAAATTCTCTCCGGATTATCTGCTGGAGAACGCGTTGTGATCAAGGGAGCTGGCAAAGCCGTTGACGGCGGACGCCTGGATGAGGTGAAGCAACCGTGAACGGAATAGGTATTTCCGGACGTATTGCAAAAGCCTTCCTTCGTTCCAAACTGACTCCGCTTATTGTTCTGGGCTCTCTGTTGCTTGGCGTTTTTGCTGTGGCGATTACTCCCCGTGAGGAAGAACCGCAGATCGTCGTACCTATGATTGACGTGATGGTCAGCTATCCGGGGGCTTCTGCGTCAGAAGTCGAAGAACGGGTTACCACGCCCATGGAAAAACTGCTGTGGGAAATTCCCGGCGTGGAGTATGTCTATTCTATTGTTCAGCCCGGTTCAAACCTGACGATTGTTCGTTTCTACGTGGGTGAAAAGACAGAAGACAGCATGGTTCGGCTTTATACCAAATTGATGTCAAACTATGACAGGATACCTCCAGGTGTATCGCAACCCCTGGTCAAAGCCCGTTCAATCGATGATGTTCCTGTGCTGTCGTTGACGTTATGGAGCGACAATGACAGGGTTACCGGCTACGAATTGCGGAGGGTGGCCGGTGAACTGGCTGACGAGCTGAAAAAAGATAAAAACGTATCAGAAGTGCAGATTATCGGTGGACAAAAGAGACAGGTTCGGATTGTTTTGGACCCTGCCCGGCTGCGCGCCTACAATTTGTCTGTACTGCAGATATCTCAGGCTTTGGGACAGGCAAATGTTATCCAGGCAGCTGGAAACTATAGCAGAGACAATCGTGAGATGACCGTGGAAGTCGGTGGATTCCTAAAAACTGCGGACGAGGTTGGAAACATCGTTGTTGGCGTCGCATCGGGACATCCTGTATATTTGCGGGACACGGCAGAAATCCGCGATAGTGCAGAAGAGCCGTCAAACTACGTGTTTTTCGGTACAGGTCCAGCAGCTGAAAAAAAAGGAATCCATGCCAAACAGCAAGATCTTCATGAAGCTGTGACCATTTCCCTGGCGAAGCAAAAAGGAGCCAATGCCACGAATATTACTGAAACCGCCAGGAAGAAGGTAGAAGCGCTCCGCGGCGGAATTTTGCCTGTTGAAGTGCAGGCCACGGTGACCCGCAACTATGGGGAGACGGCGAAGGAAAAGTCGGATGAACTGCTGGACCACATGATGATAGCCACAGTATCCGTCGTTTTTCTGATAGCATTTTTTCTTGGCTGGAGGGAGTCGGTTGTGGTTGCCGTTGCCGTACCTGTGACTCTCGCGCTGACACTGCTTATAAATTATCTTTACGGATATACCCTGAACAGGGTGACATTATTTGCTTTGATTTTTTCCATTGGGATTCTGGTGGACGATGCAATTGTCGTCGTAGAGAACATCCACCGTCATTTTTCAGAGAAGGGCGTTTCTCCCGATATTGCAGCAAGTGCGGTAGATGAAGTGGGAAATCCGACGATTCTTGCGACGATCGCGGTGATTGCGGCTCTTTTGCCGATGGCTTTCGTGTCCGGTCTGATGGGGCCATACATGCGGCCTATACCGGTCGGAGCGTCGGCCGCCATGATTTTTTCCCTATTGGTTGCATTTATTATCAGCCCGTGGCTAGGGTATATTATGCTACGGAAAGTCACCAGGCACGAGGGCCATATTGAGAACAAAAAAGGTGGAGTCCTCTATCGATATGAACAGTTGCTTGTTATGTTGCTTGAGCAGCGTCACAGGCGGTTGATAGCTATCGCGATGGTCGGAGGCTTGCTCGTACTGTCTGTTCTTTTCATTCCATTTAAAGGTGTCATGGTGAAGATGCTTCCCTTTGATAATAAGAGTGAATTGGAAATCATCGTCGATATGCCAACAGGTACGACTCTCGAACAGACTGCGGCTGCCACCATGGCGCTCGGTCAATTTCTGAAAACCGTTCCGGAAGTGACCGATTACCAAGTTTACGTCGGAGCTGCAGCACCATATAATTTTAACGGATTGGTCCGCCATTACTTTATGAGGTCACGCAGCTATGAAGCCGGGTTGCAGGTGAATTTGGCGCCCAAGGGGGAACGAAGTTCCCAGGGTCATGATATTGCCAAACGGCTCCGTCCGGAACTCAAAAAAATTGGCGACCAATACGGTGCGAAACTGAAAGTTGCTGAAATACCGCCTGGACCCC
>CAZXCC010000126.1:0-8599 GCA_964638945.1 uncultured Veillonellaceae bacterium | reverse complement strand
AGGAGATGAGGAGAAATCCGAGAATTTTTTTGATATCCTTGTTCATACTTGCCGTTCACTCCTTTGTATTTTTTTACAGTCCCGCTTATATTATATTTCTTTATATAAATAATATATATATCCGGCGCGGGAATGCTTCTTCGGTTAAACAGGAATTCCCATATCTTTGCTGCTCAATTGAACCTCAGTCGAACTGTTGCGGCAAAAACGCTGTACCTGTCAATTGCGTATCTGGCGGCAAGTAATCCTGCCAATACTATACATAAAAGGTTGTGCAGAAACCAATATTTCAGCACAACCTTTTTTTGTTTCAAATTATGGAGTGGTGGCTCTGTAGTCAAGCAGGATTTGTTGCCTTGTTGCCGAAAAAGTCTTTTCATCAACCCGCTTTCCTACAATCCGCCCTGGCAATCAAACATGATCGGATCACTCTGCAGGTATTCCTTTCAATTTTCAGTTTCATATCGACTACAACCCCGAAACAGGCGCGGCGGTTTATTCCTGCGGCATCAACCAAAAAATGATGATTCGCGATACGCAATACCATATGCAGGAGCAAAACACCTGGAAAGTGAACGACAACGATCCGGCGCACGCGACCTATGAAGCAGTGACAAATTACGCCATTTCCCTGCCGAACAGGGAGCTCCGTCTTATTGTGACCTTCAATATGGCCTCTGACGAAACGAATTTCCACTTGACCGAAACACGCCAGCTGTTCGAAAACAACGAAATCATCCGAGAAAAAAGGTGGAACAGGAGCATACCGAGAGGAAATCATTGACGAAATCCGATTAGTTACAACTGACTGTAATCTGAATAGGTTCCATTTCTATGGCTTTCCGGGCGGTGGCGGCCGTTTTCCCGGTTGCAGCTTATCACCGGGTTTTCCTCGCTTGTCTTTATCGTCCGGGCCGTTGCGCCTGACCTCGGCCAAAAAATTTTGCGGCGGTTCAACTTGTGCCGCTTTTAAAGGCGCTGAACCGACACCGAACAGGAAATCAGTGTTGGGTATGTCAGGCATGGATACCGGCGTTGAAAAGCGGTAGGCCCCCGGCGGCACCACGGCAAGGTTTCGCAGCACCACAAGTTTTTCGCGCTGGCTCTCGCTCAGAGTTTTGTTGACTGCCGCAAACCGTGATGCATACAACGCAGAGAGTTGCCCGTCCAATTGACCGTACCGGGCAATCCACGAATACACCTGCTCCTTGTCAACACGTTCCCCTGCCATCGCCTTACGCAGCTCAACAGCAACGTTTCGCCTGATCCGGGCTATCTCCCCCAGCACTGGACGTTGTTCGTCAATAATCCCCCTGATTAGTGCCCGCTGCTCGGAGTTTAACACATCAAGGAACGCCTTGCCCAAATCTCCGGTCATTGAAGTGCTGATGAAATGACCCGGATTGTTCATAGCCGGATAATCCTTGAGAAAGAAGCCGCCAAAATATGTGCCATGCCGTTCCGGGCAGAAATAGGTATCCGCTTCCACACCGCCTTTATACCAGGAAAACAGCTCACTTGCATAAGTCATTACCGCTACATGCTCGTCATGAGTCATACTGCGCTTGAGAGATTCGTCTTCGGGAACATCAGGCCAGGATGAAAAGTTGTCAAACCGCATCCTTGCCAATTGCGCCTTTTGCTCATCGTTAAACGAGCCGGCTATTTTCCCCAGAACGACGGCGCGAGTATAGCTGAGTTCGGCATCAATACGGTACAGACTGCCGCAGTATTCCGCAACTGCCGGAATGGAAAGGCCTGTTGAGCCGGCCGGCAAATCACCGTTCAGATTCCTTCGGAAGGCTTTCATGATTGCGAAACGGTTATACGCAAACTTCCCGTATAGAGGTGCCTGCTCCTTCGCAGCCGCAACCAGCTGGGCCTTTTGCCCGGCTGTCAGGATCTGCAGGACGTTATTGGCCGCCCGAGTCAGAAACTGGCTGTTATGGCCGTACCCCGCAGTATCGACGTCCCTCATGTATTGAAACCCAAAAAAGTCGGCCACCTTTCCCGGGGGCATGAAACTGTCGGCGCCTGAATTGCCGGTGATAAATGCCAGCCCACTGAATGCAATGGTCGAAAGTTGCGCATTGTCGCTCATGGCTTGCTCGAGCGAATAGCGGCGGCCGTCATTTTTGGGGTTGGTCTTTTCCTGCTGTGCGGTTTTGCTTGCCGCAGTTCCGCACCCTAGTGTCGCCGCCACTGCGAGCATGAGCATACAGACAATCATCCTTTTACCCTTCATACTTCCTCCCCGCCCTCTTTACCTTCCGCTGTCGCCAATCACAGCTTCCGGCTCCATCATACACCCTTCTGTGAAACCTTTGTGATGATGGCCGGGTTCCCCTCCGTTCTCGGTCATATCTTTAACCATTTTGTGTTTTGCTTCAGGCTTTAGTTCTATTTTTGAGAACACCTTTTAAGGCTTGAATATCCAAGGCTTGTTCGACAATAATCCTTTTCAGCTTGCTGTTTTCTTTCTTAAGTGCTTTCAACCTTTTTTTCAGCCAGTTCAAGCCCTTCATGTTTAGCTTTCCATTTGTAGTATGTGGCATCACTGATCCCATATTTGCGGCAATTTTTCGCAACCTTTGATCCAGCTTCGACTTCACTTAAAATGGCGATGATTTTTCCCTAAGGATACTTCTTCGTAATTGTATTATACAATTTCTCTAACATAGAGTTCGTACTTTTCAGCTCGTCAACGTCAAGGGTCTTCTCCTCCATTATCAAAAAAACATTCATCGCTTATAATTTAGTATATAAGGAAAAATGGTTCAATTACTGCCCAAAAGTGAATTAGGTTTTTGTCGAGTGCAAAAGTACTGATAATGGCAGTCCTAAGCGGCTGCAGAAAGAGGTTAGCCATGAATACAAATTATCGTGAAATATGGCTGGCAGGCGGATGTTTCTGGGGCCTGGAAGCTTATCTGGAAAAATTGAACGGCGTCGTGCACACCAACGTGGGATATGCCAACGGCAATACGCAGAATCCGACGTATGAACAGGTTTGTTACAGCAATACCGGACATGCCGAAGCAGTCTATGTGCAATATGACCCTAAAATCATCGACCTTCCCTTGTTGCTGACCTATTTCTTCAAAGTGGTCGATCCGACATCTTTGAACCGACAGGGAAACGACCGTGGATATCAGTACCGAAGCGGCGTCTATTACAAGGACTCCGCGGACAAGACGACGATAGATCAGATCATCGCTTTAGAACAAAAGAAATATCGAGCGAAGATTGTTACGGAAGTAATGCCGCTTAGCAACTACTTCGAAGCCGAGCAATATCATCAAAAATACCTCCAAAAAAATCCAAATGGATATTGTCATATCGATTTGAAGAGTTTGGACAATGATCCGATGGCAAAACTTCCGACAAGGTAAAATATTCCTGTGAAAAACGCCCTTTCACAACGAATATTGGAGCAACCACGAAGGTTGAGGCACGGAGTCGCTTTGGCGGAAGCCACCTGGGCCATGTTTTTGATGACAGACCGCTGGGGAAAATGGCCGAACATGGCTATGGAGAGTTCATTCCTCTAATGAAATAAGTATGTCAGGCGTAGACTCGAATTTTATGGAACCGGAGAAAGTTCTCACGTGTTTTAGGCGATAAAGTAAGAATCGGGCTTTTTTCATGATTTCCGAAGGAAGAATTTGCTGAAATAAAGAGCTTGGAGATGCGATGATAAAGAGTGAACTCATCATTGAATCAGGGTGGAACTTTGACAACAGTTTTGCCCGTCTGCCCAAAGCGTTTTTTAGTATGCTCAATCCAACCCCGGTACGTTCGCCGAAGTTGATTCTTCTTAACGATTCACTGGCAGTATCCCTGGGGCTGGATGTTCAAGCGTTACAAAGCAAAGAGGGTGTGGAGACGCTTGCCGGCAACCGCATTCCCAAAGGGTCTTTGCCGCTGGCTCAGGCGTATGCCGGACATCAATTCGGCTATTTTACGATGCTGGGGGACGGGCGTGCCCTGTTGCTTGGCGAGCAGATCACTCCAAGAGGCGAACGGTTTGACGTTCAGCTCAAGGGTTCGGGTAAGACGCCGTATTCCCGCCGGGGCGACGGTCGTGCGGCTTTGGGTCCGATGCTGCGCGAATACATCATCAGCGAAGCAATGCATGCGTTGGACATTGCCACAAGCCGCAGCCTAGCGGTTGTGACAACCGGTGAGGCAGTGATGCGCGAAACAGAAGTGCCAGGCGCGGTTTTGACACGCGTGGCTGCCAGTCACCTGCGCGTCGGAACGTTTCAGTATGTTTCGACTTGGGGTACGCTTGAGGAGCTTAAGTCTCTGGCTGACTATACAATAAATCGCCACTTTCCCCATGTTGAAAAAGATGAGAACCGTTATCTTTCGCTGCTTCAGGAAGTGATCAGGCGTCAGGCCGCACTGATTTCAAAGTGGCAAATGGTCGGCTTTATTCACGGAGTGATGAATACCGACAACATGACCCTTGCCGGAGAAACAATCGATTATGGCCCTTGCGCTTTCATGGATGTCTACAATCCCGAAACGGTATTCAGTTCGATTGACACTGAAGGTCGCTATGCCTATGGCAATCAGCCAAATATTGCAGGGTGGAACCTCGCGAGATTTGCCGAGACGCTGTTGCCGCTGTTGCATGTGGACTGGCCGCAGGCTGTTAATCTGGCTCAGGAGGCGGTTGCAGGTTTTGCAGAGCAGTATCATAATCATTGGCTTTCAGGAATGAGAGCCAAACTGGGAATTTTCAACGAGGAATCCAAAGATGAAGCGCTTGTTCAAGATCTTCTTGACATGATGCAAAAGTATGGCGCTGACTATACCAATACTTTCCGTTCGTTATCGTCATGTCGGCAGGGGGATGCCGCGCTGTTCGGCTGCGCAGAATTTTCTCGGTGGAGCGAGCTTTGGCAGGCAAGGCTGGGCAGGCAAGAGGAAACAAAAGAGGCTTCATGGCAGCTAATGAAGGAACGCAATCCTGAGCGAATCCCCCGCAACCATCAGGTGGAAGAGGCTTTGGAAGCTGCGGTGCAACACAATGACTTCAGCGTGATGAATCGGCTGCTCGCAGCTTTGGCAAAACCCTTCGTATACTCCGTTGAATACGCCGGATATTCAAATCCGCCTTCGCCTTCAAGCCGTCCTTACCGGACTTTTTGCGGAACTTGAGGCAGGGTTGCGGTATCAATACCGCCGTCATTATGCAAAATCCGTCCCCTTCCTTACCAACGGATCCATTTCCGCGAAAAAGTTCAATCCCGGGGTGCAAAAAATCGCCTGAACCGACGCCCAGGCGAACATAATGCACTCCTATTTATTTTGCATATAACTCAAAAACCCATAGATTTCAATTCTATTGCCGTTCTATCAAAGCCACGCGCTCGACTGTCATTTCATAGAAACATGATACGGATGCGCGAAATTGGAATTGCGCGGAAAGTCGTCTCTCCATCCTGTTTCAATTTTTTACTCTTCAAACAGGTCATACGCAAATCCTCTCGGGTTAACTACCATCTCTGCCCCAATGAACCGTCAACAAGCCGACAATTACAAGCAAACTGCCGCAAATTCTTTCCCAGTTCATGATTTCACCCAGACAGACACTGCCGACAATCATGCTGACAACCGGAACAATATAATGAAAGATAATTGTTTTAAATGGACTTGTTTGTTGCACGCCTTTGTACCAAAACAGAAACGCAACAACAGTGCCTAGTGCGACAATATAGGATACTCCCAGGAAAACTGGCCATGGTTGCCGTAAGCAGGATGAAATGTCAAACTCCTGCCAACCAACAAGCCAGAGAAATAGGGATCCGGTCAACATGACCAAACTGGTCAGTTTCAGCGGAGAATATACACGCAGCAACGGCTTGGCCCAGATTGCGTACAGGGAAAATAGAACCGAACCGCCCAACACCAGCAGGTTGCCGGTAAACATGCGCGAACTAAGCGAAATTTCAACTCCGGGCGTCCAATAGACAATCATGCAGATTCCGGCAAAAGCCAACAATGTTCCCAGCCACTTGCCGCCATGCATCTTTTCTACTCCCTGGCACGTTGAGAATAGACCTGTAAAAATCGGCGATGCAGAAATCAATATGGCCGCATTCGCGGATGTAGTCCGATGAATGCCATACGTCCACAGAATATTGTAGATTCCGATGCCTACGGCACCCAGAGCCATCACTCGCAAAAGATCCGACCGGGCCACTCGCAAATTTTCTCCCCGAAAGAATAGATAAAAAATGAAAATGAGCGTTGCCAGACTAAATCGCATTAATAAAAAATCATTTTCCGGAATAACCCTGAGTACCCATTTCACCAGGGGATAGTTGATTCCCCACAGCAGGGCGGCAACTATGGCATACGCTTCTCCGCGCATAAATAATCCTCCCGTCCAGCGATTCAAATCCATTCGGTTTGTGATTATAATACAGATGAGATCGCTTGCTTCAAGTCACTCTCTTTGTATTATGAATGGCAGGCTGCGAAGAGGATTGTAAAATATTGCGCTACTAGAAAGAAGGTCCTGCATTTATGAGACTTTCCCCTGGCAATTCGACCCTTATTCAATATTCCAGGCAATCTTCCATAGAAGGTCTCGAACTTTACCGTAGTTTGCACGATACCCGCTTCGTATCGCGACATGTCCATGAACTGTTGTGCCTCACGATTGCCGAATCCGGTGTTCGAATCTGTGAAACCAGAAAAGGACGAGATATCCTGACGCCTGGTATCGTCTTCGTCAGCAGCTTTAGCGAAGCACACAGCAGCGCAGTTCCCACCGGACAAAGCTATGCCTGCCGCTCATTGCGCCTAACCCCTGCGTTAACAAACCGCCTGCTGCGCTTCCTGAAAGGACCCAGCTTGAATTCGATCGGTTTTTCCCAGCCTTTGATCGATGATGCAGAATTGTATGGGAAAATCCTGAACTTCCATGTCGCGACATATCAAAATCCCTCCTCTCTTGAGCAGGAATGCCGTCTGTTCGACTTGTTTTCCGACCTGTTGCTGCGGCATGCAGATTGCCGGACATCGTACGGCAACCTTGGCGAAGAACGCTCAAGGATTTGGCGAATCTGCAATTATCTCCGGGAAAATTATTGTAATAATGTCTCCATCGAGGATCTGGCTGATATTGCCCAGCTCAGCCCCTACTATTGCTGCCGGGTTTTTGAAAAAGTTGTCGGTGTTCCTCCACATGTCTATCTGCTGGATATCCGTCTGACCCGTGCTGCCCAGAAGTTGGCCTGCGGCAACCGAATCGCCGATGTGGCTGCGGAAGTGGGCTTTTTTGACCAAAGCCACTTTCACAAAGCATTCCTTCGCAAGTTTGGCGTCACTCCCCGGCAATACCAAATCAGCTGATAATGACGGGATGATTGGCACAGAAACCTCGCAATACGCGCCAGATGATCCAATTCCCCACAGTTACCATGCAATCATCTTTCCATCCTCTGCGTATTCGCATTCAACCCTACTGACCTGCAGCAACATATCTGCGCCCATATGGGTGATAACCAAGCGCTGCGGACGAATATCGGGCATACGCGCCATTAATGACTGATAATCCAGATGGTACTTGATTTTTTTCTCGTAATAATACGCCTCTGCAATCAACAGGTCTACCCCCTGACACGCCGGTATCAGGGCGTCCGTCCATTCGGTATCACCGGTATATGCCAGTTTTTGCCCGGAACACTCGATCCGCAGCGCAAATGAATCGTCTGCCGTGGTGTGGACTACCGGATAAGGTGTGACGGTAACCCCAGCAAGTATCTGGGTTTGCTCCGGTTGCAGTTCCATGATGTCAACGGGGAATTTCCGCTGGACTTCGGACGAACCCGGAAACATGATTTCCATTAGCATCGCAACTTTTTGCTTCGTTCCACCAGGTCCGGCGATCAGTAACGGCTTAGTCCGCTTACTGACCAGTTGGGCGTCGAGAACAAAAAAAGGGATGCCACAAAAATGATCTCCGTGCAAGTGGCTGAGCAAGATCATATCCACATCATTAGGATCGATGCCATACCGTCGCATGGCAATAAGAGTGGTTGCCCCGCAATCGATGATGAATCGCGTTTCCGCTGTTTTCACAAATATGCAGGGCTGTAATCGCCCACCGCTGCCGAACGCATCGCCGCTGCCTAAAAACTGAACCTGAATCTTGTTCATCCCCGTCACTCCTCTATCTTGAATCGGAAATCAGCCCGAAAACAAGCCCGCCTTGGAAATATGAAAGCCTTTTGCCAGTTTCGATTTCCTCCTTTGTGGATTATTACTGAAATTATAGCAATCGAGTTCTTGCGCGTATTGGATTTTCTTGCTGTTTAAATCAAAAAATCTAAAATTCTGAGTGATATATGCAATTTCACAGCGGATGTGTTAGGTTGCCACGATTTTGCCCCAAGCCTGTTCAAATTGACAGTCATGTGCTTTTTATTGGAAACGAGACGGAGACAATGATAAAATCAAACTATGAATCGTACATCTACTGAATCAATGAAAAGTGGTACCCGATGACGGATCAATAGAATAAAAGGAGGTTGTATCATGGGGAAAGGCAACACTCTGACAGTATGGCTGTTGACCGCTA
>CAZXCC010000125.1:6929-8600 GCA_964638945.1 uncultured Veillonellaceae bacterium | reverse complement strand
TGAATATTGACCGTTCATCCTGAAACTTGACTTCCGCTTTCTGTGGATGAACATTGACGTCCACATGCGCCGCAGGCGCTTCGATCTGCAATGCGACAAGAGGATGGGTTCCTGCCGGCAGCAGTGTCTGGTATGCATTATCCACCGCCCTGTTGAGCATCCGGCTGCCAATGACCCGGTGATTCACATTGAAGCTTTGCCACTGCCTTGACCCTTTGCGCAGTGAAGGTTTTGCAGCATAACCGTTTATCCTGATGTCTCCTTCGCAGTAACTGACAGAAAAAAGTTCCCGCACCGTATCCGGTCCGTACAATGCCAACAGGGCGTCCGACAATCTTCCTGTTCCGGGTGTATGCAGGGAAGTGCGTCCGTTGTTAATCAGACGGAAAGTAACATCAGGCCTGGAAAGCGCCAGTTTTACCATTACCTCGTGAATGTGGGAACTTTCGGCAGCAGCCGATTTCATGAATTTAAGACGGACAGGAGTATTAAAAAACAGATCCTTCACGGTAACCACCGTGCCGATTTCAGCGCCGCTTTCGACCACATCCAGAAGCAAACCGCCTTCCAGATCGATTCGGGCGCCCAGCTCATTTCCTTCCTGCCGGCTGATGAGAGAAAAACGCGATACGGAGGCAATACTGGGCAATGCTTCGCCGCGAAATCCCAGCGACGAAACATCCGTAAGATCGTCCGAACTTCGGATTTTGCTTGTGGCGTGACGTAGCACAGCCAAACGGACATCACTCTCGCCCATACCGCACCCGTCATCCATGACACGAATCAATCCCACACCGCCGGCTTCAATTTCAACTTCAATCCGACTGGCACCGGCATCCAGGGAATTTTCCACCAATTCCTTGACAACGGAAGCTGGACGTTCAATCACTTCACCAGCAGCAATTTTATTAATGGAATTGTCGTCAAGCAATTGAATGATCGGAATGCTCAATTCTTTCCTGCCTCCTGCCTTGCCTGCAGGCTCAATTTATTCAGTAGATTCAGCGCCTCAAGCGGAGTCATCGTCACAACATCCAGGCTGGCAATCTCATCCACAAGCGAGGACTGAAACAGCGAACCAATGGAACCAGATGATACGGCAGCTGGTTTTGCAGCGATTCCGCACGTGGCGCCGGCTTCTGTTTCACGAAGCAATTCCTGTGCACGCTCGACAACCTTCCCCGGCAATCCTGCCAGCTTGGCAACATGGATGCCGTAACTCTTATCCGCACCGCCGGAAATCACCCGACGCAAAAACAGCACATCATTACCACGTTCTTTGACGGCCATGGAATAATTTTGAATGGCCGGACGCCACTGAGACAGACAGGTCAGTTCATGATAATGGGTCGCAAAAATTGTCTTTGCATGAATCCGCTCCTTGACATGTTCCACCACTGCGCGGGCAATGCTCATGCCATCAAAAGTGCTTGTGCCCCGGCCGATTTCATCCAGAATGATCAAACTGCGGGCAGTTGCATGTTTTAATATGTGAGATACTTCATTCATTTCCACCATAAAAGTGCTCTGTCCAGTGGCCAGATCATCACTGGCTCCGACACGGGAAAATATCCGGTCAACCGGCGATATCCGCGCTTCTCTGGCAGGCACGAAGGAACCTGCCTGCGCCATCAGCACAAGCAAAGCAACCTGCCGCATATATGTAGACTT
>CAZXCC010000125.1:5288-6829 GCA_964638945.1 uncultured Veillonellaceae bacterium | reverse complement strand
TCGCGCAGCGTCATGAACAGATGATACTCCAGATTGACGATCTTTTCCTGCGCACCGAGTATGCGTGTCTCAAATTCTTTCAGTTCCGGCGTGATATACCGCTCCGCATTGACAAGAGTCTGTTTGCGTATATAGTGAGCCGGCACCGCAGTCGAATTGGCATGCGTCACTTCGATATAATAACCAAAAACTTTATTGTAGCTAATCTTTAACGACTTGATTCCAGTCGATTCCTTTTCGCGGATTTCCATTTCCTGCACCCATTGACGGCTATCGCGGGAAAGGCTGCGCAATTCGTCAAGCTCCATATCATACCCGTCACGGATAAAGCCTCCTTCACGAATTGAAAATGGAGGACTCTCCACTACCGCTGCGCAGATCATTTCGGCGCAGTCACTGTGCGTCTCCATATGAAATCCGATATCGGTCAACAAGCCGGAGGAAAGTCCGCACAACAACTGTTTCGCTGCAGGCAGCACTTCGAAGGAACTGCGCAATGCAACCAGATCCCGAGCGTTCGCTGTTCCCACTTCGATCCGTGTTAAAATCCGCTCCAAGTCATACACCGATTTCAACTGTTCACGCAAAGTTTGTCTGACAGCCGGGGTATCGACCAATTCAGACACCGCGTCATGTCGTCGCCCCAACTCGACGAGATTTATCAGGGGAGCCTCCAGCCACTGACGCAAAAGACGGCCTCCCATGGCTGTAACAGTGAAATCCAATACACCCAGCAAACTTCCCCGCTTTCCTCCTTCGCGCATATTCCGGGTGATTTCCAGATTGCGAAGAGTAGTCGCATCAATCATCAATACATCCTGTAGGCGAAAACGTGTCAGCTGATTCAGATGGGTCAAATCAGATTTCAAAGTATTGTGCAGATAATGCAATAAATTGGCAATGGCTGCAAAAGCAACCGGTTCCGCAGGGATATCCGAAGCAGAAAAATGTTTTGCGGGTAATTCACGCAGCAATTCCGGTGCATCCGACACAAAATTTGTAACAGTACAGTCCGCAAGCCGGTTTTTCAAAAACCGTTCCAATTCCTCCCATCGTTCCAATTTGCCTGTAAGAACGAGTTCAGATGGAGCAAGACGAGAAATCTGATTCAGCATGGATGGATAACGATCCATACCCTGAAACAGTGCCCAAAAAAATTCGCCTGTCGAAATATCCGCAGCGGCAAGAGCCAACTCATCACCATATTCTGCAAGCAAGGCCAAGAAATTATTTCCGCGCTCCGCCAACGCCGTTTCCGAAAGGATAGTCCCCGGCGTCACAATACGTACAACTTCACGTCGAACAATGCCTTTTGCCACCTTGGGATCTTCCACCTGTTCGCAAATTGCAACCCGATAGCCTTTTGCAATGAGGCGTGAAATATAGCCGTCCACTGCATGATAAGGAACGCCGCACATGGGAACGCGCTGGTTATTGCCGGCTTCACGCGACGTAAGCGTAATTTCCAATTCACGGGCAGCTGTTTCTGCATCGCTAAAGAAAAGTTCGTAGAAATCACCGAGGCGAAACATCAGCAAATC
>CAZXCC010000125.1:0-5188 GCA_964638945.1 uncultured Veillonellaceae bacterium | reverse complement strand
TTGATCCAAGAACTTCTGATTCATCTCAAGGCTGATCACGTTCTGCAAATCCATCAATCGTTGTAGACGGTGCTGCTTTTCAGCATCAGAGATTTGTTCCGACATGGAGGCAGCCGGAGTCCCGGACCTGCGTGAATAGAGAAAAGTAAAAGCTGCATCAAATTTGATTTCTTTTACAAAAGCCAAAGTTTCCGCAAACATTTCTTCCGTTTCACCAGGAAACCCGACAATCAGGTCCGTAGTCAGACTCACATCGGGTATTGCTGCACGCAGTGCTTCAACAATTTTTTTATATGCGGTCGTCGTATAGCCCCGATTCATGCGCCTGAGTATTTCATCGCACCCTGACTGGACAGGAAGATGCAGGTGATGGCAAATATTTTTCCCTTCAGACATAACTTTTATCAAATTTTCGCTGATATCTTTGGGATGTGAAGTCATGAAACGAATCCGTTCAATTCCTTCAAGCTTATCGGCTTCTGCAAGCAGTCTGGGAAAATCCCATTTCCCCTCAAGATTTTTTCCGTATGAATTTACATTTTGACCCAAGAGTGTCACTTCCTTACCGCCCTCTTGGATAAATGCAGCAATTTCATCCAATACCGCCTCCGGAGGACGGCTTCGTTCCCGGCCGCGAACGTACGGTACAATGCAGTAGCTGCAAAAATTATCACACCCGTACATAATCGGAATCCAGGCACTAACTCCAGGGTTGCGACTTTTGCGCACAGCATCTCCCAACCCATCGCTTGCACAGTCACCGGATACAACAAGTCTTTTCTTCCTATGCGTTTCGAGCAGTATTTCAGCCAAACGATCTATGTTCTGTGTTCCCAATACGATATCGACATGAGGCGCCCGGCGAAAAATAGCAGCCTGATCCTTTTGCGCCAAACAGCCGGCGATAACAAGCATCCGATGGGGTTCTTTTTCTTTCAGTTTTTTCAGCGCACCAATATGGCCGAAAATCCTGTTTTCAGCGCTTTCACGTACACAGCAGGTATTCATCACAATAATATCGGCCTGCTCCGGAGTACCGACAGCCGAGCATCCAAGACTTTCCAGCTGCCCGGCAATCCTTTCCGAATCGCTCAGATTCATCTGACAACCAAAGCTTTCAATATGATATGAATTCAGTTCCATGGCAAGTCCTTTCCTTCTGCTTTCTTATATGCTGTGCGGAGGATAAAAATTCGCTCTCCCGACAGTAACGCCGGCAGAGCGCGAAACAGGCAAAGACACGTCAGCTTACTAAAAATCTGTTTCCGACGGCCGTTGTTCTTCCATGTAACTGCGGTATTTATCAAAAATAATCCGCAGAGAGGTCATAATAGCCTTCTTGGCGCTGCCCTGATAGACTCTGTCAATAATGCGCAGCACCGCATCGGGTCCATTTTTAAGAGACTGTCCAACAAGTGCACTGGAAACCCATCGACGCGCGACTTCAGTCGCCAAAGTACAATCGGCTTCCATAATTTCCCCGGTTTCTGCCCGAATAACTAAAATAATACCGATGACTTTGTACATTTCACTTGCAGTGATTCCTACTGGCAACTTGGCGTAACCGGAAAAGAGAACCAACCCGTCTTCATGCGCAACCAAGTAGTTAAACTCCCTCCTCTCATTTACCTGCAGCTACAATTCCCCGCACATAAATATTCACATCGGTGACCGTCATCCAAGTCATGTATTCAACCTGAGTTTTAATACGATCCTGCGCTGCCCGTACAGTTTGAGGAATATTAATGCCATAGCGTACAGTGATATCCAAACGTAATACGAGTCCACGTTCCGGATTTTCCATGTTTTTCACAGAAATCCTTGTCAATGCGGCGATATTCGGATCTTTCAACAATTCTTCCCGAACAATCATAGAAACAGCGCGTTCTGTGATGATCAGCTTGCCAAATACGGAAAATCGGTTTGGCCTCACGACAGAAACTTCACCAAAGTGATACCGGGGTTGCCTGGATGATTTTGCGAAAAGTCGCATCGGATCAATCATAAAATTGGGCAAATGAGGCTGCAGCTCAATTTTAGGAACCGGAACAATGTGTTTGTTCTGTGTTCTTCTCGTTTCTTTTGCTTTCATGATCGCAGCGGGAGTAGATACGTCCTGGATTTTTATCACTTGCGTTATGGGTGGTAACGCAAGAACTTTCACAATTTTTTCCACCATATTGCGAGAAGTACCCAAAATCAATATTTTCTCAAAATGAAGCTGCGTTATCGCTGATTTTACTTGCAGAGCGTGTTCCGGATCATCAAAAATCGCCTTTTTTACCGAACGGATTTTGTTGGTTTCATATTTCGCCGAAGTTCCAGCGATGATTTTATTGTCTTTAATCAACAACCCATCATCAATGATTACATCGGCGCCGCAATCATGGGCAACCTTCGATGCCCGATGACTTTTGCCAGTACCAGTCGGTCCGATGAATGCGACGACTTCCACTGTGGTGACCTCCAGAACAACGGGAGCAACGCTGCTGCCCGCAAAAAAATCAAAACTTGAGCACGACCTGACTTGCAAAAAATCTTACCTCGGTTCAACAATCAATTTGATTGCTGTTCGTTCTTCCCCATCGATTACGATATCTGTAAATGCCGGAATACAAATGAGATCCAGTCCTTGCGGCGCAACAAAACCTCTGGCAATTGCAACAGCTTTTGTAGCCTGATTTAAGGCCCCGGCACCCACCGCCTGGACCTCAGCGGAACCATGATCGCGAATCACACCCGCCAGTGCGCCAGCTACAGAGTTCGGATTTGATTTTGCCGATACCTTTAAGACATTCATATTAGGATCTCCTTCCGCTGAATTCGACAACTCTCTTTAAAGTATCCTCATTCGTCGGAAGGTTAGAAATTCCTGCCACTTATTTGTTGAAAACTAAAACCCGACCATTTTCCCGCATGGCGGTCAAATTTTTCGCAGTCCGCTGAAAACGCACATTCTCCATCATACTGTCGATAATATCATCCGGAAAGCCCGGATCATCCATAAAATCAGGCAAATTATCCTGATCATCCATAATCAGGCAATCATGAAACCGTTCGGTGATCATACTGATTAACAGCGACAATTCCCCTTTGGACAAACTTGCTAAATCCCGAAACAGGGAAAATATGCAAAATTTCTCATACGGTTGCTTGCATTCAAAATTCACGCAGGAGGGTTTCCTGCCGGTAACATGGTGGTACGCCTTAATGTGTTCCGCCATTTTTGTTTGCACTTCACTTATCTCTGCAGGGGAAAGGGAGCGCGCCAACATGAAATTAAGCCGTAAAATCCTGTTTTTCGACTCAAAGTGAATTGTACCTATCTGTGGAAAACGGACTAATATTGAAATTAACAGACTAACGCCATCGGAGCTGCGTTCTTCTGCAGTATTCGCCTTCGGTATTCTCGCCACTATGTTCGCCTCTCTTCATAAACCCAAAAATCGGAAACGACCCAGAAGGTCGTTTCCGCATCAATTCAGTCAATCAGCAACTATTGAATCCTGCTTACTTTGCGTAATCTACCGCACGAGTTTCACGGATGACAGTCACCCTTATTTGTCCTGGATAATCCATATCTGCTTCGATTTGTTTCACAATGTCACGAGCCAAGCGGATGGAGGCCAAATCGTCAATTTTATCCGGTTTGACCATGATTCTGATTTCGCGGCCGGCCTGAATGGCGAAAGATTTATCAACACCTTCAAAGGAGTCTGCAATTTCCTCCAATTTAGTCAGTCGCTTGATGTAACTCTCCAGAGTTTCACGGCGTGCGCCGGGTCTTGCCGCCGAAATCGCATCTGCAGCAGCCACGAGAACTGCCTGGATGGTTTTCGGTTCCTCATCACCATGATGAGCGCCAATCGCATTGACAACTTCTGCGGATTCACGATATTTTTTCGCTAAATCTGCGCCAATCGTTACATGGGGACCTTCCACCTCATGATCGATCGCCTTACCGATATCATGCAGCAAACCGGCTCTTTTGGCCAATGTTACATCCACACCGAGTTCTGCTGCCATAATCCCTGCAAGATGCGATACTTCGATGGAGTGTTTCAGCACATTTTGTCCGTAGCTGGTTCGGTATTTCAACCTGCCGAGCAAACGGATGATTTCTGGATGCAGCCCATGAATTCCGGTTTCAAAAGTCGCCTGTTCCCCTGCGTCCTTGATCCGCTGTTCCACTTCTTTTTGCGCTTTTTCCACTGTTTCTTCAATTCGCGCAGGGTGGATACGTCCATCGCTGATTAATTTTTCCAGAGCCAGGCGGGCCACTTCACGGCGAACCGGGTCAAAACCCGAAAGCAGAATTGCTTCTGGGGTATCATCGATAATCAGGTCAATGCCGGTAAGTGCCTCAAGAGTGCGAATATTTCTTCCTTCGCGACCAATGATTCGACCCTTCATTTCGTCATTTGGCAATGCAACAACCGAAACGGTGGTTTCTGCTGCATGGTCGGCCGCACAACGCTGAATGGCCAACGATACAATTTCGCGCGCTTTTTTGTCGGACTCTTCTTTCGCCTGATGCTCCAGGTCTTTGATCAACATGGCTGTTTCATGCCGGATTTCCTGTTCGACGTTTGAAAGCAGCAATGCTTTTGCCTCATCTTGCGTCAGTCCCGACAGGCGCTCCAGTTCTGCAACCTGTTTATTAAATATCTGGTTTACCTGATTCTGAGTTTCATCCAGCTCGGATTCGCGTTTGGAAATATTTTCTTCTTTCTTTTCAAGTGACTCGATTTTTCTGTCGAGATTCTCTTCCTTTTGCTGTAACCGTCGCTCCATCCGCTGAACTTCGGACCGACGCTCCTTCAATTCGCGCTCCGCTTCAGCACGGAAACGATGGATTTCTTCTTTGGCTTCAATCAAGGATTCTTTTTTCTTGGCATCTGCACTATGTTGCGCGTCATCAACAATTTTGCGGGCAGCTTCTTCCGCCGACGCGATTTTGGCTTCTGCCAGTTTTTTTCGAATCCAGTAACCGGCGGCAGCTCCAACTGCTCCGGCAACTAGTGAGAATAGTAAAATCTCTACAATAGTGGTTTGCCTCCTTTCAATGTCTATTACTAACGGGAAAGCCGAGTTCTTACTCGGCTTTTAAAGCAACCCTCCCCAAATCACGTTGTCTCGTGCTACAACTTGACTGCTTCCGGTTACACGATTGGCTTTTTAATTGTAA
>CAZXCC010000124.1:0-8644 GCA_964638945.1 uncultured Veillonellaceae bacterium | reverse complement strand
CACCTCAGCCACGCGCTCGGCTCCGCGGGTGATGACAATGAACTGGATAAGAATGAGGATGACGAATACGATAAAACCGACCACGGCGTTGCCCCCGACGACAAAGGTGCCGAATGCCTGGATCACCTCTCCGGCATAGCCCTGCAGCAGGATCAGCCGGGTCGAGGAAACGTTCAGCGCAAGGCGGAATAGCGTCGTAACAAGCAGTAACGAAGGGAAGACCGAAAATTGCAGCGGTTCGACATTGTAGATCGAAATCATCACGATGACGAGTGCAAGCGTGATGTTGAGCGCCAACAGCAGGTCCAGCAGAAATGCAGGCAGCGGAATAATCATCATTATGACAATGGTAACTACGCCAAGCGCCAGCAGTACATCGCTAAAGCGGTTCAATGCGTTGATAATCGGATTCTTAGTAGACATGAAGCAGCTCCAAAATCAAGAATACTTCTTTTTCAGGCGGTATACATACGCCAGAACTTCAGCCACCGCTTTATAATGGTCAGGCGGAATGATCTCTCCAATTTCGGCCGTTCTGAACAATGCCTGAGCCAACGGTTTGTTTTCGACGATCACCACATCGTTTTCTTTGGCGATCTCCTTGATGCGCTGTGCGATGAAATCCGCGCCTTTGGCTAAAACTACCGGTGCTTCCATGCCGGTTTCATATTTCAGGGCAACCGCAAAGTGCGTCGGATTGGTTACCACCACATCGGCTTTCGGCACTTCCTGCATCATGCGCCGCATGGCCATGGCACGTTGCTTTTCACGGATCTTGCTCTTTACCTGCGGATTTCCTTCGGTTTGTTTCATTTCTTCCTTGACTTCCTGTTTGCTCATCTTCATATTTTGCAGATGTTCCCACCATTGGTAACCATAGTCCAGGATGGCAAGAACGAGCAGGATCATCAGGATTTGCAGAGCCAGATCATAAATCATATTTGCCAGAACCACAAAGGATTCAGTCAGTTCCGACTGCATCAAAGCAGGGATCCGCACTGTCTCGCGCATAACAAAACGGTAAATGAAGTACACGACTACAGTAATTTTCAGCAAAGATTTGACCAGTTCAACCAAAGATCGTTTTGAAAAAATCCGTCCCAGGCCCGAAATAGGATTGATCCTGTTAAAATCAGGCATGATCGTTTCCAAGGAAAACATAAACCCGACTTGCAGAAAGTTCACGGCCACTGAAATCGCCAGCACTGAAAGCATTATGGGAATTACAATATCCAGAAACAACATGCCTGCATCAAGCACAACCGTATGGACCGACTGGATTGTAAAATCACCGCGCATGTTGGTTTCGCCAAAAATATGACGCATATAGCCCGTGATTTTTTCGTAGATATTGGGTCCTGCGAATTTTAGAGCAACAAAAGCAGCCAAAATGACAAATACAGAGCTTAATTCAGCGCTTTTGGCAACCTGTCCCTTTTGCCTGCTTTCCTCCTGGCGGCGCTGCGTCGGTTCTTCGGTTTTTTCCGAGGAATCAAAACGCTGCAGGTCAAAAATGAAACGCTTATTGGTTTCCTTTGCCGACGATAAGCAGTATACGGGAAAAATCCCGATAAATTCCTTCAAAGCCTACCTCCAGAAACGAAACATAAAAAGGCAGAATCAAAAACAACATGAAAATTCCTACGATCAGCTTGCCGGTAATACCGACAACGAAAACATTCATCTGTGGCATGATCCGGGCAAGGATTCCCAGCGCAACATCCGTCATCAGTATGGTGCCGAGTATCGGCAGAGCTATGCGCAGAGCCATTACAAAAAGGTTGATCACGGCATCCACCATGAACGGCGTCGCATCACTCAAATAGATCTGAACTCCCAGAGGAACGGAACGAAAATTATCAGCAAGCGCACCAATCAGAATATGATGCCCCTGTAATGCAAGAAAAACCGAGATCGCCATCAGATATTTGAAGTTGCCTATCAACGGAACCTGTTGCCCAAACTGCGGATCGAATACGTTTACTATGCCAAAGCCGATCTGCATGTCGATCAGCTGACCTGCCATCTGAACGGAATTAAAAAACAGAGCTGCAACATATCCCGCTGTCAGTCCATATATCAATTCGATCAGCACCCACCAGAAGAGCACCAGCAATGAAGACGGTTGTCGGTCCGGAGGAAGCGTTGTCATTGGAAATACGCACAAGCTCAATAACACAGCCAACCCGATCCGGGCGATTGTTGGAATGACCCTGCTGCCAAAAATCGGAGCACTGGCCAGCGTTCCCGTAACCCTGGAAAACACCAACAAAAACTGGACAAATTGAGCGGCATACATTTCAAAAAAATCCATGGGCGCCTCAAATTTATCGTATTACCATTTGGAAAGAGGAAAACATTTCCCGTGCATAATCGACCATCATTCCCAAAATCCATGGGCCGAATATAAGAATCGCCACAAAAGTGGCGAGAATTTTCGGCACGAAAGCCAATGTCTGTTCCTGAATTTGCGTGGTGGCCTGAAAAATGCTCACAACAACTCCCACAATAAGCCCGAGTCCAAGCATCGGAGCTGAAACAAGCATTACCATATAAAGCGCTTCACGCCCCATCTGTATGGCCAAATCCTGCGACATATCGAAGATGCGCCCCCAATTCTTCAATTAAAGCTGGTCAATAAAGAACGCACAATCAGATGCCAGCCGTCGACTAAAATAAAAAGCAAGACTTTAAACGGCAAGGAAATCATGACCGGCGGGACCATCATCATTCCCATGGACATCAGCGTACTCGCCACAACCATATCCACCACAATGAATGGAATGTAGATCAAAAAACCTATCTGGAAGGCGGTCTTCAGTTCACTGATTACGAATGCCGGAATCAGGACCGTGGTAGGCACGGCTTCCTGGTTTTCAGGCCGCGGACCGTCGCTTAAATTGACAAAGAGTGCAATATCATTCTCACGGGCCTGTTTGAACATAAATTCCCGCATGGGTTTCAAGGCTTCCGTCATGGCGGTTTCCTGAGAAATCTGTCCGGCCAGAAAAGGTTGCCAGGCATTTTTATTGACTTGTTCAAGGTAGGGAGACATTGTG
Source organism: uncultured Veillonellaceae bacterium (assembly GCA_964638945.1). Lineage (GTDB taxonomy): Bacteria > Bacillota > Negativicutes > UBA1444 > UBA1444 > CAZXCC01. Next base: position 5,585 of record CAZXCC010000124.1, on the reverse strand, counting down.
AAAAAAGTCAGGAAAAGCGCTAACCCCACCATGACCTGATTGGGCGGCATTTGTGGCGTCGCCAGCGCACTGCGGAGAAAGGACAACACGACAATGATACGCGTGAACGCCGTCATCATGACAATTATGGACGGCGCCAGAGAAAGAACGGTCAATATGAATAATATTTGCAGACTCAGGGCGACATCCTGTGGTTTCGTGGCTTGTTCGACGCCCAGATTGATGTTTGGAACAGGAATCAGCGGCGCCGCTTCTACCATGGACGTCAGGAACAACCCTCCGAAAAGGCCCAGACAAAACAGGCCCAGTGAAACGGACTTCCTGCCCAATGTCTTACCTCTTCTCATGATCATCACTATTTTTTCGCTGTGGCGGTGAAAACATGTCTGGAAATTTGTCGCGCATTTGTTTCAGTGCTGCAAGCTGTCCACCAAGCGCCGCTTCGAAAGATGGCCGCACAGCAGTGGTTGTTTCACGAATTTTTTCAATTTGTTCCTGCTCAGTAATCTCGAATAGCATCTGAATCGAATGCTCGGTTGCTCCAACAACAAAAAATCGCCCCGCCATCTCCACAAGATGAATGTTGCGATTTGGTCCCAATGCCAGTGTCATATGAATCACGGCTCCCGCAGTTTGTCCTATGCCGCCCATCCGGGAAGCGACAAAACGGGATGTGAGATAAGCGAGAAATATCACACCGACAAAAAGCACCAGGAGCGAGATGACATATGCGACAGTTCCCCATGTCGAACCGGCTGCTCTGGCTGGTTCCTGATATTGAAGATATCCGGTTGACGGAGCAGGTGCAGACTGTTCTGCAGCGCCTGCCAAACCGCTAAATCCGGCAAGCCAGACGAAAATCAGAACAGCAGCCAGCCATTGCCGACGCAAGGTACATGCCATAATCACCCAACGGCCTTGCGAATTGCTTCCAGAACCCTATCGGGCTGAAACGGTTTGACGATAAAGTCGCGTGCTCCGGACTGAATTGATTCAATAACCATGGCCTGTTGACCCATAGCACTGCACATGATGATTTTCGCCTGCGGATCAATTTTTTTGATCTCCTTGACCGCACTGATTCCATCCATCTCCGGCATGGTGATATCCATCGTCGTAAGATCCGGTTTCAACTCCTTGTACTTTTCCACAGCCTGCAATCCATTGGCGCCCTCACCGACGACTTCGAATCCGTTTTTGGAAAGGATATCCTTGATCATCATTCGCATGAACGCGGCATCATCGACTACCAAGACTCTCAATCCCATCAGCAATCCCCTTCCTTGCCTCATCGGCAATCTGTCTCTTGTTTACTGAAGCGTAATGGCTCTCTCCTGCAAGCTCACAATTCCGGTAATCCGCACGCCAAAATTCTCGTCAATTACCACCACTTCGCCTTTTGCCACAATTTTACCGTTTACCAGAATGTCTACCGGCTCTCCCGCCAATTTGTCCAGTTCAACCACAGAACCCGGAGCAAGCTCCAATATCTCCCGGATCAGCTTGCGGGTACGTCCCAATTCTACAGTCAACTGAAGTGGAACATCCATTATCATATTAATATTCGAGTCGGAAGCTCCAACTCCTGCTGGTCGCAGTGGAGCAAATTGCGCAGGCTGGACCAAAACATTTTGCTGCGGTTGCGCATAGGTCGGCTGGGGAGCATACGTCGGCTGCGGTGCATATGCCGGTTGTTGTTCATACGTAGGTTGCGGCGCGTAGGCTGGCTGTGGTTGCGGCTGAGGCGCTGCCGGAGCGGCCGCCATGGGTATGGGAGCCTGCGGCATGGCTGCTGCCTGCGGTTGCGGCTGAGGCGCTGCCGGGGCCGGTGATGTGGAATGCAGCAACCCATCGACCATGTTCTGCGCGACTTTGATCGGCAACATCATCATGATTTCGCTGTCGATCAACCCTTCGACCACCATGCGGAACGCGATTCGAACCAGCGGTTCGTTAGTCTTTACGCTATCTGTAATGATATCAGGTCCAGCCAAATCAATCAACCGGACTTTTGGCGGCGCCAGGTCCACACGTTTTTTGAAAATATTGGACAAGGATGTGGCTGTTGCACCCATCATCTGGTTCATAGCTTCCGCCACGGCGCTCATATACAGCTCGCTCATGCCTTCGGGCGGATTGGAGCCGTCATTCCCCATCATCAGGTCGGCAATGATCGCTGCGTCAGCTTCTTTGATAGCCAGCAGGTTTGTCCCGTTAACACCCTCCGTGAAGCGCACTTCAACGATGACGTATGGAGTGGGAAATTCCCGTTTCATGTCATCCAGCATACTCACAGACACTTTCGGTGTTGTGATTTCTACACGGCGCTGCAATAAAACCGACATGGTGGTTGCAGCACTCCCCATGGAAATATTGCCGATTTCACCCAAAGCATCAATTTCCACCTCGGACAAAAGCTGCGTGTTGTTGCTTGCAGCTGCCGGAGACGGGGCTGCTTCATTCCGAAGCAGGGCATCTATTTCTTCTTGCGACAAAAAGCTGTCACTCATGTTGTCCATCCTCCTCATCGGTCAATGCCTGCGTTATCTGAACTGCAATACGGTTATTGGCGCTACCCGGCCGGCATTTGAACTTTTGATGCTGGCCGATGATTATATCAAGTTCATCAGAAACCCTGGAGTCGAGCCGAATCACATCACCAACCGACAATTCAAGCATCTCTTTCACTGTGACAGACACTTTTCCCAGTTCGACTGTCAAAGGAACCATCGTACGTTCCAATTTTTTCTGCAATAATGCCGCATTGGTCTGTGAACCGGCCCGTGCAATCGAGGAGGCGACCCAGAACGAAGTAGTCAGTTTCGGCATGATGGGTTCGAGTACCAAATAGGGAATACAGAGATTGATAAACCCTTCGGTCTGCGCGATGCGAGTCTGAAGGGTGATAATGACAACCATGTCATTGGGAGGAACGATCTGTGTAAACTGCGGATTACTCTCGATCGCTTCCATCCGCGGCTCCACGTTGACAACCTGACGCCATGCTTCCTGCAGACATTCCAGCGCTTTGTTGACCAGTCGGGCCACGATGCTTTCTTCAATATCCGTCAGCTCACGCGGTTTTGCCGGAGGAGTTCCCACGCCGCCGAACAAACGGTCGATCACCGAAAAGACAACCGCCGGATTGATCTCCATCAGAGCATTGCCGGACAAGGGCCTCATTTCAAAAATACTGATCACACTGGGGTTGGGCATGGAACGGATAAACTCTTCATATGTCAGCTGGTCCACCGAGGCAACGCTTACCTGAACCATTGTCCGCAGATGGGCTGATAAATACGTGTTAAAAAGACGCGCAAAATTTTCATGAAGCATGTACAATGTGCGAATCTGATCTTTGGAAAATTTATCAGGACGTTTAAAATCGTATAATTTTATCTTTTTCTGTTTTTGTTCCAGCTTGATATTTTCCGCACTGACTACGCCGGTCGATATGGCGGATAACAGTTCATCAATCTCATTTTGCGAAAGAACGTCAGCCAACTGTACTCACCTCCCTGTCTTGCTACTGCTCTTCCATGATTTCATTTATTGCAGCAGCAAATTGGTAATATACACTTCATACACGACATCGGTGCCCAATGCCTTGTTTACTTCCTGTTTGATTGATTCCTTCAACCGGTCCTGTTTGTTCGGATCATATTCCTCAATGCGTTGGGAACGCAAAACATGCAAGACGGCATCCTGTATCTTGATTTCTTCAGGTGAAAGAGTTTTTCCTGCTTTTTCCTGCCACTTTTTGTCCGGCTTCAGCTCCAGAATAACGCCAATTTTCAAGTACCGACCGCTGTTGGTCGGTCCAATATTGACGATGAAGCCTTCTTTCGGGTCGCCCAGTTTCATCAGAAAACCTGGTTCCCGTTGCACCGTCTTGGGTCCGCCCATATAATTCGTCACCACATAATAGGCCGTGCCGCCGGCTAAGATCAATACCAAAACCAGTCCAACAATGATATATATAAATATCGGTTTTTTCCCTTTCGGCTTCTTCTCTTCGACTTCTTCATCGGCCATTGACAATCCCTCCCTGGTATGTGCTATACGACATTATCGGCTGAAACGGTTAAGTTCGCGGCGGTAATCCATGACCAACCTGACGATTTCATCCATGCTTTCCTCCACAATGATCTTTTTCCCATTCGTCAGGGTAATCACCGTGTCCGGAGTTTCTTCCACCGTTTCAATCAGCTCAGCGTTGAGAACCATTTCATGATCCTGAGCTTTGAATTTCTTCAGTTTAATCATCGCACAGCTCCTCCTTTGAATCAAGGGCTCTCCGGAGAAGTTATCCCCTCCGGAGAGCGGCGCTTACCTTATGTTACCGTTTCAGATTGGCCAGAATTTCGAGCATCTCATCGCTGACGGTGATGATCTTCGAGTTGGACTGGAATCCACGCTGCGTAATGATCATCTTGCTGAACTGGTCCGCCAGGTCGATGTTGGACATTTCCAATGTACCCGGGGTAAGGGTGCCGCGGCCACCTGTTCCGCTGGTGCCGATGGAAGGATTGCCGGAGTTGTTGGATATCGCGAACATGGTGTCGCCAACCCGCGTCAGGCCACCTTCGTTGGTGAAGGTCGCCATCGCAACCTGAGCCAGATCCTGGCTTTTGCCGTTGCTGAACTTGCCGACGATCTTGCCTGTGGTGTCGATGGTGATGGAATCAAGCGCCCCTGCCGCATTGCCGTTTTGTTCCGAAGCCTGAACGGTGGTCGAGCCGCCAGTCTGCGTCACAGCACTTACATCCATCGTTATCGTGGATTGATTTGCGCCTGTGGCAGTGAAAGTGAAAGGACTGACTGCAGTTGCTAAGGTAGTATAAGCTGGGCTAGGAGTTGTTGTTGCCGTTGCACTAAATGTATTGCCTGATGGTGCCAAACCTCCTGCCGGAGCTGCCATGGTCATTGAAGCTGCAGCTGAGCCGGATCCAACAGTAAATGTCGCAGGAAATGTTCCTGAGAAGGTATACGCAGCACCAGCATATGTTACATTACCGTTGATAAGAGAAGTCCCTGAAGTATCGGCCGAGTCTGTCAACTTATAGGACCAGGTATTATTGGCAGTCTGAGTAAATTCCATCTTCAACACATGCGGATCTAAGTTTGCGTCAAATACTGTGTAATAGGCATCACGAACCGAGCCAGTGGTGTTGTCAAGTTGAAAAGCTGTGATATTTACTGCCGTTGTCTTTGCTAACGTAGTTGCACCACCAGATGTATCAATCTCTTTTACATCCTTAATCTTGCCAGCTGAATCAAAAGTAATTTCTGTCATCGTGTGAGTTGGAGTAATGCTGGTATCTGACAGACTTGCCTTCGCAATCCATGTGTTAGTTCCAACTTTAGTGAACTTCTGACTCACTGTCTGCTTGTTGCCGAGTGAATCATACACATCCAGGGATGTCGTAGCTGTTGCGCCGGGAGCTGCATCAGCGGACAGGTTATTGATGTAGGTCATCTTGGTTGTTGCTACAGCCGGCAGCGTAATGCCGGAAGGGATCTGAATGGCGGTGACCCCGCCGCTGGTATCAACCACACCGTTGGTGCCCACCCAGCCCATGACT
>CAZXCC010000123.1:0-8673 GCA_964638945.1 uncultured Veillonellaceae bacterium | reverse complement strand
AACCCACGACTTCCGCTGTCGCCAGAGGCTCGGCGCAAGCCGGGTTTTCTTATATCCTACCCAGTGATGAAACTATTTTCATTCGTAAAGAAATCAGTGAAATATATCCCGAAAAACAGGAGTTTCCAGCCAATATGCCGAAAAATATGAATTGGTAGTTTTTGGGCAGGGGTGTTTCAAAATGGATGTTAAGACAATCATCATCATGATTGCCATTGGATATGCCATCATCACGCTTTTTATGCTGGCGTTCAGCAAACAGGAATTCAATGAAACGACGAAATATCATTTTTTTTCCCAGCTATTTTTTGCTTTTGGTTTTTTCATGCAGGCGCTGATGTCTGTGGTACGCGGCCCGATCGCGCCGGCGGCGGCAAATGTCGGTATGATGTTTGGCGGTGCATGCGAAGTGGTGGCGATCATGATGATGACGGATACGTACACAGACAGAAAAAGAACACTAATTATGCTTCTGGCTGGTTTTGTAGCTTTTGTACAGATTGTAATCTCGTTCCTGAATGATTACTCCAATCTTCGCATTGCCATCGTGACCTCGACACTCTGCCTGATGCTTGCGATTCCTGCGTATTTGCTTTTGAGCGGAAAGAACAAAAGCAGTCTTCAGATTATGATCGGATTGGTGTTCCTCCTCATTTGTATTTCCCTGGGGCTCAGAGTTGCTTCCGCACTGGATTTTAGCAAATCGTACACGCTGTTCTCCGGTGGGACAGGGCAAATCATGACTTTTGTGAGCCTTTTCATATTCATGCTCTTAAGCGGGTCCGGCATTGTTCTGCTGCTAAAAGAAAAGGCGGACATGAATCTGCGTTTGGCCAAGGAGGAAGCAGATGCGGCAAACAAGGCGAAAAGCGAGTTCCTGGCCAACGTGAGTCATGAAATCCGTACGCCGATGAACGCAATCATCGGCTTTTCCGGCCTCGCTCTAAAGACGGAGCTTTCTGCAAAACAGCAGGATTATTTGTCCAAGATTGAATCATCGGCAAAATCTCTTCTTGGACTCATCAATGATATTCTTGATTTTTCAAAAATTGAGGCAGGGAAACTGGAAATAGAGGAGATTCCCTTTCATTTGGAGGAACTCCTGCGCAGCAACATGGGTATTATTGTTGCGAAAGCAGAGGAAAAACATATTGAATTTGTCAACAGTACGGAACCTGATGTTCCTGGCATTCTGATCGGGGATTCACTGCGATTGGGGCAGATTTTATTGAATTTGGCATCGAACGCGGTCAAATTCACCCATGCAGGGAACGTGCAGCTCAAAGTGGAACTTCTTAACAAAGATGCGGATAAATGTCGTTGCTTGTTGAGATTTTCCGTTGCGGATTCTGGAATCGGCATTGCTCCGGACCAACTGGACAGGATTTTTGATGCCTTTACACAGGGTGACTCTTCTGTGACCCGCAAATATGGGGGGACGGGACTCGGACTGGCTATTACGAAAGACTTGGTTGATCGGATGGGTGGTCGTATTTCCGTGGAGAGTGAGATCGACAAGGGAAGTACATTCTCGGTTGTTCTTGAATTTGGCTATATGCCTAAGGAGTACGCGGCATATCGGGAGGGCTCCGTTGACTGGTCAATCATTGAGAAATACCGAAAAAAAATTCACGGTGCAAGAGTATTGCTGGTGGAGGATAATGTTCTGAACCAGCAGGTGGCTGTGGAAATAATTCAAAATGAAGGGCTGACTGCAGATATAGCAAATAATGGCCAAGAAGCTCTGGATGTTTTGAGGGACAAGAGGTATGACGCTGTTCTTATGGATTTACAGATGCCTGTCATGGGCGGACTGGAGGCAACCCGCCTGATCAGAGAGGATGAAAAACATAAGGATTTGCCTATTATTGCAATATCGGCGCATGCGATGAGCTTTGTAAAGAAGGCATGCCTGAAGGTCGGTATGAACGATTGCATCAGCAAGCCGATTGTTCCTGAAGAGTTGATTGGCGCACTGGGAAAACATATGAGATGCGATGTGGAGGATGGAAGCGAAAGGCGAGGCTTGGACACGAATGTTGAGAAGCCCTTGAAACCGGATGCAGTGGAATGGGCTGTGCTTGATGTAGATTGCGGATTGCGGCGCATCAATGGCAAGAAACAGATTTACAGGCAATTGTTGAAGGATTTTGCCAACACCTATGCAGATGTTACGGAATGTGTCCATTCACTGGTTGAAAAAGGGGAGTATTCGGAAGCAGAGCATATCCTCCATAATTTTAAAGGGATTGCCGGAAATATTTCTGCAAATAGAGTGCGGCGGGCGGTGCAGGAACTGGAGGCGGCAATTTCCGGACGAAATAAACCGGCGTTTGACAGGTTGCTGTCCGGTATGAAGCTGGAAATGCGATTGTTGCTGGAAGCCATAGCGGAATGGGAAGAAGTGTGGGCGGAAGAGATTCCGGAACCGGGCAAAAGGATGGATTCTGCTCAGGTTGCCGATGCTGTCGTTGAACTGTATAAATTGATTTGCCGGGATGACCCGGGTGCAGTAAATAGAATGGCGAATCTTCGGGCCAATCTTCAAGATCCGCTGCTTGAAAAGGATATGGAGGCGCTGAATATTCATATTGCAAAATATGATTTCGAAAAGGCAAAGAGCAGTTTGCGAAGGATTGCCAAGCATCTGGAAATTTCTTTGGGAGAGTGATGATATGTATGGCGGTGAAAAAAAGCATACGGTATTGATTGTCGATGACGAGCCAGGAAATATTACGGTTCTTGCAGAACTTTTGGGGTCCGAATACTATATCCGGGTGGCAACTACCGGGACAAAAGCTCTGGAAATTGCATTTTCCGAAGAACCGCCCGATTTGATACTTTTGGATATTGTATTGCCGGGCATGGACGGCTTTGAAGTATGCCAGATATTAAAGAATGATTTTCGGACTCAAAATATTCCGATTATCTTTTTGACGGGAAAGACCGGTGAAATCAATGAATTGAAAGGGTTTGAAGCCGGGGCGGTCGATTATGTGACAAAACCTTTCAGTGCCGTTATCGTAAAAGCAAGGGTGAAAACTCAACTCGATTTAAAAAAGTATCGATGCATTCTGGAAGCGCAATCGATGCAGGATGGCCTGACAGAGATTCCAAATAGGCGACGTTTTGACGAATACTTGAAATATAGCTGGGATTTGGCCTGGCGTTCTTCCTCGTCAATTTCCGTAATCGTAATTGATATCGACAACTTCAAAAAATATAACGATACGTACGGTCATCAGGCAGGAGACGAGTGCCTGAAATGTGTTGCGAAAAATTTTGAACAAACTTTGCGGCGCAAGAATGACCTCGTTGCACGTTACGGAGGCGACGAATTTGTCTGTATTCTTCCTGCAACGGATTTGGAGGGGGCAGTACTGGTTGCGGAGAATTTACGCAAAAATATTGCCGACATGGGCATACCTCATGTCGATGCGGAACATGGAATCCTGACAATCAGCCTGGGGGTGGCTTCTGTCGTTCCTGCCAAGAGAGTATCAACCGGGGCCCTGCTTGAAGCAGCGGACAGAGCCTTGTATACGTCAAAGGAGCATGGTTGTAACCGGGTAAGTACAGCCCCTGTCAAATGAATTCTTGATTGACTGCCAAACGGTAAAATACCGTATCCACCTGCATTACGGGAAATTCTGGCGGGAGCTCCCTTTTTTCCATGATTGTAAATCCGTTTTTTTCATAAAACCGATGTGCTGCCTTGAATTTGTCGGTTGTACCAAGAAAGATGAATTTCACACCATGCTTTGCTGACCAGGTTACCGCTTTTTCCAGCAACATCCGGGCAATACCGGATTGATTTCCCCGATAAGCTGCTTTGACAAACATTTTCCGCAACGCAACCTGTTGTTTGCCGATATCAATCAGTCCAATCGTTCCTACGACATTCCCAGAATGCAATGCAACCCAGAAGTTCCCATTCGCTTTTTGATAAAACTCCGGAATGTCTGCCAAGTCCGGTTGGTTTTCGCGAGAAATCGGAATCTTGTACTCTTCCTGCTGAATTGCCAGAATCATTCGGATCAGTTCTTCTTTATATTCTGATTTATATTCCTGAATCATACAGTTTGTCATTTTATTTTGCTCCTTTATCCGTTTTGTTGCCTGTTTTGCAATCAGCTGCAGCAGTGCTCTTCTTTAATCGTTTCCATTCGCATTCAATATTATCACGCATGCGGGCCAGCAAATTGCCTGCATCTTTTTTTTCCTGGCTTGAAAACCCCTGAAAACAATGAGCAATATACTGATTTTCTGCAGCAATAACTTGAACATAGCTCTGCAATGCCAGGTCTTCGGGATACAATCGCCAGACTCGCTGGTCGGAGACATCCTGCTCTTTTCGGATGTATTCGGCTTCAATCAGTTTTTGTACGGCCTTGGTTGTGGTCGTTTTATCGACACGCAACAGGTTTGAAAGATCAATGAGGTTAATTCCGGGGAATTCACAGATGCGGGTCAGGAAGATAAATTGTCCTTTTTGTAGGCGTAACTGCCGAAATTGGATATCGCTGATGGATTGGATGGATCGAGCCACGGCTCCAATATCCCGCAAGATTTCACTGTCCAGTTTGCTCATGGGTTCCTCCTTTGATTTTAGTTGCATATTCAACTAGTTTTCTTCATTATAGTTATATATGGTTGAATGGTCAACTATATATAACTGTTTTTCTTCATTGAGGAAAATCCATGGTGTCAACCTGTATCATAAAGCCGGGGTGGCAGTGCTGAAGCTTGCACTTCAGCACTGCCACTCCGGCTTTACTCTTCATAGTTTTTGGGACACTAAAAAGAAACAGTTATAAAAAGAAATATAGAATGGCGATGACGACAAGGACCAGGAGGGCTGTGAAAAAATCTTCAGCAATTTTTTTCTTTCGACTTTTCCTGCGCTTTTTCGCTGTTTTTGCCCGTCGTACAGTGCCAGGAACCTCTGGGGTGGCAATTTTGTGCGCTCTTTCCTTCTCTTGTGCTTCATTCCATTCGCCGCATGTTTTTATCGTAACAATATCTTCAGGGCCGGAACTTTTTGAAATGGAGGAAATATGAGCAATTACTGACGGCGCATACGTTTTTTTTGTATCAAAGACAATCAGATTGCCATTTTCCATGTGTACGGATAATTTTCCGGGAGTAGCGTCATAGGTTGAAATTTTTGCCATCGAACACGCCAGCATCTTCTTTCCTGCGAAAAGCAGGCGTTTATTGGTGATATAAACGACCCCGTCATCATTTTCCTGTTCAGCGGTTTTTCCGATTAATACGGCATCAAATTTGCCATAGCGAGTTTCACCGTTTTTCAGAATTATGTCAGCGTTTTCTAACATAAAATCACCAATCCTGTTGCTGGTCCGTTTCTATCCTATTATATCAAACCGTACAGGTTCCGATTGACTTGCATTCTGTAAAACTATCGGAGATACTAATAAAGGGAACGAATGAAAAAATTTGCATTATGACGAATGCTTACATTTTTGGAGCGTGTAATCATGCCAAATGTGCTTAGATGGATTGTATTGCTGCCGGCGGCATTGGGAACCATGATGGTGGTACGGATACTGTATCGGCTGATCATAAACATTTTTATGGGACCAAGCAGCGGGGCAATCGCCATGCTTGACGAGTTGTTTGTTACGGCAACTGCAACCGGAGCATATCTTTACGCTGGCACCCGTATAGCGCCGTCTCACAAGTATGCGACTGCAATAGCGTTATCTTTGATTTACAGTGTGTTTTCCATGGTTGTCCTGGTTCTGGTTATCACCCGGTATGGCAATATCATGCAGGATGTCGGGGCGGATTACAGCAGCTGGGGCATTGTGGTTGCCATCGCAACTTGTGTGGCGTATTGTGCCAGGATGACAAAGAAAAAGGCTTCACTCTAACCAAGAAAAAAGAATCGGTGTAAACGGTGAATCCCGGTCAAGTTGTTCGGCCAGAGGCAGACATCTTGGCCGGGATTTTCATGCTTTTTTATCGATTGCAAAGAGGATGCGCAGGCAACGGTTATGATAGCACAAATCGAAGCTGGAAAAACCCGGTGTTGTAAAAGTTTTCTGAACAACATATAATTTAAAATATATTGGTTAATTACTGTAAACAATATGTTTTAATTAACAGTATAAGTATATTTTACAAAATAAAATGAAAATTCAACGCAGCTGCTTTGCTTATCTGGTTGGACAGGGAGAATCCTTGTTGTCGGGCGCTTATCCAAAATGAATGAAAATGGAGGCTGAAAAAATGGGGTTTTATAATCCGGTTACATCATCAATGGTTGCGGAACTGACGAAGATTGTGGGGGATAAGAATGTCAGTACCGATCCGGACAAGCTTCATCCCTACAGTCATGACGAAGTGACTGAAACGCGGTACCACCACATGCCGGAGGTGGTAGTTTTTGCGGAGAATGCGCAACAAGTGGCTGACATCGTCAAACTGGCAAACAAAGAGCTGGTTCCCGTAGTGCCGCGTGGTGCAGGAACCGGGCTTTCCTGCGGGGCAGTGCCGATTTTTGGGGGAATCGTTCTTTCTCTGGAAAAAATGAATCGGATTATCGAGGTCGATCCTGTCAATATGTTCATGGTGGTAGAGGCTGGAGTACGAACGGAAGATGTGCAGAAGACAGCCCGGGAAAACGGACTTCTTTATGCAGGGGATCCCTGTAGCGGAGACAGTTGTTTTATAGGCGGCAACGTCGCAACGAACGCCGGTGGAAACAAGGCGGTCAAGTACGGCACTACCCGACACCAGGTATACCAGATCGAAGTGGTCACACCCACAGGTGAAATCACGAAGCTGGGCAGCCGCATCAAAAAAAGCACGACCGGGTACTGCCTGGATCAGCTGGTCATCGGATCTGAGGGCACTCTCGGCATCATCACTACGATGACGCTCAAACTGGTGCCACTTCCCGAGCATGTGATGGATCTGCTTGCCGTATTTCCGGACATTGACTCCGCAATCGCTTTCATCCCCGTTATTTCCAAGGCCGGGATTACACCTACCTGCATCGAATTCATGGACAATGTGGCTATTCGTTGCGTGGAGAACTTTACGAAAGAAAAATTGCCTTATGATGAGAATGGCAATTATCTAATCTTCCAGGTAGAAGCCGAGAGCGAGGAAAAACTGGAAGATATTGCGGCGATAATGGATGAACTGGCTACGAATAATGGCGCATTGGCTCTTCTTGTACCGAACTCCGCCCAAATATGGAAGGCGCGAAAATCTTTCGCAGAAGCGGTCCGACATGAGACACTGACGCACAGTAACGAAGACATTGTGGTACCTATCGACAAAATGCCTGAAGTCATGAGGTATATGTCAAGCATCTGTGAAAAGCACGGTGCAGCCGCACGGACAGTGAGCCATGCGGGGGACGGCAACATCCACCTTTCCATTTTGCAGGGAAGTATCCCGGACAATGAATGGATAGAACGACTGAGCAAGATTCATCATGAAATCTTCGACCGTGTTTATCCGATCGGTGGCAAACTATCCGGTGAGCATGGAATTGGGTACAAGAAGAAAGCGTTGATGCAGGAATACACGGACCCAGTGGAGCTGAATTTAATGAGGGCAGTAAAAAAAGCCTGGGACCCGAATTTGATTTTGAATCCTGGAAAAGTTTTTGATGTTTGAGAGTTTTGAAGAAAAGGGGGGGATCTGTCCGGTGTGAATTCATGTAAACAAATAAGAAAATGAGGAGGTTAAGATTCATGGAGATGAAGGCTGCCGAGGCAACTGCCGTTGCCGAATTGCAACCCACGAGACAGAGGGTTATTCTAGTCCTGATTCTGCTGGTTACGTTGTTGATCGCATATTTGGATCGGGTAAACGTTTCTGTTCTCCTGGCCGATAATGTTTTCCTTACCGACATGGGTATCAAAGGGCAACCGGTTCAAATGGGCCTGCTCATGACTTTGTTTTTGATCGCGTATGGAGTTTCCAACGTCTTTCTGAGTCCGATCGGCGATGTTTTGGGACCTCGGAAAGCGATGTCATTATCCATTCTTCTATGGGGACTGGCGCTGATGATCGGCGGTTTGGCATCGACTTTTACCATCATGCTGGCAGCAAGACTGATATTGGGAATTGGCGAAGGCATGCACTGGCCGATGCAGAGCAAATACGTGAAAAACTGGTTCCCTCCAAGTGAAAGGGGCAAAGCAAACTCGGTATGGGTAGTGGGCCTGATGGCAGGACCGGCGATTGCCATGCCGTTTCTGACATGGGCTATCCAGTCGTACGGTTGGCGCAACAGTTTTTTCATCCTGGTCGTTTTTGGCCTTTTACCGCTATTGATGCTGTGGTTCTGGACGACGGACCATCCACATCAGCATAAAGGGGCCAATCAGGCGGAACGTGACTATATCGAAGCCGGTCAAAAAGCGGAAAAGGAAATGGAAGCCAAGGCAGAGCACGCGTCGGTCTGGGAAAATATGAAAGTATTTATCTTCAATTATCGATTCTGGCTGGTGACTTTGTACTATTTCTGTCTGGCGTCCATATTCTGGGGAACGATGGCTTGGCTGCCTTCCTACCTCAAAGTGGCGCGCGGCTTTTCCTGGGCCGCCATGGGCGCCTGGTCCTCACTCCCGTACATACTCGGAATAGCCAGCGTGCTGGCATCAGGGTACATTTCGGATAAGATGGGGC
>CAZXCC010000122.1:0-8681 GCA_964638945.1 uncultured Veillonellaceae bacterium | reverse complement strand
GCTTGCACAGGTTTGACAGTGCCAGGAGTGACTGCAGAAGCAGCAGTTGCAGCAGGTTTGGCGGGTATTGCCTGTTTTACCGGCTGAGAAAGCTGCTGAGAAGGTTGCTGAGAAGGTTTTTGGATCTCGGTCGCAACAATTTTCGGTTCAACAACCGGACGACGGAGATGCTGCGGAGCAATCGGCGCGCTGGGCGTCGCTGTTCGCTGCTGCGGAAAAGTTCCGTGCTCCTGCCGCGGTCTGGTTGGCTGTTGTCTCTGTTGTCCACCGCCGTAGAAAACTTTGGGCGGTGCCGGCGGGGCTTTCGGCGGCTCCGGCTTGGGAGCTGGCGGCGTCAGAGCCGCTTTCTTTCTTTGCCTCTCCCTGATCTCCTCTGCCGTATCCGGTTTTAAAGCAAATGTTTTGACCAGTATCTGGTAGCCTTCTTCCTCAATACTGGCCATATGATTTTTAGCCGGCAAGTTATTGCGGGCCAGAATATCCAGAATCACTTTACTGCTGGTAGTAAATTCCTTCGCAAGTTCATGCACTCGATATTTATTGGTCATTGTATCGCCTCCAAAAAAGTTCTCCGTCAGACGCACTCAGGTGAAACCATACGTCGCAGGGAGCCGGCAAATCCGATATCAGTCACTGCAAGGGCAGCCTTTTGACTTTTCCCGATCGCAGTTCCCAATTGTTGCTTGGTTAACACCCGAGAGACAGGAACATTCATCTGTCTTGACATGGATTCGAGGCGCTTAACAGTTTCAGGAGCTGTATCTACAGCGACCAGTAACAACTTGCATCGACCGGATAATACCGCCCGCTCCGTTGCCATGGCTCCTGACGCAATGCACCCTGCGCTCTGCGCCAATCCCAGTAAACCGATAATTTTCCCCTCGCTCATGACTTTTCTGTCTGTGCTTTTAACATTTCATAAACAGCAGAGGGTACTGCCGTCTTTAAGGCACGCTCCAGTCCTTTGCCTGTTGCAGCTTTGCGAATGCATTCGGCATTGCGGCAGACATATGCTCCCCTTCCGGGGGCTTTGCCTGACGGATCAATCACTACTTCACCGGACGGTGTCCGAACAATTCGCATCAATGCTTTCTTATCCTGAAAAGCTTGACAGCCACTGCATAAACGTTGAGGCACCTTTTTCGGTTTAATCATGACTCATCCTGATCTTCGTGGGCAGTCAACGCCTGAGATTCACTCTTGATGTCAATCTTCCAACCTGTCAATTTTGCAGCCAGGCGTGCATTCTGACCCTCCCTGCCGATTGCCAGGGAAAGCTGATAATCCGGCACAATGACGCGTGAAGCTTTATCGGATTCAAAAATTTCCACTGCTATCACCTTGGCAGGACTCAAAGCATTCGCAATATATTCCTCCGGGTTTTCACTCCAGCGGACGATGTCAATCTTTTCGCCCCGCAGTTCATTGACGATCATCTGGACCCGAAGTCCCTTGTGCCCAACACAGGCACCAACCGGATCAATATTCTCATCCGCTGAATACACGGCAATTTTGGAACGTAGCCCCGGTTCACGGGCAACAGACTTAATTTCCACAACTCCATCGTGAATTTCCGGCACTTCCAGTTCAAACAATCTCCTGAGCAGGCCGGGATGAGTGCGCGACAACATGATCTGGGGACCTTTGGGCAATTTTTTTACTTCTATTATATAGGTCTTTATCCGCTCACCATAGCGGTACGGCTCGCCAGTAATCTGTTCCGTCGGAGGCAAAACCGCTTCCGCTTTTCCAAGATCGACAAAAACATGCCGCTGTTCGATTCGCTGCACCACACCTGTAACAATGTCGTTTTCGCGATTTGAATATTCTTCGTAAACCAAGCTGCGCTCAGCTTCCCGAATCCGCTGCACAACCACCTGTTTGGCGTTTTGTGCTGCAATCCGGCCAAAGTCTTTCGGAGTTACTTCCTGTTCGACAACGTCCCCAATCTGATAATTGATATCAATGCTTTTTGCCTCATCCAAAGATATTTCCATCTTGGGATTTGTTACCGCTTCCACGACATCTTTGCGGGCATAAACATGGATAGCTCCGGTTTCGCGGTCCATGGCAACCCTGACATTTTCCGAGGTTCCAAAATTTCTTTTGTACGCGGCAATCATGGCTGCTTCCACAGCTTCAAACAGGACATCCGGGGCAATCCCCCGTTCCCGTGCCAACTGTTCAAACGCCAATAAAAGTTCTGTGCTCACCAAGACTCCTCCTAGCCTATTTTTTCGCTTTTCCAAATGAAATATGCAAACGAACCTGTGCCACATCCTCAATCGGGAATTTGAACTCCTGATCCTCCATGGTCACACAAACCTTTCCGTCACTAAGCCCCTGCAAGGTCGCCGTACATTGCTTGCTGCCTGCGTGTGGGCGGAAAAATTTAATGTCGACAAGTCGTCCGGCATATCGGACATAATCACGATCACGCCGTAATACCCTGTCAAGCCCGGGAGAAGAGACTTCCAAATAATAGGCCTGATTTAAAAAAGAAACCTCATCCAAAACAGGCTCTATCAGGCGGCTTACCTGCTCGCAGTCATCAATTCCCACACCATCAGGCTTATCGATGAAAATCCGCAAATACCAGTCCCGCTCTTGAACATACTCGATATCCACCAGCTCCAGACCGGTTCCGGTAAGCAACGGAGTGACTATTTCCGACACTTTGTCTTCAATTTCCGCCCGGGTCATCAGACACAACCTCCAGATTAAGCGGAAAGAGTGGGCAGTACCCACTCTTTCACCAGCTTCCACATTTCTACAGATTGATTATAACACCGTGCAATGCAATTTACAACAGTATCACCGCTACATCATCTCTTCAGTTTTTTTCCCATCCAGTACAAGCAACTCACAATTCCCAACAGAACAATCCCATTCCCTGCCATAGACCACGCCACAGGCACTCCAAAACTTGATGCAGCCAAAAAGCACAGAACTCCTCCAAACATAAATACATTCTCCGAAAAATTCTGGATTGCAATTATTTTGCCTGTTCCTACCGTCATCTCACCAACCCTCTGCAGCATCGCGTTCAGGGGAATTACATAAATACCTCCAAAGCCACCGCAAACCGCTTGCAGCAGCAATGCGGCCTGAAGCCACGTCACCCATGGCAAAAGAATCAGTGAAATACCCATGAGTGCCCCGGCTACTATGATACGGGACCGATTCCCCGGCGGCACAAGCCTCGGAGTCAGAACGGCGCCGCAAATCAACCCCACTCCGCTAATCATGATCATGATTCCGATGGTTGCGTTATCATGAATGCCAAAAGTAACAGGAATCCATGCAAACACCGACAAACGGAGCACAGCCGAAGCAAGCCAAAAGCCGCTCGTTCCCAACAAAGAGAAGATTCCTTCCGGCCGTTGCAGTACAATGGCACAATCCCGGCAGAACGAGGCAACGGCATCATGCATCACAACCGAATCATCTCCAGGATTTGACGGGATGCCTGCGCATAGAAGGGAAGAAATGAAATACATTCCAGCACTGGCAGTCAATGCCAGAAAAATAGAATAATCCGCCAACCACCCTCCAGCGGCCGACCCTGTCAGAATTGCCAGAATCGTAAAGCCTTCCATATAGGAGTTGGCCTGCAATAGTTCTTTGTCGGTTTTCGTCATCCACGGCAGAATGCCATACTTGGCCGGACTATAAAGAACTGCTCCAATCCCGACTACTGCATAGCTTAATGCAGGATCATATTTCGCCACAAACATTGTCACACCGAGACATTTCACGATGTTGCCGAAAAAAAGCATGCGTCGTTTCGGAAAACGGTCAGCCAAACGACCCGCCCAAGGAGATAATATGATATACGAAAATAAAAACGTTGCCTGCACTGCATCCAGGTACCAGTTGGGAAACGCATCGCGAAGAATCACAGCTTGAGCAATGAATAGAATCATGTTGTCGACGAAAGCCGACAGGAACTGGGCGGAAAGCAGATAATTCAGTCCACTCATGCATCTTCTCCTGAATAGTCTGCAGCTTTTTGTTGCAAAGTAATATAGTCCGGTTTCCCGGTACCGAGCAGAGGCATTTTTTCAATCATAATAATTTTTGCCGGAACAAATAGCGCGCTGTGTCCTGTTTGCAGCAGATGGTCCCGAAGCATCATGCGGTCTGCAGCCTTCGACGAGGTAAACAAAAAAAGTTTCTCTCCCCGTCGACTGTCCGGCACTGCCACCACAGCATGCGTTCCTGCAGGAAAACAGGCTGTGGCTGCATCCTCCACAAGTTGCAGGTTGATCATTTCACCCGCCACTTTGGCGAACCTCTTCAATCGGGCCTGTATGCTGACAAATCCCGACGCATCAACATCTACCACATCCCCTGTTGCAAACCACTCCGGCACCGTCTGGAAGCCCTGATCATAGTGCAGGTATCCTTGCATCAAATTCGGCCCCCGGACAAACAAGCTACCGCCTTTTTCCACACCGGGCACCGGTTCGATGCGCCATTGTATGCCTGGCAAGAAACGTCCCACAGAACCAGCCTTGCTAGCCAGCAAGGTGTTCAACGCAAGTACGGGTGAAGTCTCTGTGATGCCATACCCTTCCAGCACCCGGATACCAAACTTCTCCATCCACAGCTGACGTACCGCTGCATTCAGCTTTTCACCGCCGGCTAGAACAAGCCGCATACTGTAGAAATCATATGGATGCGCCATCTTTCCGTACCCGGCCAAAAAAGTAGGAGTACTTAGCAATACCGTGGCGTTGAAATCATATGCAAGCTCAGGTACGATCCGGTAATGAAGCGGAGATGGGTACAAATACACTTCCAGGCCGCCAAACAACGGCAACAATGTGCCGGCCATCAGGCCAAAACTGTGAAACATCGGCAACGCATTCATCATGCGGTCTGAAGGCGTATAATCTATGACACTGGCAACCTGGTCGATATTGGCCAATACTGCATCATGGCTCAATACAACCCCTTTCGGGCGCCCTTCCGTACCGGATGTAAAAAGTATCAATCTTGAATCGGGCCCGGACGCGCTTTTTCCCCCCCGCCATTGACGCCATAATCCAAGAAATTTATCAGTGAATCCCACTGTGGCAGCAATGTCTTCCAAATACAAAATCCGGCATGATTCGCCCAATTTTTCCACGAAGTTGGTAAAACCGCCCTTTTCCACAAAAGTTCTTGATGTCAGGACAGTTTTCACCTTTGCATTGCGGGCACAATCCGCCACATTTTTGATACCGGTGGAAAAATTGAGTATCGCCGGTGTTTTTCCCATCAGAAAAAGAGCGAAAAGCACAACGACATGGGCTACAGCGTTGGGCATCAATATTCCGACGGTGCTGTCTTCCTCATGCAGGAAGTGCCTCATCTTGCCTGCCATGACATGAATTCCTGTGATCAGTTTTCTGTATGTGAATACACGGGTGATGTCCCTCACAATCGGCCGATTCACCCCGTAAAGTTTGCTTGCTTCCAACAATTGTGCAAAAAAATCACGACCGGCATGTTGCTCGCGCCGAGCTGCAAACATGGCATTCTGCATTTTTTCCAGCAAGTCGTCAGCCAATGCTCCTTTTTGTGCTTTGAAGTTCAAGTTTGAGTCGATGCACAAACCGCGCGGTTCATCGATATATACCTCAATGGGAGGAAACCATCTTGTTTTCAGCTTACCTGACATTCGGGAAAATTTCGAAAATTCCGGTCCCCGAAAAATGACCGGGAATATGGAGGCCTTGGTTTTCCATGCCACCATCGCTGTTCCTGCATACATCTTCATCAGGCTGCCTGTGGTTGAGATTCTTCCTTCCGGGAAGAGGACCACAGGTTGCCCTTCCGTCACAACCCCCATAATGGCACGCAAAGAATATGGATTCAGTGGGTCAACGGCCAAGTGTCGGCGAAAACGAAGTCCAAACCTTACGACCGGATTTCGGGCAATTTCCGAATTTACGACAAAACAGACAGACTCCGGCAAAAACAGATATAGCAGAATTGCATCGAGAAACGAGACATGATTCGGCATGATTACAGATGGGCCGGTAAATATCAGTCGCTCTGCATGCAATATTTTCAGAGAAAAAAACAATTGGAAAATCCTGAACAGAATCCTTCTCATGTGGCAGTAAGCCCTCCATCCACGCTCCATGCGGCTCCGGTCACGAAAGCCGCAGCATCGGAAGCGAGAAACAAAATGACTCCGGCTACCTCCTTGGCCTCAGCAATGCGCCCCAGGGGATAAATCGAAGCCATTTCTTTTCTGTATGTTGCCGGATCCGCTTGTTTTGCAACCTGTTGCTCAAGCATGGGAGTCGCCACGTCACCCGGACAAACGCAATTCACCCGTACACCATAAACTGCCGTTTCAAGGGCCAACGACTTGGTAAATACAGTCACTGCGCCTTTCGATGCGCAATAAGCGCTGCAGAGCACATTCCCATTGATTCCCGCATCGGAAGATACATTCACAATGCAGCCTTTACTTCGTTTCAACGGCTGCAGCGCAGCCTTGGACATAAAATAGGTTCCTTTAATGTTTACAGCCATTATATGGTCAAACTCCGCCTCTGACATGTCAAGGATCGCTTTTTCCAGATATGCTCCGGCTGAGTTCACCAACACATCGAGCCGTCCAAATCGTGCCAGTGTTTTTGCAACGAATTTTTCACAATCGGCAACGAACGACACATCACCGGGGAAAAAATCAGCTGTTCCGAAATCTTCCAGTTCAGCCATCGCACGATTTCCCTGCTGCACCGAGCGCCCGGCAATAGCAACTTTTGCACCGGCAGCCATAAACATCCTGGCAGTTTCCAGTCCGATTCCAGAAGTTCCACCGGTGATCAAGACTACTTTTTCATGAAAGTCCAGTTTCATCCTATCGCCCCTTTCCCGGGAACGGCGCCATGCCGTGACGGCTTAGAAAATCAACGGTTCTCTGATATATCACTTGTGAGGCATCACTGTCGTCCAGCAGATAATGGCTGGCGCCGTCAAACAGGTACAGTTCAGCTTCCACACCATTCTGGCGAAGACTGTCGGTTAAAAGACCACTCTGCTGAAAAGGAACAATCTCGTCCTGATAACTGTGAAAAATCGCTGTAGCAGCCAGGCCCGGCTTCACATGATATACCATCGAATGGGTCAAATATCTCAATGGCTCCCTGCTTGGCAGACCAAGCGCCACCAGGGCGCGGTCCAGACCAAATGGCGGAACAAATCCATCCCTTTCAAATCTCCTCCGAAAGTCAAACATATCGGTCGGCGGCCCCAAAAGCACCACCGCTTCCAGTCCAGGGTCACGCAACATGAGAAGTTCCAGCAGCAAAGCACTGTAACTCCCTCCTAGAGCAGCCACGCGCAAAGAATCCGTTCCAGGCAGACCGTTATTTTGAATCAACGAAACCAACTGCGAAAGCCTGTCAACATCCGTTGTCAGGTCCAACCCGTACGCCGGGCCGATTGCCAATACTGCATATCCGGCCTGCGCCAATCCGATGCTCACACTTTCCCAGGTTTCGACTGGCCCTGGATACACCGTCAACAGTACGGGTAATTGGTGCGCTGTCGATTCTGGCGGGCGGTAAAGATAAATTAATTCTTCATTGATTCCGGAATTGAATTGCAAAGTATCGCGTCGAGCAGTTCCCGGAATCGGCGTTTTACAGGTCAATACCTGTGGATCTGTAAATTGGGGTGTTGATAGCGCAGGTAAACTCCTCTGCGCTGATGGTCTCAGGGAGAATATTGCCTCAGCATTTGCTTCCGGTCTTATTGTAACGCCTCGCAGCACTCCGCCTGATTGTATCGCGGAATATCCGGGGGCCGCAGCCGCCATCCGGTAGAAACCAGCCGGTATCCCGGAAATATGATACTTTCCTTCGATATCTGTCCTTCCAGTCCTGACTCTACCATCCCATTCGGAAACTACCACCACTGCGTTCGCTACGGGACGACCATCAGCGGACCACACCCAACCACTTACCTGGCCTGTGCGACTCCGGTCCGGTTCACCGGACAGATTCCACCAGGCACGGCTGAGGTGATATTCTAAAGTGTTGCGCACCGGCCATACCGATGGATTTTCAGTACAGCCTGCCCACAGCAGGAACGCGCCGATCAGGATGGAGAGCCAGCGGAAGCACAATTTCATCAGGCTGTCACTACCTCATACATTCTCGACATAAATTCCGCAGCGTTCAGCATTACCGTCTCATCCACATCAAAGGCAGCATTATGATGACCGCCACCGACAGGTGTGCCGAACAGAGCAAACATTGCCTGCCCTCCTCGAGACTGAACTTTCTCCATCATCAGAGTGACATCCTCTGAAGCCCCAAAATCCGCTTCCGCTACAATTTCCGTCACTCCCGGCAGCGTCCGTGCCAAAGCGGTTGCTTTTTCGACCAGCGGTTCCGAATTCGTAGCACTGAGCGCCACCGCAGCGGGCTTCACTTCCAGACCCAGTCCGTACATGGTCGCAGCTCCCCGAATCACCTCCATGGCTTTTTCGCTCATGTACCGATTGATTTCATTGGATACGCCGCGTGTTTCCATGCGGAAATAAGCGCGATCCGGAATCACGTTCCAGGTGGTTCCGGCTGCAAGTGTTCCGACATTGATACGGGAGGCTCCCAATCCATGCCTTGCAATCGCATATAGGTTCGTGACTGCCGCACAGGCTCCCAGCATCG
>CAZXCC010000121.1:0-8770 GCA_964638945.1 uncultured Veillonellaceae bacterium | reverse complement strand
AGCAAAAAGAGCAGGAGGTTCTGCTCAGGGAAAAACAGTATCAGGCTACTACGGGTCTTCTGATGAGCTCTGGTGAAAATATCGATGGATTGCTGAAAGCCATCCTGCAGGATGCCGTTAAACTGGTTGGAGCATCAGGCGGAGATATTTGCTTGCTGGATGAGGGCGGCAAAAACTTCGTTTTCCATCATGCCGTTGGCATCAATCAGGTATTGAGCACGAAGTCGCAACCCGTAGAGCAGGGGATGCTGGGCCAAGTCCTGAAAACCGGCGAGATTCTTTACGTAGAGGACTACCATCTTTATCCGCACCGTATAGCCGGACAATGGGCCGATAGGTTGACAACGGCCCTGATGGTCCCTTTGCAGCAGGATAGAAAAATAACAGGAGTACTGACCGCGACGTGGCAGGATGAAATTCATCCGGTCTCTCCGGAAAACATGGAAAGTTTCCGACAATTCGGCATTTTGGCTTCGATTGCAATTGAACGGGCTCATACCGGTGAGCGGATTTCTTACCAGAAACAGCTTTTGCAGCAGCTGGCGGAAACCACGGCGTCTCTGGTTTATGAGCTGGATTTGGAAAAGGCGTTGCAGAATATTTTGGACAAGGCAACTTCCTTTATGGGAATTCCCCACGGATTTATCCAGCTGTTCGAACCTGATGGCCAGCACGCCAATATCAGATGCGGTGTGGGGAAATATGCGGTGTTGGCAGGAACACTGATGAAATTTGACGGCAAGGGATTATTGGCTGAAATACTCAAAAGCGGGAAAATGATGGTCATAGACGATTATGCCAATTGGCCGCAGCGGCTTGAGGGAGGATTTGCTGCGGAAATGACCGCAGCAATGCAGGCGCCGCTGAATGTCGATGGGAAGACGATAGGCGGTATTGGGATGACCGTTTTCGGAGAGCCGATCCGGATTGACAGGGAAAAGCTTGCCATTTTTGAACAGTTTGCAACCATAGCAACCGTTGCGGTCAAAAATGCATTGTTTCATCAGGAAACAAACCGCCTGGCCTTTTCTGACACATTGACCGGATTGCCTAACCGCGCACATTTAAACCTGCGTCTGGAGGCAGAAATGAACCAGGCGCGAGATGGTGAGTCGGCCGGAGCTGTGATGTTCATTGATTTGGACGATCTCAAAACAGTAAATGACCATTTCGGCCATACCTATGGTGATGGTGTGATCGTTGCGGCAGGCAGGGATATTGTAAGTGTTGTAGGCGAAGGAGCCTATGTGGCGAGGGTTGGCGGAGATGAATTTGTTGTTGTTCTGCCTGATGCGGACATGAAGCGAATTGAACAGACCGCCGACCGTCTTGTCGGGACCATCCGCAAGGAATACGAAATCCGGGGCCAGAGCATTCATATGTCGACAAGCATCGGAATCACGTTATATCCGGTGGATGCGGTCACTGCCGAAGGGATTATGAAAAATGCGGACATCGCCATGTATGCGGCCAAGTCGGCAGGCAAAAACAGCTGGCGCTTTTATGAACCGGAGATGCTGGAAGAAACATATGATCAGATGGTACTGACCAACAGCCTGCGGCACGCACTGGACAGAGGTGAACTTTATCTCGATTATCAGCCGCAGATATCCCTGGCCGGTAGGAAGGTAGAAGGATTTGAGGCGCTTCTCCGCTGGAACAGCAAGAAACACGGCATGATAGCCCCTACCCGATTTATTCCTCTGGCAGAAAAAAGGGGTTTGATCCAGACAATTGGACAATGGGTCGTTGGAGAGGCGTGCCGTTTTGTAAGAAGACTGGTGGATAAAGGGTACACCGGGATCCGTGTGGCGGTGAACGTTTCACCGAAACAGCTGGCATCCGGTGATTTTGTCGATATGGTTCGCAGAAACCTGGACTCTTCAGGAATCTCTCCGCAACAATTGGAAATCGAAATTACAGAGAATGTCCTGATCGAGTCGCTGGAAGACAGCACAAAAAAATTGAGTGAACTGAGTAAACTGGGAGTCCGTCTTTCCCTGGACGATTTCGGCACAGGATATTCGTCCCTGACTTATCTGCGAAATTTGCCTGTGGAAACACTCAAAATTGACAAATCGTTTATTGACAGGATTCTGGATGGCGAAGTAGAAGAAGGGTTTATCCGGGCGATTGTCGACATGGCACATGTGCTGGGACTGAGCGTCATAGCGGAAGGCGTGGAAACAGAACCGCAACTTTTGAAACTGACCCAGTTCGGTTGCGACTGTGTGCAGGGTTATTTTTTCAGTGAGCCGGTTTCCCAGGAAGAAGCTCTTCAGTTTAAGGGCATATTCGAAAGAGGAGATGCATTGAAGTGAATTACACCTGTAGTAAATGTGGGAAGACAGTTGCGATGAGTGAAGGAATTCAGGAATGTTCCTGCGGTGGGTACCTTAAAGCTCCTTTGAAACCGATCCGCAGGTCGGATATCATAACAGGCGACGCGACATTGTGGCGATATCGCAAAGCGTTGCCTATTGAAGAAAATGCAGAAGTGGTCACACTGGGGGAGGGAATGACTCCTCTGGTGCAAACGAAACTGGGGGGCTTGCTGTGCAAGGCCGACAGTCTCTTGCCGACCGGTTCCTTCAAGGACCGCGGCGCCGCCTTGGTCATCAACTATTTAAAACAACAGGGCATTAAAAAGATCATCGAAGATTCCTCCGGCAACGCTGCAGCCTCGTATGCCGCCTATTGCGCTGCCGCCGGCATCGATTGCCATATCTTTACTCCTGCCAGCGCATCGATGGGAAAACTGGTGCAGGCGCATTTGTACGGTGCAAAAATAACCAAGGTGGAAGGCACCCGGGAAGCTGTGACCCTGGCAGCCAGAGAAGAGGCGGAAAAACAGGCAGGCATTGCCCTGCACGCCGGACATAACCAGCATCCCTTGTTTCCTGAAGGCTGCAAGACCATGGCATATGAGATATGGGAACAATTGGGCTGGTGCGCTCCGGATAACATCGTGGTGCCTTTTGGTGCCGGCAGCAGCATGCTGGGTCTGTACAAAGGATTTTGTGAACTGTTGTCTGTGGGAGAAATTTCCCGAATGCCTCGTTTTTTGGTTGTTCAGGCGCATAACTGCAATCCGATGTACGCCGCATTTATGGGGAAGGCGGAGGAAGCTCGCTGTGTGCCGACAATCGCGGAAGGGATCTCCATCGCCAAACCAAAAAAACAGGCAGAGGCGCTCGCTGCGATAAAGCATACCGGTGGATTGGTGGTTGAGATCAAGGAAGACGAAATTATGGAAGGCGTGAAAGCTGCGGCCCGGGTGGGGATTTACGTGGAACCCACCACCGGAACTACAGTTGCCGGTGCCATGCAATTGCAGCGCTTGGGTGAAATTCAACCGAAAGAAAGAACCGTAGTCATTCTTACAGGCCATGGCCTGAAGGCGACTGACAAAATCAGTAAGGCGCTGGATTTGTTTGGTGAACAGCGTATTATTTCTGAAACTTGATGGTTATCTCCGAAAGATATTTGAATTTGGTGGCGAATGGGTGTGCAACGAAGGCCGGTTCGTCCTGGATCATTCTTTCCAGAGTGCCTTTTTCCACGATATAGTAGGGCTTGATAACCCCAAACGGTGTGTGAATTTCAGAAGTTAGGCTTCCATTTTCAATGTGAGGGTTCTTGCCTTCGTCCAACACGATTGTGTAGTCACCCAACAGCTCGTCATGATCCATCAGACGCATGCCGAAACGAAATTTATCCGGCATCAGGTGGGTAAACGTTGCATAGAGAGAAGAGTGATTCTGTGCAAAGGCCGCTAGCGCTCGCCGGTAAAAGGACAGGAATTCATTCTGCATGAAATCGTCGGTTTTGCTCATTCAAAAATCCCTCCTTGAATCATAAATAGTATGCATCACTATCATACAATGAAATTTGATTATTCGCACTATTTTGAGTAAACATGTGCCAAAGATGGGCGGCAAAACAGACAGGGAAGATGATTTTGCAGAACGGGAGGGCTATCATGGCCGGTCCGAGGATTGAACGGGAAAAGAAAAGTATCGAAACCATGATTCACCTGTACTGTAAGGGGAATCATGGAGGCGGCGATACTCTCTGCAAAGAATGCGGAGAGCTCTTGGAATATGCCCGGCATCGTCTTGAACACTGTCCGTTCGGGGAGGAGAAGACGAAGTGCTCTGCCTGTACGGTTCACTGCTACCGGCCGGATATGCGGCAGAGAGTGATTGCCGTCATGCGATACAGCGGACCCCGGATGGTGTATAAAGACCCGTTGGAGGCGCTGCGGCACATTTTGGGAAAATAGTGCATTGGATGGGCAATGTAAAGCAGAAATATCGCAAAATAGACCGCGTAATACTAAGGGTTTCTTCAGGCCCATATTTGAGATGATAGTAAAATTAAGGCAATTTAAGGCATTTGACAATTTTGTCAGATGCTTTTTTTGTGTTTTCGTTGCAATTCATTGCAATTATTTTGTCGGATATTGAATTGTCAATCGGGAAGGCGCTTGCACTCTGTCCGGATCAAGCGAAATTCCCGCCATCACTGTCGGCAGCGCAAGCGGGTATCGCGAGAAGTGCTACGGAAGTGGTTCGGGACTGATTCGCCTTTGGTTTCAATGAGAACCGTTGAATGGTAAAATATGACGTACATCAGGAACCCTGAAGTGAAAGGAAGGGCAAATAGGTGAAGTCTAAAGTTTTACGAACTCTTGCCATTTTTTTGGCCGCTATTTTTCTCCTGGCTCCTTCTCCTTCTCCTGTTCTGGCCTGCACCCTGTGGAGCGCGGCAGGGACAAGAGTAGACGGCGGCGGCACAATTCTTGTCAAGAACCGGGATTGGAAGCCGGATCACATTCAAAGACTTTCCCTGGTGAGCGGTTCAGGCTACAAATATCTGGCGCTGGTTGCCGAAGGGAATGACGCACCAGGAGCCAAAGCGGGAGTGAACGAATTCGGACTTGCGGTGGTATCTGCTTCACCGCCTGCATATTTGGAACGGGATAAAACTTTGAAGCGAACCCCGCGACTGATTCGGAAGATTCTTTCACAGTGCCGGAGCGTGGACGAAGCGTTGAAACTAGGTTCTGATTTCTGGGGACCTCAATTCTTGATGATTGCGGATAAGCGGGAAATCGCTTTTCTTGAAATTGGAATCAACGGTGAATATCAGGTGGAACGATCGAAGGATGGGGTTTTGGAGCATACGAATCACTACCTGATCCCCCAGCTAATCCTGTTGAATCCCGAAAAATTAGGAACAAGCAGTGTCAAGCGACTGGAGAGCATCCAGTCTCTGTTGCAACAGGAAGCGCCGTTTCAACTGCAAGACTTCATTGCGTTTAGCCACAGGCAAGACCAAGGTCCGGATAACTCGATCTGGAGGACAGGGAGCAAGCCGGACGGCGCGAGAACGATGGCTTCTTGGATTGTCTCGCAGGCAGGAAGCAGGGACTCCGTTCTGTTTCTTCGGATGAGCAATCCCGGCAAACCCGTGAAGGAGTATGATTTTAAACTGGCCGATATATTTTCCGGTACAGTCGATATTCGTGAAGTGGAATAATCTGCTCAGGCCCGGTAAAATCCCATCATCAGCACTGGACAACGCCAGCGGGTAATCAGAGAAGCGCTGCGGGGATGGGTTGGGGTATAGCGATCTAATATTGCAGCCTGAACTGAGTAAAACGCTACCGATGTTACCAATTCTACCTGGAGGTTGAGCTGCAAAGCCCGATAAGTAATGAATAACGGCATGTGCCGAGGTTATGCGCAAATACGTTATTGTCGCGAAATCCCCTGTAAAAAATCCTGGATGGAATTCCAGTACAAGGGATGAAAACCGATTGTATTGTGATCGGATTTAGCGATTTCAATGAAATCCACCTTGCCACCCCAATGCTCCGCCAGTGAACGGGAATGTGGTTTTGGCACGATGGAATCTTCATCCGCTACCAACATCAAGACGGGGGAAGTGATGACAGGTGCCCATTGCAGCGAATCAAACCGGTGGCGCAATAGCAGATCGACGGGGAAAAAGCGATAATGGAGCTTTGCAACGCTTACCATGCTGTCATAAGGGGACACCAGGATCACGCCGGTTTGGGGTCGGTGCGCCGCAACATGGACCGCGATTCCGGTTCCCAAACTGCGTCCCATCAGGATAGCGCTGCGTGGCTCGACATCGGGTCGTTTCATGATTGCGTCAAAGATCTCCAGCGCATCCTGCTTTAGAGATTCTTCCCCCGGCTTGCCGCCGCTTTCTCCGTAGCCGCGATAGTTGACGAGAACCAAAGACCGGTCGCCGAATTTGCCCGAATCGTCGATCATGCGGGAGAGTTCTTCAGCATTGCCTCCATAGTAGAACAGGAGCCGCAAAGGGGTCTGGGACGGATTCTTGACCAACCATCCCCGCACCGTCGTGCCGTCAGACATTCGCAGTTCCAAGGATTCCGTATCTTTTCTGCTGTGCAGAACGGTGCTTCTTTCCGGGGAGAGGCGCTGCGGAAAATACAGCAGTTGCTCCTGGAAGAAGAACAGAATTGATAGCAGCCCGATGTAGGCAATGCCAATAAGAACAATCCAGCGCAGCAATGGGCTCACTCCTCTCAAGATGATTATCTATCATTCACAGATGAAAATATAGCTCTGCCAACAACTTGAAGAAGACCGACAGAATTGATTTTGTTTGAAAAAAAACGTACTATTAGCAATGGCGAAACCTGCCCCAACAAAGGGCAAACACGAAAAAAGGAGACTCTGCTTTTGTCAACATATTGTGAAATATCTTTATCCTTCCAAAAGCGATTGCGTCAGTTCACTTTAATTGGAATCACAGTGCTTCTGGTTGCAATTTATCTGTCAATACCTGATTTTTATTCATCGCTTTGGGCATTGGCGCTTAGCGGAGATGTTCGAGGGACTGTAAACTTCCTTGCTTCGTTTGGCACTGCCGCAATGCTTGTCAGTTTTGGCATTCTGGTGGCCTTTAATGCCGTGGGGTTTTTGCCTAATTTTTTTCTGCTCGCCGCAAACGGGATGTTTTTTGGCATTATCAACGGCACGTTGATTTCCTGGTTGGGAGAATGTGTCGGTGCAGTCATTGGATTCTACCTGATGCGAGGATCGATCCGGAATTATGCCCTGTGTGCAATAGAGCGCGCAGGTTATCTGGAAAAGGTGAACGAATTCAGTGGCAGGAAAAGTTTTCAGGCTGTCCTTCTGACTCGAGCGTTGCCCTATGTTCCGTCTGGATTGGTGACAGCAGCGGCAGCCGTAAGTTTTATCGGGATTGGTGATTATTTTCTGGCCACGGTGATGGGAAAATTGCCATCTTGCCTTATTGAGGTCATGATAGGCCATGATTTGATCGATTTCAACAAGCATACAGGGAGGCTGGCGGCTCTGGCAGCCTTGATAATCGGCGTATATGCGTACGTATGGTGGAGCAAACGCAAAAAAAGGGAATAGCAGGTCCTGATGGATCTGAAAGCAACAGCTCCGGCACTCCAAGCGACTTGCAGTCCATGTAAAAATAGCGTAAAAATTCTTGACAGTTTTTTATGGCAGAGACTACGATGAAAACACAAATATAGTGCTCCGTTGGGTGAGGCTTTTGCGCGCAGCAATGATGTGCAAGGCGGGAAACCTGAACCCGAACCCCAAAAAGAAATGCTGCCCGTGCAGGCAGGACAGGGAGTGCAACAAGATTCCGCCGCTGAAAAACCAAAGGGAAGCGAGATCTGATGCTGACGTTGCCGGACAAGGGCATAGAATCATCCGCGATGCCTTCCGCTTATGCGGGCAATGCACGAGCTGCAATAAAGAAAGTGTGTGGATGATGTGGAAACGCGTAAGACAATTTATACGGGCCTGCCAGGCCCGCATTACTCAGGCTGATCGAGGTTTTATCAGTGAATATTTGACGTCGCGGGAGCAAGAGTTGTATTATGGAATGAATTTGCCGGATCAGTATCATTGTCTTCGGGTCGCTGAAGACTGCATTCGGCTTGCTGCGGGAAGAAGCGACGTTGATTGTCGTTTTTTGGCACGGTGCGCTTTGTTGCACGATGTGGGGCGGCGACGAGGAGATGTTGCGACCAGCGATAAAATTGCCGCAGTGCTGCTGCACGGTATTTTGCCCGGACAAGCTAAAGCATGGGCTCGGGCGGGCAAAGGTGCTTTTCTGGATAATCGCAGGCATGCTTTGTATGTGTACTTTTCGCATCCGGAACGCAGCGTAATGTTTCTCGGTGAAATTGGCGCCGAGCCAGAGTTGCTCAGCGTCGTGGGTGCGCATCATCGGCCAGCGGGAGTGACTGATCCGATTGCATTGAAATTATTGCGTCAGGCAGACGAATTAAACT
Source organism: uncultured Veillonellaceae bacterium (assembly GCA_964638945.1). Classification (GTDB taxonomy): domain Bacteria; phylum Bacillota; class Negativicutes; order UBA1444; family UBA1444; genus CAZXCC01. Next base: position 426 of record CAZXCC010000121.1, on the reverse strand, counting down.
GATTGAAAAGATGCAGCCTGTAAAAAGTGCGGTTGGCAAATTTTTCATCAAGTCTTTTTTAGGTTAAGTAGGTAATTTTCAAAGAACAACGCTGATTTGCGAAGTTTTCATAAGGCAAGAAAAAGACCCGATATTCTAATAATGTAGCTGGTAGCGACGACCCGAATTTTCATTGCAATTCGTTGCAATTGAGGCCGAAAACGCCACTATTTCACTTAACAATATGCTTTGCTTCAACAATTTTACAGTATTGGTATTCTGTCAAGTTGACCGCAGTGACTGCATTTAACGGTGGTGCAAACAAGAAAGCCCGCCATTAAGCCTTTTGCGGCTATTGACATTTCAAAGTATGTTGATTATAATACTCTTGCGTAACACGCCGCTGTAGCTCAGTGGTAGAGCAGCGCATTCGTAATGCGCGGGTCG
>CAZXCC010000120.1:0-8773 GCA_964638945.1 uncultured Veillonellaceae bacterium | reverse complement strand
CCAGCGGTCCTTCGTGGAGGTCGAGCCAAATCCAAGTATAGGGTGTACTCGTATTCGGTGTGAGGAAAAGTGATTTGGAATCCATGATTTGCTCAAAAATCGGCACCGTATAGTTTGCAGGGCCCAAGGCGAGAATCCCATTACGGTTCGCCGCTTGGTTCACCGGAGCCAGTGCCAGTAGATATGCTTGCACGGCACGTTGAAAGTCGAGATTGTCATAGAGCTTTGCAATACTTGCGTCATCTGGGAACCCATCAAAAAACTTCAGTGTGCCGAGACGGGTCTCGACTTTGTCGGGAATTGCGATTCCCGGTGGAAACGAAGTGGTCATCTTGTACTCAGCTGCTGAAGCGACCCCTCCGAAGAACTGCCCGGCGGTCAAACTGAAACAAAGCGTAACGACCAGCACCAACAATGCACAAGGAAAGGTTTTGGACATCATTTTCATAAATTTTTCCTCCCAACTAAAGTTTAGCGTCAATGAGGGGCTGCACTATCAATGCACCCCCTCATTGCTTAGAGAGTAATTGTAGTCAAACATGTTTTTCAGTTTGCTTTGGAAATTGACCGACCCTTGGAAAAAAGGTTCAGTCGCTGATTTTCTTTTTCAGCTCCGCTGCCGGTTTGACAATACCGAGCTCGGCCTCGGCTACCGGATCGATCGACTGAAGCTTGATCGTGACCTGTTCGATTTTTCCGTTGAAACGGAACGGAACCTGATAGGCTTCGCTCAGCGGCGTGCCTAAATCCTCCCCGACATCCAGCGTTTCATCGGTGTTGAGAATCACCGGGGTAGTGATGGCAACACGCCCCTGACCAACCTGCGCGCCGTCAACCATCAAGGTGGCAACGCCGCCTTTGGCCAGTCCGCCACCGGCATACTGGAAGTCCATGGCGACGGTGTGTCTGCCGGCGGAAATTCGTTCGGCGGACAAAATGGTGGCTTCATAGATGCCGTTCATATTAAATGTGTAGGCGAGTTTCCCGCCCAGCAGGTACAACCCATAGCCGCCAAACCGGCCACCGTGGGTGATAAGCATGCCGTTTGCGCCGTTTTCGGGAATCACCACATCCGCAGTGATGGAGAAAGAGCGGTTCAGAACATCAGGCACTGCGCCGCGCGGAATCCGGACCATGCCGGGATAGTAGGTGAAAGTGTCCCGCCCCTGAGTCAGGCTCGGCCGGATGGCCGGGTTCATGCGGTCAAACTTGCTGTCATCCAGCGGCAGCACATTGTATTTCTTTGCTTCCGCAAAGAACAGGTCCTGCATCTCTTTTAATTTCGCCGGATATTTTTCCGCCAGGTTCACCCCTTCGGAGAAATCCTGGTCCACATGATAGAGTTCCCACTGGTACCCGGTGATGACATCTCCCTTATTGGCAGTAGCGACCCAGGGCAACTGAAGCGGTGAAGTGCAGGCCACCCACCCTTCGTGGTAAATGCCGCGGTTGCCGAGAATCTCGAAATATTGTGTCGTGTGCCGGCTTGGCGCTTTGGCGTCATTGAATGAGTAGACCATGCTGACGCCTTCGATCGGGTGCTGCTTTACGCCGTCCACTTTATCCGGCTGCGGAATCCCCGCAGCTTCAAGAATCGTCGGCATGATGTCGATGACATGGTGCCACTGGCTGCGAATCGTCCCGATATCCTTGATTTTGGCCGGCCAGGAGATGACCATGCCATTGCGGGTGCCGCCGTAATGGGAGGCGACCTGTTTCACCCACTGGAACGGAGTATCCATAGCCCAGGCCCAGCCCACCGGGAAATGGGGGAAGGTGTAGTTGCTGCCCCACTTGTCAATATATTTCGCCCTGAGTTCCATGGGCTCCGGAATGCCGTTGAAAAAGTTCCCCTCGTTGAAGAGCCCTTGCGGGGATCCTTCACCGCTTGCGCCGTTGTCTCCGCTGATATAGACGACCAGTGTGTTGTCTCTGACGCCGGATTTTTCCAGCTGTTCAAGGATGCGGCCTGCCTCGTAATCGGTTTGTGCGAGGAAACCGGCGTAAGTTTCCATCATGTGTGCATACATCTTCTGTTCTTCAGGGGAAGCGCTGTCCCAGGAGGGAATCTGGCTAGGTCTCGGAGTCAGCACGGCATCGGCCGGAATGATTCCCATCTCTTTCTGCTTGGCAAAGGTGATCTCCCGCTGTTTGTCCCAGCCATGGTCGAACTGTCCCTTGAACTTGTCAATCCAGACCTGGGGAACATGATGCGGCGCATGGGTCGCGCCCGGCGCCCAGTAGACAAAGAAGGGTTTATCCGGAGCTAGTGCGTGCTGCATCTGGATATGGGAAATCGCTTTATCTGCCAGATCGGTGGTCAGGTGGTAATCCGGGTTCTCCAGATAGGGGTCTACAGGAATCGTGCCGTTGTAGAGGGCCGGTGTCCACTGGTTGGTTTCTCCGCCGATGAACCCGTAAAAATGTTCAAAGCCAAGGCTGGTCGGCCACAGGCCAAACGGACCGGTCTGGCTGGTCTGCCAGTCCGGAACGTTGTGGTTCTTGCCGAACCAGGCGGTGGAATAGCCGCTGTCCTTGAGGATCTCGCCGATGGTCGCCGTACTCTTGTTCATCAGGGAATCATAGCCGGGAAATCCCGTTGCCGTTTCCATGATGGTTCCGGTATGAACCGAATGATGGTTGCGACCAGTGATCAGTGCGGCACGGGTCGGTGATGAAAGAGCCGTGGTATGGAACTGGTTGTATTTCACGCCGTTTTGGGCCAACTTGTCCAGATTTGGGGTTGGAATCGGACCGCCGAATGTGCTGGAAGCGCCGAAGCCTTCGTCGTCTATCAAAATCAACAGAACGTTGGGCGAGCCGGATTTTGCCGTCAATGGTTTCGGGAAATCCGGTGTCGAATCTTTGGCGCGCAGCTCGATCTTGCCCTTAAAAACAGGCGGCTGATGGGGCAGAACGTTTTCGGCAAATGCGATGGGAGCCAGTAAAGCGTTGAACCCCAGGGACAATGCTGTTGCTGTAGCCATGTTTCGTTTCAACAATGTCTATCACTCCTTCTGCATCTTTTTTTGTCCATGCTTTTAGAATTTCCGCTGATAGTTGACAGTGAAATAATTGATCAGACCTTGCGCATAGCTGCCCTGGAGCCTGCCGGCCAAATCTCCTCCTGATTGGTCCACAGTAATCTTTCCCGAGATAAGTGCCTCATAACCGAGGTTGAGCGTAGAAGTCGAATTGAGCATCGTGCTCGCGCCCAGGCCAACTCTCCAGCTTGCGCCGATCGGCATAAGGAGTGTCTGGTTGGCAGCATCAAAAGCACTCGTGTCATAACCGACCCCAAAAGAAAAAGTCCACTTCGGAGAAGCCTTGTACTGCGCGCCGAGCGCCGCATGCCATGAATCCTGCCCGCGCAGTTCACGAGTAAGCGTGGTGGGGGTTGTGGAATCAAGAGTGACTTGTCGCATACTAAAGTTGGACCAGTTCTGCCATCCCACATCCCCCATCAGTGTCCAGCGGGGACTTACTTCACGAGCAAACCCAAGCATCAGTTGCTGGGGTATCGTGATGGACTGATCAATCTGTCTGCAGTATAATCCTGTGCTGCGCAAGATGGCTTCGATCCCCGGGCCCAGATTGGAATAGGTCGGTGTGGTCGAAAAATTCAGGTTGACAGGCGAATTGTAGGTAAGCCCCAGACGGGTTTTTTTATCTACCTCGTACATAAGCCCCAAGTTACCGCCAAACCCCCATTTGTTGTCCTTGACTTCCATCTTACCGTCAGGCATGGAATCCAGCCTGTTGTTTATTGCCGTCTGCGAGTTTAAAATCCCTAGAGTAGCGTTTAGCGCAAGTCCCACGGACCATTTTTCGTTCATGCGATATGCCACTGACGGCATAAAAGTTATCCCGGCCAGGAGACCTCCATCAAAGGCGTACCGTGTAGGTGAACCATTGCCCGCAGGTACGGCTGCTCCGAAATTGGAGAAAGTGCCGAATCCCCATTTCATGCGGGAATTTACTGTATCCACGTAATAGAAGCTGGCTCCCGGCAACCAACCGATCTGATTGATTCCCTCATTACCAGTAACCGCCATGGAGGCATCCGCCTGAAATTTCGAATAGCCGACCAGTGCTTGCAATCCGGTAATGTATTCCGATCTCCCCAAGCGCATCATACCGGCAGGATTATAGTATAGGGTAGATGCATCCTGAGCCCGGGCGGCATATCCGGCGCTGCCAAGGCCAATTCCCGGTGTGCCTGTTTCATACATCAGGATGCCGCTTGCGTGAACCGGCGCGCTGCCAAAAGAGAACAGCGTAAAAAGGATTCCTGTCACGATTATTATTGAAGTTCTATTGAAAGTCATTTGTTTTCCCCGTTTCTCCAAATTTTGATAATTTTAATTTCCGTTCTGCATCGCATAGCGTCTCTGCGTTTTATTTTTCCTCTTCAAAGACCGCTTTCACCGTGCCCTTGCGAATCGCTTTGTCGAAGGCGGCATGATCTTTGGCATTCTGTTTTGCATAGGCAATAGCAAACTCTGTTATGGCCCTGTCGAATTCGTCGCTTTTGCCCATGTATCCGCTGAGAACCGCTGATTTTCCGGAACGGGCGTGAGAAAGCGCAAGAGCCTTACCGCACCATGTGGCATACAGCTCCATCTCTGCACTGTTGAAATTCTCTATGAGTATGCTGATTTTTGTGTCGCGCAGCTGACGGATAAAGAAATGGCGTTTGGGCCCCTGGCTCCAGCCGAGAAACATATCGCTGGCAGGCTGCATCATGCGATAGCCGTTCACGATACGCTGGCCATGGTTCGGAAAGACGCTGGCTTCGGTGAAAGCTTCCAGGACTGAGGCACGCGCTTCTTTGACCTGGAGAAACAGAGGATCATCGTTATCGGCCATGAGAAGCAGAACCGAGCAGTAAGTCCCTACGCTACCGACTCCCACCACCTTGACTGCGGCGTCCCGGATTTCGTAGCGATCCAACAAATTCTGGTAAGCCGGCGCAAGAGTGTCGCGATATGCTGCAAACGCCTCCTGGAGGTCCTGTCGGATCAACGCCGGCGGAAAATCATCGTTATGGAAGATGGTTGGCAGCTGGTCCTTGATGACATGTTTTCCTCCCTTGAGTTCCGCCATCTTCGGAAATAACTCCTCGCCGCGACTCTTTGCCTGTTCCTTCTTGATTCTCTTCATGGCACGCTTATAGAGTTTGGGGTTCTTTTCCGGCGATAACAGGTTGTCCACTCCCAACGATTCATACCAGAGATCCAGCGTCTTCATCTGGCTGTACTCGGCCATGGATTCTCGGTAGGCCTGGACGCATGCCATGACGCACTCCTCGGCCGCGCTGTTCTTCATTCCTTTGTCCTGACAGGCCACAACGAAGCTAGCGGCAAGTCGCTTGACATCCCACTCCCAGGGGGCAGGATGAGTCTCGTCAAGGTCATTGATGGAAAAGATGATTTTTCGTTCCGGAGTGGCGAAACCACCGAAGTTGCTCAGGTGAGCGTCCCCGCAACACTGAACGTAAACCCCTGTGTTCGGGGTGGAAGAAAGATCGTTGGCCATCGTTAGAGCCGCTCCCCTGTAGAAGGTGAAGGGAGAGCGGGCCATACGCCCGTGGCGTAGAGGCAGCAAGTCGGGCAGCCGTCCCTTCTCAGCGTCGAGAATCAGCTGAACAGCGTCCGGGCGGTCTGCAGGAAACTTCCATTTCGCGTGCGCTTCAAGCGGGCAGGTCTGCCTCAGCGCTTTTCCTGCGGCGTAGCGTTCCTGATACGTTTTTGAGAAATTTTCCTCCGGATAGACCGCCTTATCATTCGCAGCAGATGTTTTGGGCTTTTTTGTCTTCTTTTTGCTCATAACTCCTCCTCAAAAGTCTTTGTACTGTCTCTTGTTCCATTACATTTCGGCTCATTTGGAGGAATCGACCGTCCGTTGGGGGAAGAGGAATGTGAGCTGGAACTTATACTGCATTTGCGGGGCTCCTACCGGACGGACCACGTTGTAGGAAGTTCCGATATTCCACGAGATCGGATTTCCGCCCCTGCGGGGTATGATCGTACGCCCGATCGACCATCCTACCGGTACGATGCTTTTTTCACCCTGCTGAATCGTCCAGTCGATGACAGCCCCGGAACCCAGAGATACGGCCCAGCCATTCTTCAGGTTATAGTTGAGGGCTAACTGAATAAAGGTCGAATTCATGGCAGGACTGTCGCTGCTGCCGCCGACCTTCCACAAATGGTTCGCCTGCAGTGCGTTCACCCAGCGTCCTTGGTTTCTTACCACGGCGACTGTCGGGCCCGCGGCATATTGTCCATTATCAAAAACATGGTTCGTTGCAGTCGGGAATTGGACTGCCGGTCCTATACCCCACATGAGGGACTTATTATTTTTTCGAGGGCTGAAATACATCTGCATTAGGAGATTGCCTGCACCGGAATAATTGTATGCGCCATATCGCCAGCTGGTAAAGGGCATATCCGCCTGCGTGATGATATTCCAGTTTTCATTCCACTTATATGGCATTGAAATATGCAGGTTAAGCTGACTCGGAGTTTGATCGCCGTTTATGCCTGCACCTGTGAAGGAGGAATATCTGAGACCGAGCTGAGTCATCGTCGAAATCGGGTTTTGCTCTTCCCGTGCCAAACTTGTCACGTTGGGTGCATTTTCCTGCGCGAAAGTCATTGATGGTAGGATAGCCCATAAGAGCAGAAGCAGAATGGCTGGCAAATATTTATTTCGGGATGGGAAAGTCACGAGAAAATCCTCCTGTTCGCCTCTGCGCACCAAATCCCTGCATATCGGCAACGACAGCACTATCCCGATCCTGTGAATTGCCATAAGTTTGTTCCACAGTTTGCCGCAACAGCTCCATCTCCCTGCGAATCGCCACTTGGCGCCGTTCGGGCAGTTCCTGCAGAAGATACTCATACATGGCCAGCAAGCGCCGGGTCACTTGGGGGTTCGGTCCTCCATAATGCCGGATTTCAGTTGCAGCGAGAACAACAAAATCATCCCAGTCGCAAAATGGATAAATCAGACGAACCGTCCCTTCCGAATCTTTGATAATGCCTGTCTCAAGCTGCCTATTCCCTATCAGGGAGAGCAGATGCTGTAATTGATCGATAGCCAGAACTCCGGTTGTAGGATCATTGATTGCCGGCGATAAGGCCTTGGCGGCAATGTCAACGATAATACGGAAACCAAAGTCGGGGTCTTGCTCCAAGGTGCGTTCAAGGTCGAGCGCGACACAGCGCAGCAATTTTTTTTCGTCCACTTTTTCCCCACCGGCGCCATATACCCGGAAAAGCAACTGATCCTCCGCCACAAATTCGCCCACTGCCGTCGTCAGCTCGATCAAGCAGTCGTGTCGCGCCGCAATCTCGACCAAACCCTCTTGGTCGAAGGCAACAAATACGCCTGCCCTCTTTTGATTCCAGATACTCTTGTCTGGCTTGCCCAAGTCCAATTTCGGCAATTTCTCCGTTTCCGTCTCTATCGAATACGGATGGGGGAACATCGTCATTATTACCTTTTTCGTATCAGCTGCAATAACAGTAAGAATTTTGATAGCGCGGAAACTCTGTCCGACAAGCTGTATCAGATAGAGAAAAACCGCAAGGCAAGACAGATTCAGGAATAACGCAACTGCGACAGGCAGCACAGGCACTCGGTCCTCAATCCGTCCCAGAGCGAAAAGAGAATACGTATGTGAAAAAACAAAGATTCCTACAATCCACTTTACGTCGCGATCTTCGAAAAAGCGGGCGATGACCCTTGGTGAAAGTTGGCTGCTGAGCATCTGAATCGCGAGCAGGAGAATACTCAGTGAAAAAACGATGAGAGAAAGCAGGGCCGAAGGCAAGGTCCCCACTACAGCACGGGCCGCATCCGGACTGATTTCTATGAGATTCCATCGTGTCTGTTCGTCTATCGCGCGAATCAAAGGCGCAGCAGCCAGGGCTGCCATTATGGCCAGAATAGGCACCAGACAAAAAGAAGTCCGAAAAAAATGTCTGATCTTGTAACGAACATACCAGTCAAAAAAATGATCACGCATTGTTACCTCTCCTGTTAACAACAATAATGGGCGCCGTTGCTACGACTCTAAGAAGCAGCTACGGAATGATAGACAAAACAGAAGCCGCAGGGAACGCTACAAATGGTCATATGGTCGGCAATTTTCCCGCAGCAACCCTTTCCTTTTCAGTGATATATTCCCACACGACAAAGTTGCGCCCGGGAAATTATTGCTGATCTTTTTTAATGTAATTCTCTTGTGTAATCTTACTGACCTTTGGACAAAAGACTAGTTTTTCTGACTTCGATGTGATTTTCTTTATCCACATGGATAATGGCAACAAAGGTTTTTTGGCAAACTTCGACGAACTTTTCATACAGGAAAAGCAGGGAATGATGGGGGATGAGTGGAGAATGGCTGGCACGAACCGCAAAAAAAAGACGAAGTATTCATTGCCTGTATCGGAGTGCAGTATTGCAGCTTTGTCGGAATACTCCACCGCATATTTATGGTGTGTCGATGAGCGCGGCATATTCCATTTTGCTAATGAGGCATTGAGCAAAAAGTTAGGTTATACAGTCCAGAACATAATCGGCGCTCATGCGTATGACTTCATAATGGAATATAACAGCAACGGTGAATATCAATGGGATAGAATCGAGGAAGTTTTGAACAATCCGAAATCTCCACCGATAAGGACCTTGGAAATTCGTTGCAAAAACGGCAGCACGATATGGATGGAAGTGCATGAAAAGCTCCTGGTGATGCCCTCTTCAA
>CAZXCC010000119.1:0-8836 GCA_964638945.1 uncultured Veillonellaceae bacterium | reverse complement strand
CGCCAGAACAAGCATCTGGCGCCGACATCCGGATTGGGCAAGGGCTATGCCCAGGCAAACCTTGCCATGATGCCCAGGGAGCTGGCACTTGATTTCATGATCTTTGCCCAGCGAAATCCCAAACCCTGCCCGATTCTTGACATCATTGAGGCAGGTTCGTGCGAACCTAAACAGATTGCACCCGGAGCAGATATTCGCACGGACATCCCCAAGTATCGCATCTATAAAAATGGCGTTATGACGGATGAAGTTACAGATCTGTACAATATTTGGCGCGAAGATCTGGTAGGATTCCTGCTGGGATGCAGTTTCACGTTCGAAACTGCGATGCTTGCGGCAGGTCTGCCGGTAAGACATATCGAACAGGAATGCAATGTGCCGATGTACATCACAAACATCGAGTGCAAACCGGCCGGGATATTCCATGGGCCTACCGTAGTCAGCATGCGTCCGTTGATGCCTGCCCAGGTCATCAAGGCGATTCAGATCACATCCCGGTTTCCTGCGGTGCATGGTTCCCCGATCCACATCGGTGACCCTGCCCTCATCGGCATTAAAGACGTCAACCGCCCTGATTTTGGTGACGCAGTGACAATCAAGCCAGGCGAAGTACCAGTCTTCTGGGCTTGCGGCGTTACGCCACAGGCTGTTGCCATGGCGGTCAAACCGGAAATTATGATAACCCACGCGCCAGGACATATGTTTATCAGCGATGTCAGGGACGAGACATATGCCGTGATCTGACAGGCAGGGAATCTTGAGAACAGGGGGTGCCAACTTGGGCGAAATCAAGTTTTGCAATCAGGGTGAATCCGGTTTGGTTGTGGAATTCGGCTCGGCTATCGATCCGGTGGTCAATGCTGCGGTACATCGCTTGGCCGCCAGTGTGCGAAGCGAATTTGCGGTCGGTATTGATGCAGTGGTTCCAACCTATCGGTCCTTGATGATTTATTTCAATCCTTTGCAAATCAGCCGAAGTGAAATCAAAAACCGTGTAATGGCAATACATGGGGGGATGTCCGCTGAGGCAGCTGAAGAAAAACAAAGCAGGGTAGTATATATCCCAACCTGCTACGGCGGAGAACTCGGCCCTGATCTTCCGTTTGTCGCAAACCATACGGGACTGGATGCCTCTGAGGTCATTCGCATCCATACTTCGACAGCCTATAAACTCTATATGATAGGTTTTACGCCCGGATTCCCCTATCTGGGAGGAATGTCGGAAAAAATCGCCGCACCGAGGCTGGAGAAACCACGTACATGTATTCCGGCGGGATCCGTGGGAATTGCCGGAACGCAGACAGGCCTGTATCCGATGGAAAGCCCCGGTGGATGGCAATTGATTGGCAGGACGCCTCTCAAAGTATTCAATCCGGCTGCGGACAATCCTTTTCTCTACGCTGCAGGAGATTATCTGAAATTTGAAGCCGTGTCGCCGGAGGAATACGCAATGATTGCAGAAGCGGTTGCTTCAGGCAAATATGTACCGAAGATCGAGCCGTATGACGGGGCGCAGGGAGGGGAGAAGCAATGATTGCAGTAGTGCATCCCGGAATGATGACAACGGTGCAGGATGAAGGGCGCTGGGATTATCTGGCGTTTGGAATGCCCCGTGCCGGCGTGATGGACCGTTATGCAGCAAGAATGGCCAATATCCTCTGCGGTAATTCGACGGATAAGGCAGTATTGGAAATGACATTGATGGGAGGTCAATATCGTTTCGAAAAAGCAGGTCGCATTGCAATTTGCGGTGCAGCCATGGAGGCAAAAATCAATGGTCGGCCGATAGGGCTGTGGCAGGCTTTGGATGTGCAATCGGGAGATGAGTTGGAACTCGGATTTGCCGTGAGCGGCTGCAGGAGCTATCTGGCTATTGCCGGCGGCATCGATGTTCCTGTAGTGATGGGAAGCCGCGCCACTTACACCAAGGCTGCGGTCGGAGGCGTGTCAGGCAGGGTTCTGAAACCGGGTGATATTTTGCAGGCTGGAGAGGCAAAGCTGACGGGAGCTCCACTGGCTTTGCCGTCAGAGTGGATTCCACAATATACGGACACTATCGAACTTCGGGTGATGGCGGGGCCCCAGGATGATCTGTTTGAAGCTGGCGCACTGTCTGCCATGTGCGCAGGCGATTACAAGGTGACGAATGATGCGGACCGGATGGGATATCGCCTGGAAGGTCCCCAGCTGAAACATCTGGGGAAGGCCGATATTGTATCGGACGCACTGTGCCGTGGTGCTGTGCAGGTGCCAGGCAACGGACAGCCGATCATTATGATGGCCGATTGCGGTACGACCGGCGGCTACACAAAAATCGCCACAGTCATCGGTCCCGATTTTTCGCGGATTGCGCAGGCAAAACCGGATGATGTCATCAAGTTCCGGCTCTGTAGTGACGAAGAGGCAGTAAACGCACTGCGGGAAGAAAGTCTGCGCTACGAACAGCTTGCGGCTCAGGTGGCGAACCCGGCGGGTCAACAGACTCGTCCGTCAGTGTCGGCGGGGCGTGCCATGAATCTGGTGGTTAACGGACAGAACTATAAAGTTGAAATTACGGAGGTGTTTTAGCATGCTTTCCATAGACATGAATTGCGACATGGGAGAAAGCTTTGGTTCGTATACACTTGGGTATGATTCGGAAGCGATGCCTCATGTGACGTCGTTGAACGTCGCCTGCGGTTTTCACGCCTCAGATCCCGATGTGATGGCCAAGACGGTCTTTATGGCAAAAAAACTTGGGGTAGCCGTTGGTGCGCATCCCGGTTATCCTGATCTGGTGGGTTTCGGGCGCAGAAATATGGCCCTCTCCCTGGAAGAGACGAAACATGCGGTGATGTATCAGATAGGGGCCCTCGACGCATTCTGCCGGGCTGCCGGCCTGAAGATGCAGCACGTGAAGGCTCATGGAGCTCTCTACAATACCGCCGGCGACAATCTTGAAGTCGCAACTGCGATTGCTGAAGCGATCAAAATGGTAAATCCCGAATTATACATGCTTTGTCTGGCCAATTCACAGATGGTGACTGCAGCAAAAAATGTGGGTATTCCTTATGTGGAAGAGGCTTTTGCCGACAGGGCCTATACGGAGAAAGGCACTCTTGTGTCGCGAAAACTGCCGGGCTCAGTTATCCATGATGTGGATGAGGTTGTGAAACGGGTTTTAATGATGGTGAAAGAGAAACAGGTCATCTCCATTGACGGCAAGGTTGTTCCTCTCAATGCACAAACGATCTGTGTGCATGGCGACTCGCCCGGTGCGGTGCAGATGGTGACTGCCCTCCGCGCAGCATTTGAAAAGGAAGGCATTTCGCTGAAAGCTTTCGGCAAATGATTGTTCGCGGTTAAATGGTACAAAGCCGGATATAGAAAAAAGCAACCCGTAAAAACATACAGTTCTTACGGGTTGCTTTTTTGAAAAAGTTTAGAATCCGGAGATCAGCAATAAGTGGAGACGTATTCTTCCGTCAGGGATTCCAACGTCGCTTTGATTTCGTTAATCGCTTCTTCAGACAGCGAATAGAGATGAAGGTCTTCGCTGTGCGCAAGAGCTGCCAATTTGCTGATACGTGCCAAGAGTTGACTTTTTTCCACTGAAATAACACCTCACAATAATGATGTGCTAATAGTAACAACTGCGCGAAGTTGCGTAAAGAGGAAATGGAATAGACATAATAGCAAGTTTGTTGGCTCTTTTGCGACAATGAAACAATTCGTGGGTTTTTTACATAAAAAGAAGAAATTTGTTATGAAAATGTAAGGTTTTAACTAAAAAAACCGGGAGAAGCATTTGCCAAATCAATGCCTTTGTGTGAAAAATCCGAGAGATGGAAAACCGTGGCCGTGGACAGAGAAGAAGGTTTAACGATAAAATTATCGTACCGGCAAAGCAATTGTCAGTAATATGGAACAAGAAAGGGTTCGAAACGTGAACATCCAGATATTTGGCACGAAAAAATGCCGCGACACACAAAAAGCGGAGCGTTATTTTAAAGAAAGGAAAATCGCGTTTCATTTCGTGGACTTGACACAGCGCGGTTTGTCCAAAGGAGAGATGGACAGGATCAAGGCAGCGGTGGGATTGGAAAATCTCATCGACCGGAGCAGCAAGGAATATGAAAAACTGAACATGAAATATATCGTTCACAACCTGGAGGAGATGATGTTGCTTCATCCTCTGCTCCTGAAAACCCCGATTGTACGGAACGGTTCCAAAGCTACCCTGGGATACTGTCCGGAAACATGGCAGGCCTGGGACTGATGTCTGCTTTTGTCTACATATTGGAGTGTGCAGACGGAACTTTTTATACCGGCTGGACGAATGATCTGGAAAAAAGGCTTGCGGCTCATAATGACGGTACTGGCGCCCGATATACACGCGGACGTCTGCCTGTAAGAATTGTTTACATCGAAGAACTGTCCTGCAGGCAGGAAGCGCAGCGGCGGGAAATGGCGATCAAAGCGCTGACGCGCAAACAAAAGGAAAGTTTGGCAGGCAGGGTCTAGCAACAAGTCTTACACATGGGTCAAAAAGTTTTGCAGTACCTTGTTGCCATCCGGTGTCAAAATCGATTCCGGATGAAATTGGATTCCTTCCACTTTATGCTTGCGATGTTTTATTCCCATAATCAGGCCGTCGTCTGTCGTTGCGGTAACCAGCAGGCAGTCGGGCAGACTGGGGGCATCCACGACCAGCGAGTGGTAACGTCCGGCAATGAAAGGCTGAGGCAGATCGGCATAGAGGCCCTGCCCTTCATGATGCACCCGGGCTACTTTGCCGTGCACCGGCTTGGGCGCCCGCACGACTTTGCCGCCGAACACATCGCCGATGACCTGATGGCCGAGGCAAATTCCCAAAATAGGGATGGAGCCTGAAAACTGTTTTACGATGTCCCGGCTGATGCCCGCATCCTCAGGAGTGCCGGGACCAGGGGAGATGATAATCGCAGAATAGGCGCCTGCGGCAATTTCTTCGCAGGTGATGCGGTCGTTGCGGACCACTTGTGCCGGATGACCGAGGCTGGTCACCGCCTGATACACGTTGTGGGTAAAAGAGTCGTAATTGTCGATCAGCAGCAGCATTTTATTCGCCTCCCAGCACGTGGAAAAGCACCCTGGCTTTGTGCCTGATTTCCTGATATTCGGTTTCCGGCACCGAGTCCGCCACGATGCCGGCGCCTGTCTGAATCGTCACTTCATTGCCGTGTATGGTAAAAGTGCGTATGGTGATGCAGGTATCCATGTTGCCCCGAAAATCAAAATATCCGACGGCTCCGGCATAAGGCCCCCTGCGCTCGGATTCCAGTTCGTTGATGATTTCCATAGCCCTGATCTTTGGAGCGCCACTCACCGTGCCGGCTGGAAAGCAGGCTGTCAGAACATCCGTCGGAGAATGGCGGGGATCAAGTTTCCCTGTCACTTCGGAAACGATGTGCATCACATGCGAAAAATTTTCTACCTCCATCAGCTTAGTGACCTTGACTGTGCCGGGCAAACTGACCCGGCCGATGTCATTTCGACCCAGATCCACGAGCATGGAGTGTTCGGCGCATTCTTTTTCATCGTTCAGCAAGTCTGCCGCCAATGTTTCATCTTCGGCAGGGTCTTTGCCACGGGGCCGCGTGCCGGCAATCGGACAGGTAAAAACCTGGCCATCCTGCAACTTCACGAGCATTTCCGGTGATGCGCCGACAAGCTGGCGTTGTCCCAGATTGAGGTAAAACATGTAGGGCGAAGGATTGATCCGCCGCAGCCTGCGATACAGAGAAAACGGTTTTTCCTGCAAAGGCCGGCGGAAGGGATGCGAAAGCACCACTTGGAAGATATCGCCGGCTGCAATATATTCTTTGGCCCGTACCACGTTTTCCATATAGCTTTGCCGGATTTGCGGCTCGTTCGGATTTTCGGCAGGCACCGCAGATTTCGGTGTCTCATCGGAGGGCATCTGCAGCGGCTGCCGCAACGAAGCGGTGAGACTGTGCAGACGATTGACTGCATTTTCGTAAGCTGCATCGGCATTTTTCGCATCACCTGGTTGGGCGAGATAAATCAGCTTTGCCGAATGGGTCAAGTGATCCATGGCCACAATCAGGCGGCAGCAGAGAAATTCGCCCAATACCATATCCGGGTCGAGGGTCATTCCCCGGATGCGCTCCCAAGTTCCTACCGATTCAAAATTTAAATATCCTACCGCGCCACCGCTGAAAGGTGGAAGATCAGGCAGTCCGGGAAAGGAAAAACGGTTCAGGATTTCTTGCAGAGCGCTGAGTGGCGCTTTTTTTATCTGTTCCGGTCCATCCGGCGCCGTGATGACCAAGCCGTCGCACTTTGCCTGGATGATGAGAAACGGTTCGGCTCCGATAAAAGAATAGCGGCCGAAGGATTTGCTTGTTTCTGCGCTTTCCAGCATAAACCCCGGAGCGTCGCCGACGATTTTGTAATACATCGATACCGGCGTTTCCAGATCAACCGGCAGGTCGAGGTACACGGGGATGATATTGTGTTTTTCGGCCAGGTGGTTAAATTCAGATTTGCTGGGAGTTGCTTGCATCAGTGTAGTCCTCCTTGTCAAGCGATTGACGGAGAGCGGAGATCAGGGTTTTCATTCCTTCCAGATCCCGCTCTGGCAAAAGCTGTACAACAGCACTGCCCACAATCACGGCATCGGCATGGCGCGCCGCTTCCCGGGCTGCATCAGGCGTTCCGATGCCGAAGCCGATGGCGACAGGCACGTCACTGATCTGGCGGATGAGATGCACGGAAGGGGATGCTTCACTGAAATCGACGGAACGGACTCCTGTAACTCCAGTGTTGGATACGCAATAGATGAATCCGGCAGCCGTCCGGCTGATTTCGCGGATTCTATCCGCAGTGCTCGTCGGTGCAACAAACTGGATCAGTTCCAGATTGTTTGCATCACAGGGGCCTTGCAGCAAGTCGCTTTCTTCCGGCGGCAGGTCCGGGATGATCATGGCGTCAACGCCGGCGTTGCGGCAATCTCTGGCAAAGGCTTCCGGCCCGTGGTTCAGAACGATGTTCACATACGTCATGACAGCCAGAGGAATGTTGGATTTCCGGCGAAACTGGCGGATCATGTCCAAAGTTTTACGTGTTGTGGTACCGGCTGCCAAAGCGGCTGTCGCCGCTTTTTGGATTACCGGGCCATCGGCGATGGGGTCGGAAAAAGGGATGCCTATTTCAACGACGTCTGCTCCGGCGGCTTCTGCTGCGAGGAGAGCCCGGCTGGTAGTTTCCAGGTCCGGGTACCCTGCCGTTATATAGACGATGAGGCTTTTTTTGCCGTCTTCCTTGCGTTTTCGCAAGCAATCAGCCAGTCTGGACATTAAAATCCCTCCAGTACTTTTGCAACTTGTTGCACATCTTTATCGCCGCGGCCTGATAAACAGACGACTACAGACTCGCCAGGGCCGGTATGCGGCATGAGTTCTTCCAGATACGCCAATGCATGGGAGCTTTCCAGGGCGGGGATGATGCCCTCCATGCGGGCAAGACGCTGAAAAGCTTCCAGTGCCTGCGTATCCGTGACGGAAACATACGAAGCGATGCCGGTGTCTCTGAAATGAGAGTGTTCCGGACCGACACCGGGATAATCCAGCCCCGCGGAAATGGAATAGGCTGGGATGACCTGTCCGTCTTCATCCTGCAGCAGGTAGCTGAGTGCTCCGTGCAGTACTCCGGGACGACCGCAGGTCAGCGAAGCGGCATGTTCGGAGTTGGTTCCTTTGCCTGCAGCTTCCACGCCGATTTTCTTTATGCCGCTATCTTCGCGGAACGGATAAAAAATCCCCATGGCATTGCTGCCGCCGCCGACGCACGCCAGGATATAGCGCAATGAAGAGTTTTGCAGAGCAATTTGGGCTTGGACTTCCTTCCCGATAATGGACTGGAAATCGCGCACGATCATCGGGTAGGGATGTGGTCCGACAACTGAGCCGATGATGTAATGAGTATCCCTGATGTGAGTCACCCAGTAGCGTAGCGCCTCGCTGGTGGCGTCTTTCAGTGTTCCGCTTCCGCTGGTCACGGGGATGACTTCCGTCCCAAGCAGTCTCATCCGGAAAACATTCAACGCCTGGCGTTCCATGTCTTCCTCGCCCATGAACACGCAGCATTCAAGACCGAAAAGCGCTGCCACGGTGGCGCAGGCTACGCCATGCTGTCCGGCGCCTGTTTCGGCGACAATGCGTTGTTTGCCCATGCGGCGTGCCAACAGAGCCTGACCGAGTGCGTTATTGATCTTGTGGGCGCCTGTGTGCAGCAGGTCTTCCCGTTTCAGGAAAATTTTGGCGCGGCCATAATGCCGTGTCAGGTTTTCGGCGAAATATAATAATGTCGGTCGCCCGGCATATTCCCGGAGATAGCGGCTGAATTCGGCTTGAAAGTCCGCATCGTTTTTTATCCCTGCATAAAAGCTTTCCAGCTCCTGCAGCGCAGGCATAACGGTTTCCGGTACAAAGCGGCCGCCATAATTGCCAAACCGTCCTTTTGCATTCGGCATGATTTATTCCTCCAATCCATTCTGTAACAGCGAAAGTTCCCTTACCCTGTGTGCCATGTCCGTTGCGCGGACCAGGCCTTCACCGACAAGGATGCCGCGCACGCCGGCTGCTTTGAGGCGAAGGGCGTCGGTCTTGTCCTGGATACCGCTTTCACTGATGAGCACTCGCCCGGAATCACAGTGGGGCAGTAGGGAAAAAGTGGTTTCCACGGAAGTTCTAAAGGTTGTCAGGTCCCGGTTGTTGATGCCGATCAATTCCGCTGATGTGGACTGAACACGTTTCAGTTCCGGCAGGCTATGCACTTCAACAAGGGCATCCAA
>CAZXCC010000118.1:0-8847 GCA_964638945.1 uncultured Veillonellaceae bacterium | reverse complement strand
AGCTCATCGGATAAAAATCCGATGAGCTTTTGTCATTCTACCAGAAAGGTTAACTTCTGGAGACATAAGAACGACTAAGGCTTCTGCCGCGTCCAAAGGACTTGGTACAAGCCAAGTCCTTTCTTATACGGAAGGCGCAGTGATTCCCAATGAACAAGTTTTTCGATCAATACTTTGCTTTCATCTTTTTTTCAGAAACAGTTTATATACTTGAGACAAATACAAGGAAAGGGTGAGCTTCATGTCAAAGAAGAAAGATATACTGATCGTTGGTTTTTTAAGCGCAACATTATTTACCGGGTTTACAGCCTACAGCCAACTCGGCGCCAAAGGCAAAGCCGCGGCGTCATCCGTTCCAGCGCAATCTGCGGTTCGCCCTGCGGTAGGAACGCAAGTCGAGTCGACAGCAAAGAATGTTATGCAAGATTCCCCCTCTGTACAGGCGCCGACCGATGGGGTTGCAGAGCAGGCGCCGCCTGCCGGTACGACCCGCAAAAAGAATACAAAAACCAAGGCTTCCTGACATGGATGCGCCGCTGGCATTTCGGGCCATGAATACGGACTTTCTGGTGGCGGGAGTTTCCGCGTCTTCTGCGGCAGCGGTGCGTGAACAGGTGGAACTGGCGGAAACAACATTCAGCCGCTTCAAGCCAGATAGTGAGATAAGCCGGATCAATCGTTCCGGTGGCGCCTGGGTACCGGTTTCGATTCTGACGTACGAGGCGCTGGAAGACGCGATGAGCGCCTTCGCGTCGACGGAGGGGTTGTTCAGTCCTTTTCTGGGACGGGTGATGCAGGCGGCAGGCTATGACCGAAGCTTCGAAGAATTGCTGCCTGTGCAGTTGCAGGCAGAGGATTGTTTTCATCCAATCACAGCTGCGAGTCTTGCCCTGAAGAAGAAGCTTTCTGAAGTTTTATCAGCTCCGATGGAGATGGATGCGACCGGACAGCGAGTTCGGCTGTCACCTGGAGTAGAATTGGACCTCGGCGGTATTGCCAAAGGCTGGACGGCTCAGCGGGCTGCGGACGGATTGATTGCGGCAGGAGTCTCGGGCGGTCTGATCGACGCGGGCGGAGATGTTGTCGTATGGGGGCGTGAGCCTGAACAAGGGGTTTGGGGAATCGGCGTGGGGCATCCATTCGGCGGGACCGAAGATATCGCCGATCTGTGGTTGGAAGGTCTGACAGCCGTGGCTACAAGCAGCATCGTGAAAAGGCGTTGGCAAAGACCCGGCGGAGAGTCGGTCCATCATATCGTCGATCCGCGTACAGGGAAACCTGCCGAATCCGATCTGTTGCAGGCGACAGTGCTGTCCCATGACCTGACAATTGCAGAACAATACGCCAAATGTTTGCTTGTTTTGGGCTCCGGAGAAGGAATTTCCTGGCTGGAAAAAGCATGTCCCAACCTGGCATGCATCGTAGTGCGCCGGGATGGCGCGGTACTTTCAGGGGGGAATCTGGAGCAATATTCGAAGAAAATGGAGTTGCATCATCATGCTGATATTTAATCCACTAGTCTGGCTTCATTGGGCCGGTGAAATTTTTACCACCGGCAGCATCGTCCGCGGCAGCGGACTAGCTGCGTATGTACTGTTGTTTTTGATCGTGGCGGGCGGGATGGCTCTCAGCATGCAGCTGCTTTCTCCCAGGCAAAGGACCGTATTTCTTGAATATCATCGCCTGATTTCCGTTGCAGCCGTTCTGATGCTGGTGGTGCATTCCCTGGCATTTTTCCTCGGAAAATATGAATTCCTGTCCTGGCAGGATGTGCTGATTCCATTCTGGACCAAGCGGCATACGGCGGAAATCGCTGTTGGCATCATCGCGACCTATATGATGGCTGCGCTGATTTTTTCTTCCTTTCGTTCCGTCATGAAGGCGATCCGTTTTGACAACTGGCGCTTGATCCATTTTCTCGCGTTTCCCTGTTACTGGATGGCACTGTATCACAGTGTCGCACTGGCGAAAAGCAGCAATGAATTATTCCTGTCGTATGTTTATCCGGCGACGGCAAGCCTGATATCTGCCCTGACCTTGCTGCGTATCTGGAAACTCATTGAAAGGCGGTTTTGGGCTGATGAATCTGCTGCTGGCTGAAGACGATGTCCGGCTCGGCCGCCTGATCAAACATATGCTGGAAACTGAACAACATCGTGTGGACTGGGTGGTCCGCGGTGATGATGCGCTGCGGAGGATCATTGACGGCGTCTATGAACTGCTGGTTCTGGACTGGATGATGCCGGGGAGTTCGGGAATTGAGGTATGCCGGCAACTCAGGGAACAGGGGTACGCCCGTCCGATTTTGATGCTGACGGCAAAGGACGCTCTGACAGACCGGATTGCCGGCTTGGACGCAGGGGCGGACGATTACCTTGTCAAGCCATTCGAGTTTGGGGAGTTGTTTGCGCGAATCCGTGCCTTGGGCCGGCGCGGCGAATCACCCCTGCAGGAAGACTTGCTTGTTTTTGGAAATTGGGTTTTGGACCGGACTCATCGGGAGATGCGGCGAGGAAATGAACGGGTTCAACTCAGTGCCCGGGAATTCCAGCTTCTGGACCTTTTGTTGCAAAACAGGGGCCGGGTGATGACGAGGGAAATCCTGCTGGACAGGGTCTGGGGTCTCGGCAGCGAAGTGTCCGACAATAGTCTCGATGCCTATATACGTCTGCTACGCAAAAAAATGGACCGGCCCGGAGAAACTCCTCTGATCGCCACGGTGCGAGGAATTGGATACAAGGTGGAGGCGTAATCATGTTCGGTCGAATTCGCCGCCGGCTGACTTTTTTGTATACGTTATTGACTACTCTGGCTCTTGCCGGGTTTGCCCTGCTGTTTTTTTTCGTGCTTTCTTCCGTGCTGATGCGTGAAAAAGAAAGGGATTTGCAGCTGTTTGCTTCGCACGTTTCCCACGAGGCGAATGAAGTTCTGAAACATGGCTCAGACCGTCGGCATGAAGGGGATGGAAGGAAAAAATTCAAACCGCCTCTGCCGGATTCTCATCTGATCTTTCTCATGAATCGCCGCGGTGAATTTGTCGGGCCGGAAGAGGTTGCTTCATCCGGCAGGCCCCCGCAAAGTATTCTTGAGGCTGCAAAAAACGGAGAAGCAAGAAATGCTGACGACAGGCTGGATGGAGCAGAGGGGGCGAAGCATTATCTGTGGGCTGTTGTACCGCTAACAGAGGGAGGTGGGCTACAGGGCAGCCTGATTGTCGGCAGGGACCTGACGGAACATGATCATTTCCTGACAAAACTGGCCCAGATTTTGGGGACATCACTGCTGATATTTCCCCTTTTGTCCGGGTTAATTGGCTACTTTGCAGCAGGGCGGGCTATGAGACCAATCCGCCAATCTTTTGACGCACAGCGACGTTTTGTTGCGGATGCATCGCATGAATTGCGCACACCTCTCAGTATCATCCAGGCATCTCTGGATGTTGTGGAAAAAGAGGATGGAGCGCGCCTGTCACCATTGTCGCGTCAGATTTTTGACGATCTGAAGGATGAAACACGGCGCATGAACCGCCTGACTGGCAACTTGCTGACACTGGCCCGGTCTGATTCCGAAGGGATCGAAATGATTCGGGAGGCCTTCGCGATCGGTCCGGTATTAGAACACGTGAAGCGCGTCATGGGTACTCTGGCGGAAAATAAAGGAGTGAAACTGAACGTACTTTCCAATGAAAACCTGGTTTTGCATGCAGACCGAGACCGGATTTCACAACTTTTGATGATTCTGGTTGATAATGGGATCAAATTTACTCCTGCAGGCGGTGAGGTGCGATTATCTGTGGAACGGAAAATGAACGGCAGCGTAATTCTCTCTGTTGCAGATACGGGTGTGGGTCTGTCACCGGAAGATCGGAAAAAGATTTTTGAACGATTTTATCGGGTAGACAAGGCGCGGTCGAGGGAAGACGGCGGAGCCGGGCTCGGTTTATCCATTGCAGCATGGATTGTCGGGGCGCATGGAGGAAAAATCGAAGTTTTCGCCAATGAAGAAAGCGGAAGTATCTTTCGGGTAATCCTGCCGGCAGAGTGAGAAAAAACACGATTCTTTTTCATGCCGGCTTTTTGCCGGTTTTTTTCTTTGCTGTAAAGGGAATAGGCTTGCGCATGTAGAAAAAAATAGGAATATAAAATGAAGTTGATTTCGGATATGGATGGAGTTTTTTCATGAAACTGTTTTCTCATTTGTTGCAAGATGCCAGGAAAAGTCAGGAAGTGGCGATTGTCACCCTGATTAAAGCACCGCAGTATTTGGCGGAGCATATTGGGCAACACATTTTGCTTTACCCGGATGGGAATGTGAAAGGGTGTATGGTTGACGAAATAATCACAGGAACTGTTCAACAGTTCCTTGCAGAAATAAAACCGGCTCAGCCGACACGATTTGTATTGCCTGATATGGATGGGGCCGAGTTTTTTTATGATCAACTGGTTCTGATCCAACGCGCCGTTGTTTTTGGAGGAGGGCACATCAGTCGGCCATTGGTGGAATTTTTGTATCGCGTCGGATATGAGGTCACGATTGTGGATGACCGCCCGGATTTTGCCAACACACTGCGGTTTCCGGATGCGAGGCAGGTGCTTTGCTGCTCCTTCGCAGACGCATTTCCGCGCTTGAAACTGAACCGGGCGACAGCTGTTGTAATCGTAACGCGGGGACATCGGCATGATTTGGATTGTTTGCGTCATGTGCTGTCCCAAGATCCATTTTACATCGGAATGATTGGAAGCCGGCACAAAGTAGCCACCGTGTTTGAAGCGTTGCGGCAGGAAGGTGTCGGTGCAGATGTGCTGAAAAAAGTGCATGCTCCAATTGGGCTGGATATCAATGGGAAGACGCCGGCCGAAATTGCCCTGAGTATTGCAGCGGAAATCGTGGCAGTTGCAAAGGGTGGGAGCGGCCTTCCACTGAGCAGCCTGCGGGGAGGAATGCTCCGGTGACGGAAGAAATTCTGCAAAGATTGGTGCAATGTCAAGAGGGTTCATTTCCGGTTGCTTTGGCAACGATTATATCGACACAAGGATCCACTCCCTGTAAAATAGGGACAAAAATGTTGATTTTTCCGGATGGCAGGACAGTGGGAACCATCGGAGGCGGCTGCGCCGAAGCGGAGGTGCGTTTGAAGGCGCTGACGGTTCTGGATCAGGTTCGTCCCTGTGTCACGACAATATCCTTGCTTGCAGCGGATGCAGCGGATGCCGGTATGGTGTGCGGCGGCATCATGGATGTATTTATTCAACCAGTTTGACCAGGTGCTGCGAGCGAAACATATTTCATTGGGGACCATCATAAACGCACTGCATGGGGAAGGGGTTGACAAAGTGAGCATCGAGCTGGAACTGCGAAAGTTTGTGGCGCCTGAATTTTTATTTGGATTGGGTGCGATTGATCTCGCAGGGCAATACGCCAAAAACCTGGGAGCCCAAAAAGTGTTGCTTGTGACAGACCCGGGTGTGCAGTCGGCTGGCTGGGTGAAAAGAGTAACCAACAGTCTTGATGCTTATGAGATTCCCTATGTGATATTTGATGCTGTGTCGGAAAATCCCAAAGCGGCGGAAGTAATGAACGGCGCCGGAGTATATGAGAAGGAAGCCTGCAACATGATTGTTGCCGTAGGTGGCGGCAGTCCGATCGATTGTGCCAAGGGAATCGGAATTGTTGCAAGCAACCAGCGGAATATTGTTGATTTTGAAGGTGTGGACATGGTGCAAGCGCCTATTCCGCCTCTTGTTTGTATTCCCACGACTGCCGGAAGCTCGGCCGATGTGTCACAGTTCGCGATTATCGCGGATTCGGAACGACTGACAAAGATGGCCATTGTCAGCAAAGCGGTGGTGCCTGATGCTGCACTGATCGATCCGGAAACACTGACCTCCATGCCTGCGCATGGTGTGGCCTGCACCGGGATGGATGCCCTGACCCATGCGGTGGAAGCTTATGTGTCCACTGCCCATGCACCGATTACAGACTTGCATGCCTTGTCGGCGGTGCGGATCATTACAAAACATCTGCGGGGCGCTGTAGAGAAACCGAGTGCTTTAGATCACCAGGGACCCATGATGCTGGCCAGTCTGGAGGCGGGGTTGGCCTTTTCCAATGCGATTCTGGGTGCTGTGCATGCGATGGCTCACAGCCTGGGCGGCTACCTTGACTTGCCGCATGGTGAATGCAATGCGATTTTGTTGCCGGCAGTGGTTGCTTTCAATTATGAAGCCTGCCCGGAACGGTACGATGCCATTGCTGAAGCAATGGGGGTTGATTTGTGCGGCATGGAGAAGGGCGAACGACGGGACTGGCTGGTGAAAAAAATAATGCAGTTGCGTGATGATGTGGGAATATTACCATCCATCGGACATTTTGGCGTAAAAAAGACGGATATCCCAAGATTGGCTGAATTTGCGCTGCAAGATGCCTGCATGGCAACAAATCCAAGACTGATGACTCATGAAGATGTCGAGGGATTATATGAATCACTCATCTGAGCACCGACCGGATTTTTTGCGGGATAAATTAATCGGACTGGGTGAAAATTCCATACGGAAGAATTATTATCCGGAACTGCAAAAACGTCTGGCAGAGTTGGAAAACTTCCGATATTTGCTGGACAAGGTGAGCGATGGAATTCTGATGGCGAAGGTTCCGTCGGGAACGATTGTCGATGCGAACGAAGCGGCTTGCGTATATTTGGGTATTGAAACAAACCATATTGACGCTGCACCGCTGACGGATTTTTTTCCTTCAACGCGCTCTCTTTTGCAAGGGGTGGGCAACGGGACGGGACTTTCCGGCAAACGGCAGGAGTTTTTTGTCGAATTCCGCCGCGGCGACGGATCGCGTGTGCCGCTGGATGTTTCCGTGGATGTTGTCGCTTTGGGTGCCCAGCTGTTTGCGGTGGTCCTGCTGCGTGATATTTCCGAACGTCAGCGGGCAGATGCCATGCTGCGACATGTCAGCACCCATGATCCGTTGACCGGCTTATATAACAGGGCGTATCTGGAGTATGAATTTCAACGGCGCCGAGATTTTTTACCGGTTCCATGTTTGCTGATCTCCTGTGACATTGACGGCCTGAAAATGACAAACGAAACGCTGGGACCCGCAGCCGGAGACCAGCGGCTTATTGTTGCAGGCATATTGATGAGTGAGCTGGTGGTAGCCGGTGATATTGCCGCCAGAGTGGGTGGTGACGAGTTTGCGTTGTTCCGTCCCGGTGCCGGTCGTGATCAGGCGGAGCAGCTTTGCAGACAATTACGGGATTCTGTGGTGGCATACAACGAAAGCAACAAGGATTTGTTCCTCAGTCTGTCCGTTGGCTATTCCGTTGCTGTGGAGCACCCGCTGGAATTGAACGCAATGTTTCGTGATGCAGATAATCTTGTGCGTCGTGAAAAATTGCTCCGTTCGCAAAGTACCCGCAGCGGAATTGTGCAAACGATGATGACGCTGTTGGAAGCCCGAGACTTTATAACGGAAGGTCATGCGGAAAGACTGGAATCGTTGGTGAGTGGGTTGGCTGAATGGATTGGGTTTTCACCAAACCGCTTGGGAGACATGAAACTGTTTGCCAAATTTCATGATATTGGCAAGGTCGGCATCAGTGACCGGATTCTGTTCAAACCCGGCGCGCTGGATGCTGCGGAACGGGAAGAAATGTGCCGGCATAGTGAAATCGGATACAGAATCGCCTTGTCATCCGGAGATTTGGTGCATATTGCAGAGTGGATATTGCGGCATCATGAATGGTGGGATGGCGGAGGATATCCGATAGGCCTTGCCGGCGAGGCGATTCCTATGGAATGCAGGATTCTTTCCATCGCCGATGCTTTCGATGCCATGACAAGCGATCGGCCATACCGAAAAGCCATGTCGGCTTCGGTGGCCATGCAGGAGTTGCGAAGGTTTGCCGGGCGTCAGTTTGATCCTTCCTTGTTGGATCCTTTTGAACAACTCCTGAAACATCAGGGTATGTTATAAACCATTGTGGAAAAAATGAAGTTTGCAGGTGAATGGGTATGAAAGTTCTGGTCAGATATCTGGTGGTAATGCTTCTGAGTTTGTGTCCGATGCAGGCCTGGGCGGGTACACTGGAGGATTACAATGAAGCCCGGAAGAATTTTTTGGCGACTGCGGCCTGCATGGCAGCTTATAGCAACCGAGCGGGGAATATGGCAGCAACCGGGTTTGTGCAGGAAGGCTGGCGGGTAGAACCCCACAAGATGAACGGCGACAAAGCGGATGTCAAATTCCTTCTTGCATGGGACAGTAAATCAGAGGAGGATAAAGACAGCTATTTGCTGGCTGTGGCAGGTACGGAGAACGTTCGGGATGCCAAGGTGGACATGCGCACAAACAAGGTGTATTTTGCGGGCACTACGCCGGAAGAATTCGAGGCGAACGCAGCGCGGAAAGATATGCCGCCCGATGCGCCCAGAGTGCACGAAGGCTTCAATCAGGTGACGCAACTCTTGCTGTCCCTGAAATCCGACCAATCAAACGATGCGCTGAAAGGCCAGGTCCGGATGCTGTCGACAATTCTTCATGACGATAAGGAAGACAAGGTGTATCTTCTGGGACATAGCCTGGGGGGCGCAGTTGTGACGCTGTTGGCGGCGCGCCTGCATGCAATGGGCGTAATGTCCAATCAGATAGAGGTCATCTCTTTGGGTGCGCCGAGTGTCGGCAATGAGGCATTCGTGAAGATGAACGAGGGACAGTTTTCCCTGACCCGGATTGTTGTGGCCGGAGACCCGGTACCGCAGGCATTGCGGCGCGTATACGGCGGGTATCGCCATTTTGGCAAGGAGATTGTCTGGCAAGTGCCGGAGGCGCTCAAAC
>CAZXCC010000117.1:2288-8899 GCA_964638945.1 uncultured Veillonellaceae bacterium | reverse complement strand
AGCCTGAGTTCCCGCCATATCGGCCAATGTGTTGCGAACGGCACTTTGCAGCTTCTCCACATCATCCATTCCGGAAAATTCAAAACAGCACTGCTGCGTCAATTGATTGATCTTGATGCAGACAGCCGAACAATCATCCGTCACTTCCGGTGAATCTGCCAAGCCGGATAAATGACCAAGCGTAGAAGAATAATCTCCCAGGTCGTTTAGCACGGATTCTTTCAATTTGTCACTGAGCCCATCGGTGAGGAAATAAAAACAGTCTCCAGACTGGATGGGTATTGTGACAACATCAAACTCCGGTTCATCAAAAGCTCCCATGATGCTCCCTTTTGCTTTCATCCAGCCCCGTTTCACCCTGCAAAAAGCCATAATCTGGTCGATGCCGCAATAGGCGCAAGTAAGAGTTTTCCCCACAAAATCGAAATGGAATATGATCAGGGCGGCAAAGGCACCTTCGTCAAAATAACCCATCATTTTTTTGTTCAAAATGGTCAATTCATTTTGGCTAGGCATTTTTTCATGCAGAATGACATCCTGCAATAGAACGTTCACAGCGGCAGTTTGCAGCGCCGTCGCCAATCCATGGCCTGCAACGTCTACCAGGAAACCTGTCAGTGTATTATGATCTGAGGAAAAACGGTAATCGAAAAAATCACCGCTGACCATATGCAACGGTTTATATATCCCAGAAATCGCCAGAATCGGGTTCCGAAAATCCCTGGGCAGCATTTGACGCTGCAGCTGACTGGCCATAGCTGCATCTTCATTGATAATTTGCTGCAGTCTACGTTCTTCGCTGACGTCATAAAATGTCAGCAGCTCCAGTGTCCCGGACTCATGTTTAATCAAGGATCCCACTCTCTCCACCTCAATAGACGTGCCGTCCTTGCAATGGATCCAGCGTGTTTCGGCCGGAAGACACCGCTTCCTGGCCAAGGTGCTTTGGCACTCATCGATTTCATGGTTGGGACCGGTCAACAGGTGATAGATGTTCATCTGGCATAATTCTTCTTCGCGGTAACCAGTTATCTGGCAAAGGCGCGAATTGACATCAATAATTCTTTTCGAAAAAATATCCACGAGCGCTATGGCGTCCGAGGATTGCTTCATCAAGGCTTCATAGCGGTTTCGCTCTTCTTCCAGCTTCTTTTCCAGCCGTTTTCGTTCTGAAATGTTTTCAATCATCAATACGACGGACCGGCCTTCTAAACTGAACGCAGAAATAGAATACCACTTTTGCCTGGTCGAAATAAATTGCTCCCAAACCAGATAGTCTCTGTCCCTGCATACCCCCGAAAGAATCGGCAGCAACTCCATTTGGTCCAAAAACAATCGAACAAAAGCCTCGGAATCTCCAAAATCAGGAGTACCTGCAAGAGCGCTCATGGCATCATTATAGCCGGCAATAGAATATCCTTCTGTTTTGCCGTCTGAATCGAGCATAAGCTCGCAAAATACGCAGCCCTGCATCATATAGGTGAATATTTTCCTCACTCTTGCATCAGAAATCAGTTTGCGGCTATTCGTCCGGTTTTGTTTTTCCGCCCTATCCATTCATTTTTCCTCACCTTGATAGCTCAAGACTTTTTCCACAGCATCCGCTTCTGTCAATGCAAATGTTCGGCTTTATGCAGTTGAAGGAACACCTTCACCAACTCGGGGTCAAACTGTGTGCCGGAACCATTTTTCAGTTCCCGGTTGGCTGAGTCCAGGCTGAGTGACTTGCGATACGGCCGATTATGCGTCATCGCGTCAAAAGCATCGGCGATATGCACAATGCGGGCTTCAATCGGAATATTTGTTCCACATAGCCCCAGAGGATAGCCAGAACCGTCCCACCACTCGTGATGCTTGAGAATCCAGTCCGAAATCGGCGTCAGATTCGGAATTGCCTTGGAAAAATGATAACCGATTTCTGGGTGTCGAC
The DNA here is from genome assembly GCA_964638945.1 of uncultured Veillonellaceae bacterium. GTDB lineage: Bacteria > Bacillota > Negativicutes > UBA1444 > UBA1444 > CAZXCC01. The sequence continues at coordinate 6,969 of CAZXCC010000117.1, read as the reverse complement.
GCATCAACACGAGTTCCTCGTTGGAAAGCGGTCCTGGTTTTTTCAGAATGGCTTCCGGAATGCCTATCTTGCCGATATCATGAAATTCCGCAAGCAGACGCAGGTCGTTTATCCTGTTTTCATGAAGGCCTATTGCCTGTCCGATAGTTGAAACATATTCCTGCAAGCGGTCCGCATGTCCTTCCATAATAAAATCCTTCATGGAAAGCATTTTGATGACCGTTTTGACCATGACATTCTGAGAACTTTCTGCATGAAGCATCTTGTCACGATACATCGAATTATCCGCATCTTTGAACAATGCAAAAAAGTCTGTTGCAGCCAGATTGCCCACTGCCGAGCCAAACGACATATTCAGCGGAAAATTTTCACAGCATCCATTATATTCTTCCAGAAGATCTTTCATCCGGTGCACGATTTCATCAATGGTTTCCTGGGAAGCGTTCGGCAAGGCGATCAAAAACTCGTCGCCGCCTATCCGTGCAACTTCACCGCCATTTCCCACGACCTGCGTCAGGATGCCGGCAGAAATTTTCAGCCGCTCATCTCCTGCTGCATGACCCAGGGTATCATTCACCACCTTCAAACCATCAATATCGCAGATCACTATGCCCAGATCACCAATTTGCTCCTTTTTCAACTTCTCCGGTAATTTTTCAAAATAATTCCTGTTGTGCAATTGGGTGAGCATGTCATGATAGCCTATATAATGAAGATATTCCTGTTTACGCACCTGATCGGTGATGTCACGGCCTGTCGCAATAAGCCCGGCCACATTCCCCAGTAGATCAAATATCGGTGATTTATGGATTTCGAAGAACCGATTCCCGCCGTCAGGGATCTTTTTCATCGTTTGCATAACGGAAGGTTTTCTGCTTTGAATTACCGTTTGATCATCTGCAGCATCCCCAGCACTCTCAAAATGAAAATCGTTTGCAGTTTTCCCAATAAACTGTTCTCTTTCCATGCCGAGCAACTTTCCGAACGACTCACTGACCTCCATATACCGGCCGCTATTATCCTTGATCCAGACCAAATCCGACACATGATCCAGAATAGAGGTTGTAACCTGGAAATTCAGCACTTCCGTAATGATTTGCTGTTTGTCTTTCTTTCTCACTCTTCTTAACTCCTGTAAGGTTTCTATGCCGTCTATTCAATAACAAACACTTTATCCAACCGGGTCTGTTCGAACAGTTCTTTGATCACTCCGCTGATATGCCGCACACGGATTTCACCGCCCAGCGGAGCCACCCGTTTCAGCAGGGTCACCATCAGACCAAGCCCCGCACTGTCAATATACCGAAGTTCGCTCATATCAAATATGTATGTATTTTTCCCAGTTGCAACGAGCTTCAACAGTTCTTCCCGCAGACTTGCAACTTCTTTTACATACATGTCCCCTTTAAGTATTACCGTTACTTTTCCGTTGTTTTCATCCATTCTGAATCCCATAGCATTCACCCCATTTGCTCATTGTATTTAAACTTTGCGACTCCCTGTTTCAGATCATGTGCGATTGCGCTCAATTCTTCAGCGCTGGCAGCGATTGTTTCCATAGTCGCCGTTGTTTCCTGGGTTGCTGCAGCCACCTCTTCGGCGTGTTTCGCTGTTGTTTCTATCGTTCCGGCGGTGGAATTGATCAATGCAACAATTTTTTCTGAAGATGAAACTTCATTATCCGTTACAGAAATAATCCGCGAAGTATTTTCCACGGTCCTTTCAATCGCAGCCAGAATTTTCTCCAGCGCCTGACCCAGTTGGACAACCGAATCAGCACCCTTCTCCACTTCGCTCCGGCTTCTGGCTGTCGCTTCCACGCTCGCCTGGGTCGCTTCGGTCACTTTTGCGAGTTTTTCCGCTACTTCTTTAGAACCATTGCTTGACTGTTCCGCCAGTTTTCGCACTTCTTCCGCCACAACCGCAAAACCCTTTCCGGCTTCTCCAGCACGAGCCGCTTCTATGGCCGCGTTCAACGCCAGCAGGTTGGTTTGTTCTGCAATGGAAGTGATTGTTTCCGTAATCGTATGAATCTGTGCCGAATACACGTTCAGCGTATGCGTCAGTTCTTCAGTTTCCAACGTCTGGTTTTTGATATTGTTCATGGATTGCATGGTTTCATCGACAGTTTTTCGTCCTTCGATGGCGGCGTCCTGCATCAGTTTCGAATCGTCATCCGCTTCGTTCGCCCTTTCTTTGGCAATTTGTATCAAAGAGGACAATTCAAGCAGCACTTTTGAAATTTCAAGCATGGAATCATTGCCTGCTTCCGCTTCCCGCGTTACGGCCTGTATGGTGTTTGCAACTTCTGTCGAGGTTGCGCTGACTTCCTCACTGGAAGAGGCCAGTTCCTCCGATGCTGCCGACAACTCTACCGCAGTCTGACTGACTTTCGATACAACCCCGCGCAGATGATCCATCATATCGTTGAACGAATTTATCAGCAACCCGATCTCATCACGGGATTTTGCCTGCTCGTGAACGGTAAGATCTCCGCCGCCGGCTTTGGACATCAGTTCGCACAATTCCTTTATCGGACCTGTTATGATCCGGGTAAAATACAAACCAAAGCCGAATGCGACAATCGCTGCAACGAGAAGAGCGCCAATCAACAGCTTTCTTCCTGTAAGATATGTCTCCGATGTCTGTTTTTCCAAATCTCGCGCAGTTTCATCCCCCAGTGCAATGAGTTTATCGATATTCGGCTGAATGGCCAGGTATGCCGTTCTCGCCTGCATGGAAGAATCCATGACATTCCCATCAATTTCCGCCAATCTGGAATTGTATCCTGCCACCCCGGACTGCACTATCCGGTCTTTCTCCCGAACCAGTTCCAATACTTTCAGTGTATGCTGCTTCCATGTTCCCCAGTCTGTCTTTACGCTCTTCCAGGCTTTTTCCGCCTGCGCTCCCTTGGGAACGCCCTCATATGTTTTCCAAGCTTTTTCGATTCGTTGCATTTGCCCTTCAATAAACTCGTACTGCTGTGCTTTCAGCTTTTGATCCGTGATCCTGGGGTCTGCCAATAAGCGTTCCGCTGCGAGAACCCCTTTCTGGCCGTCACTTATGGTGAGAACGGCTTGAATTTCTGGAATAGCAGTTTCCACCAGCTGCTGCGAATCCTGCATCATTTTTCCCATCCCGTGATAACCGACGAACCCGACACCCAAGGTAAGAAGAACGGATAGAAAAAAAGCCAGCATCAGCTTTTTCCCCATATTGATATTACCCAACATTTTTCACCCCGCTTGCGCTTTTAGCAAAAAAAACAAATCCGGCCCTGTTGCCAGAGCCGAAGGTGTTCATTCCCTCAATCAAAGGTAATATTCTTTTCCCCTGCCATATAATATATTTTTCGGTAAATTCCGCACAATTTCATTACCGTTGATTATTTTATGGTATAATTTTATATCACTATAGCATATTAATCAACACTTTGCCTTCCGCTTTCGCGAAAAATATTGATTATCACATGTAGGAGGCTTTGCATGAAACGATTCGGCATGAATGTAAAACGCCAACGGATTGCACAACGTCTTACCCTGAAAGAATTATCGTCAACCAGCAGGGTAAGTTTGTCGATGCTTTCAGAAATCGAACGCGGCACAAAAGTTCCTACCATCGAAGTTGCCTGTAAAATTGCAGATGCGTTGGAAGTTTCCATTCTCGATCTGCTGGGTCGGAGTGAAGATAATAAAATCAAAATAATCCGAAAGGCAGAACGTCCCGTTCTGGTCTGCGCTGACTCCTACAAGCGTTTTTTACTTTCGCCTTCCTTACCGTTCAGTCTGATCGAGTTCGAATATTTTGTCATCCCTTGCGGAAAAAGCACCGGGCCGATCATGGCGCATAACCCTCCGTTAAAAGAGTATCTGGTTGTTGCATCCGGCAAAGTCACATTACGTTTCGGCATCAATGCGGAAGAGGTTGTCCTTGACGAGGGCGATTCGATCGCGTATCAGATCGGCACCAAGCATGAATTGCTCAGCAGTGGGGATACCGATGCATGCTTTTACTACATCTCTGAAAACAGGACAAAACCATAATCAAAACCTTTTATCTCCCGGAATATGGAAAAGCATCCGGTAAATTCATCCGGATGCCTTTACGTTGCATACCACACAGTTTCGCCCCTGCGCCTTTGCTTGATACAATGCTGCGTCAGCTTCCAAAAGCAGCTTGTCCACAACACTGTCTTCCGTTGCGTAGGCTACACCGATACTGGGAGAACTACTGAACTCCACCCCACCTTGCGTTTTCATTTTGCTCTGGGCAAGGTTACTGCAGAAGCGTTCAAAAATCGGCTCAGCATCCGTTCCATCCTTGAGAGGCAGAATCATTAAGAACTCTTCCCCTTCAATTCGAGAGTGACGAAAAAGGATCGACTCCGCGGGCAATATACGCTGATGCCGCAATGTAACGCATACCTCTTGTCCAGGTTTTCTTTCGTGTCAATCACAAAGTCTCTCACATACAAAGTCGCATCTTACGGCAATGAAAAACCAAACAGCTCGCTATAGCGGCGGTTTACTTCCACTGCTTCTGCGTCTAGATGTCTTTCCTGCGTCTGGATGTCTACAAGTGCCAGCGCTTCAAAATACTGAACTATCAGTGCCTGGTACCTGGCCTGGCTTTACTGGAGCTCTTTTTCCGAGCGTTTGCGTTCGGTGATGCTACGGAT
>CAZXCC010000117.1:0-2188 GCA_964638945.1 uncultured Veillonellaceae bacterium | reverse complement strand
GAACCTTGTCTGCTTTCCACTTTGCGCAGACGAGTATGGTTCATTCCATTTCAGCGACTCTGTTTCTCCCTTCGCTTTTTGCGCGATAAAGCGCTTTGTCGGCACGATTCATCAAATCAGAAAGGGTTTCTTTTGACACATGGTGCTCTGCCACGCCGATACTCACCCGAATAGGGATTTGAATCCCCTCTTTTACAGTAATCTGTACATTTTGCATGCTTAAACGCAATCGTTCCGCAACTTGCATTGCCTCGGCCCTGCCGGATTCCAGCAGCAAAAAAGCGAACTCTTCGCCGCCAACTCGTCCCAACAAATCGGTGGTGCGGGTTGCTTCACGGCAAAGTACCGCAACTCGCTGCAGAACGATATCGCCCACAGCATGACCAAATTTATCATTCACCTTCTTGAAGTGGTCTATATCCATCATCAGCATTGCGCAAATCCCGCCATACCGCTGAATACGAAGCACTTCTTCCTCTGCGCGCATCAAAAAATGACGGCGGTTGAACAGTCCGGTGAGTCCATCCGTGATCGCCTTGTATTGCAGCTCTTCTTCCAAATGCTTGCGCTCAATCGCCATGGAAACCTGAGCAGCAATAATCGAGATCGCTTCGACGTCTTCCGGGTAAAACGACTCCTCATCCTTCATCGAAAGAAAAGAGATAACCCCAAAAGGTTTGCCATGCGCATCAGTCAGAGGCGCCCCCAAATAGTGGCGGATATTTATCTTTTGTACTTCTCCCAGGGTATACTCGCCAGCCGCTGTCAACTTGTCCATTTCCGCAGGGGTGATATGCGCCGCATGACCAAGTCGCAGAAAATACTCCGTCATTCCTTTATCAAGGGGCCTTCGTGCCGGAATGACAGTCACATCATCAACACGGAACGGCACCACGATTTCACCGGCAACTTCATCCAACAGATTGATATGAAAAAGCCCCGACGGCAGCACACGGCTTACCAGGCGATATACCGTCGCATACAATTCGTTCATTGTAGGAGCCATCACAGCTGCTTCGGCAATTTCCCGCAAAATAGCCTGAATCTCAACACTTCGCCGCATTGCATTTTCAGTAATCTTGCGTTGCGTGATATCCTTGGCAATGCCATAAACAGAAATAACTACGCCTGTTTCATCCTTGGCAGGCACTCCGCTTGAACTGTACCAACTCCAAGTGCCGTCGATGTGCCGGATGCGGAACTCCAGATCCTCTTGCTGCTGTCCTGTCTCAAACATTTTTTGCAGCCAGGCTTCACACACCGGAATGTCTTCGGGATGAACAAACTGTCGAAGATTCTGTCCTGCCATCTCGGATACCGGGTATCCCAGCAGTATCGTGCAAGCACGGGAAACAAAAGTAAATCTTCCGTCCGGTGTAATCGTATAGATGATGTCATGGCTGTTGTCCACCAACAGGCGATATTGTTCTTCACTCTCCCGCAATTTTTCTTCCACCAGTACTCGTTCCGTGATGTCTCGGATCGCAGGGATATGGACAGGACGTCCTTTCCAGACAAGTGATGTCGCAGTGATTTCCACAGGAAACACCGTGCCGTCTTTTTTGCGATGGTATCGGATTGGAATCGCTACTTTTTGATTTGAACCAACATTGACGCTGGCTTTTTTTGTCGCCTCCTGTTCTGCGGATAAATCGAAATTCCGCATCTCCAGCAGTTCGTCGCGGCTATATCCATATAGAGCAACAGCAGAAACATTTGCATCAAGGATTTGCCCACTTTGATTATCTATCAGGAAAAGTGCGTCAGATTCCAACTCAAAGAGCTGGCGATATTTTGTCTCGTTCTCCCGCAATGCCGCTTCTGCACACTTGCGTTCCGTGATATCGATAAGTACGGTCTGGCAAAAAGGGCCCTCTTCTGTGCTTCGCGTCAAAATAGAATCCATGCGAATCCATTTTTTTTCACCCTCTTTTCGCAACAGCCGAAACTCGCACGCACATGCTGCGCCAGAAGCGAAAAGCTGCCAAATATGAGAATAATAGCCATCCTGATCTTCCGGCACAATAAAACGGCTCAGCTCCTGCCTGAGCAAAGCCTCCCGTTTTACTCCCAACAGTTTTGCTATCGTAAGATTGGCCTCCACAATCATCCCTTTTGCGGAAATCGTCAGATATCCCACCGGAGCAATATCATAAAAATCGAAATAGCGTGCCTGAGACGCTTCCAC
>CAZXCC010000116.1:0-8926 GCA_964638945.1 uncultured Veillonellaceae bacterium | reverse complement strand
TCTGCCGGGAATAACCCACGATGATTCCGTGCAGGGATGCGATCAGGCCGAAAAGTCCAATGCCGTTGATCAGAAGCACAAAGACCGAGCCTTCTCCATAAACCGCACTCAATGCGAGCGGCAACGGAAAGTCGACATCTTTGACCACATTGTAGTCCACAATCCCGGCCGTAAGGAACAATGTCAGGAACGCCATGACCATCAAAGTGCCCATGCCGCTGAGAAACCCTTTGGAAATGTCTTTTTGCGGATCGACCATTTCTTCCGCCGCCATGGCGCCGCCCTCAATCGCCAGATAAAACCAGATTGCAAAGGGCACGGCCGCCATGATGCCGGCATATCCATTCGGCAGAACCGGCTGGGTCATGACTTTGGCCATATCAAAATGCGGAAGGGCCAGTCCCCAGAACATAATCAATCCGACCAGCGCCACAACCGTGACAATCAGTTCAAACGTGGCCGATGTTTTCATTCCCCAGTAATTGATAAAAATAAACAGCAGAAATGCAAAAACCGTCGCAGGCATTGCCGGAATGGAAGGGATCATGTTGTGGATGTATCCGCCGACAGCCAGCGCAATAGCCGGGGGAGCGAATACAAATTCTATCAGGCAGCTGACTCCATTCATATATCCCCAGAATTTACCCATGGCTCGCCGGGCGTAAGCCGAAGGTCCACCGGCGTGAGGGATGGCAGTCGCAAGTTCCGAGTAAGACAAAATAAAAGTTACATAAAAGATCGTGACAGGAATCAGTGCAATGGCAAGCCCTATTGGTCCGCCAGCGCCGAAGCCGTAACTCCAGCCAAAATAGTTCCCCGAGATGACCAGTCCAACCGCCAGCGCCCAGAGATGAATCGGCTTCAGAACCCTGGACAGATGTGGCGCTGTACCGTCCGGAAGCACCTCCGTAGAAATTTGCTCCGCCTCCACTGTTGTTTCTTCCGCATTACTCATTGGTTAACCCTCCTTTGTATTTCACACGATGCCCTTAACCAGCCATATATAAAAAACAAAAAGCCTCCTATCACGGTAGGGATAATTCCCAACCGTAACAAAAGGCTCAATTGCCCTATTCCTTTTTCGCCATTGTTGAATCTGCTTTACTATTCTTCCCTATAGCAAAAAAATCCTGCTATTTATTTCGCAGTGGTGTGTGTTTTTTTTCTTCGTCAACTTTTGGTCCTTGCCGCGACTCATCAATGATGCGTTTTGACAGATCAGCCAGCGGAATTCGGAGAGTCATCGCTTCCCGTATCATTTGTTGATGGGCTGCCTGTTCACTCAAATGATCCCGCCCCACTATGATGGTTTTTGCCCGGGCGATTAATTTCTGCTGTTCCAGCTGAACCCTGGTTTCAGCCAGCTCGCGCCGCACATGCTGCATCTCGCGCCAGCGGGCGTGGGCTATGCGAATTGTTGCTGACAGGTTCTGTTCCGATACGGGTTTTACCAGATAGCCGCATACATGAACATTTTCAGCACGATTCATGATGTTGGGCTGACTATAGGCAGTCACCATGATCGATGGAATATTGAGACCGTACAGTATTTTCGCCGTTTCAATGCCATCCAGTTCCGGCATCATAATATCCAGAACCGCCAGATCGGGAGATAGCTGACGCGCCAACGCGACTGCCGTCTTCCCATTGTTGCACTCACCGCACACCACATGTCCGGCCCGTTCCAGCATTCCCTTGATATCAGAACGAGTCAGCGCTTCATCTTCAGCAATCAGAATTGACAATGGTTTCATATTTCTCCCTCCGCATTACCGAGCGGAAAAGAAACGTTTGCCACCGTGGTGCCGCTGCACCGTTCCAGCCGGAATGCACCGCCCAGTTGTTCACAGATCATCAGGTTGACAATATACAGCCCTAAATTGCTGTCCTTCTCCCGATTCCAGGCCGGATCAAGAGTACCGCCGCTGTCTGCCACACAATATGCACTTTTCCTGCCGATTCTTCGACCAAAACGCTGATTTCGCCGTACGGAGCTGTCTTTATACCATGCTTCAGGCTATTTGTCACCAGTTCGTTGAGCACCAGCGCCATCGGCACTGCCTGACTTGCAGCGATTCGTACCTTTTGCCCCTGTACCACGGCTTTAATCTGCTGCGTCGGCAGGGAAAAAGTTTCGACCAATTGGTGCAACACATAACCGGCCAGTTCCTGCAGATCGATCGAATCCCAGCTTTGACGGGCAAAAACGTCATGCACCTGACTTATGGATAAAATCCGGTTAATACAGGTGGCAAATTCCGACCGTACCACTTTTGATTGCGACCGGTGCATCTGCAACCGCAGCAGGGCTACGACATTCTGCAGATTGTTTTTTACCCGGTGATGGATTTCCCGGATCACGGCGCTTTGTGCATTCAATTCGCGTTCTTTGCGCCGGAGTTCGGATACGTCCTGTATCGAAAGCACACAGCCGCTTAACTCTCCGTATGTCACCAGCGGGTGCGCCTGAAACAGGAAACTTGCCTTGCCAAATTCGAATTCGACCGGACTGTCCATTTTTTTCAGCAATTCTTCCAAAGATTTGCATGCAAGCCGTCGCATCAATTCTCCGCCCAGTGGTTCGCCTCCACAGTATTGCCTGTACATCCTGGCTGCATTGCGGTTTGCATAAGTGACTGCACCGCGGTTATTCAGCACAAAAACGCCATTACCCAGCCATTCTTCCCAAGAAGAGCCGGTCATCGACAATGCCATCAATGTACTGCTGAGATGTTCCGCCGTCTGGCTCAGGAACTCGACCTGGGCCTCCTGACGGATTTCTTCAGAAATATCCTTCTCCATAATCAAAACGCCGACCACTCTGCCGGTTTCATTGCAAAGCGGAACCACCGTCTGGGCTATGGGAACCCCTTCCTGACTTACGCCACGAACATTGCGGACCATTTCTCCAGTGGAAAAGCACTGATACACTGCCGGTTCGCGAGTAGCATACGCCAGTTCACCAACCACACTGTGGCCATATAGAGAGTGCTTTTCCGGACGTGCCCAGGCCAGTACAATGGCATCGACGCCATTACTGGCCGGTGCATCTATAAATATATCCGTCTCAGTCAACTCGGCAATAAAGGGAAGCTGTGCTTCCATCCGTTCGAGCACAGCAATGTCTTGCTCGGTAAGATCCGTGTATTGCAGGCACAAGTCACGCATTGGGAACAAAAGCCTCCATCCTCTGCACCAAAGGCCCCATTCCCAGCCCTTCGCGCGCGGAAATCTGAAAAAGAGGCTGACTAAAGCCGGCCTGCTTCAGGAATTTTTCCGCAGTGACCGGTACTGCATCTTCCCTGTCGATCTTGGTAACGATCCCCACCACCGGTTTGTTAAACACGTGGGCAAAATTGGGGGGGAAGAGGGTCCGACGGTTTGTTGCATCCTGAAGCGCCCAAATTTCCGCCACCCGATGGCTGGCATCAATCAGCACGCGATAGTAGGTCGGCATCTGCAAATATTCCCCCGGGCAGTCAATAAAGAGACCCTTGAATTCAAGCATCTGTGTCTTGCGATATTCCTGCGTCTCATGCATGAGACTCTGCTTCAGGGTTGTTTTTCCGGCGCCTACACCGCCGATTAACAGAATCCGCGGTTTCAACTGCGTGTCACATCCGCTGCCGTAAAGCCCAAAACACTGACCAGTGTATTGACTGCAGCCCGGATGGCCGCCTCAACATCTGCCACATCGCCGGTTATTACCAGAGAACCCGTGAAACGGTCCACAAAACCGATCTCCACATTACCGGCCTTTGAAGCCGCGTCCGCCGCAATGATGGCCGCCTCGCTGGGTGTGATCGTCATGATGCCGATAGCGCCGCCTGATTCCAACCCCAAACGTTCATGCAGCTCTCCCTGCGGATTGGGAATGATATGGGCCATGGTCACCTGTTTGCCAGGCACATATTCCTGAATCACCCGTTGTTTTTCACTGGCCATTTTTTCACCGCCATTTCAAATGCTGTCGTCAACCACTCCGCTTAGTCGGCTGCACTGACTGCAGCTTCCTCAAACGTAGCCATCTCATTGAGGATCTTGATGGCTGCATCCAGAATCGTCATTCCCAGAGCAGCGCCAGTTCCTTCACCAAGTCGCATGTTCAGGCGCAGGCAAGGTGTAAGCCCCAGTTCAGAGAGAATCACGGCGTGTCCCGGTTCTTCCGATAAATGTGAAGCCATCAGATAGGGCTTCACAGAATTACTTAGCTTGTAGGCGGCTAATACAGCAGCAGAAGCAATAAAGCCGTCCAGCATGACAAGTACGTGGCGGGCTGCGGCGCCAATCACCACTCCGGCCATGGCAGCGATTTCAAGACCTCCCACTTTAGCCAGGACGTCCATGGCGTCTTTTTCATCCGGCCGGTTTAATGCAACCGCTTCCTCAATGACTTTGATTTTGTGTGAAACAAATTCATCGGAAAGTCCGGTACCACGACCGACCACATTACGTATCGGTTTGCCTGTAAAAACATGCACAAGAGCAGAACTGGCAGTCGTATTGCCAATGCCCATTTCTCCGAGGCCAATCACACGGATGCCCTCGTCAGCCAGCTTATTCGCCATACTAATCCCGACATTGACTGCGCGAACTGCTTCTTCTCTGGTCATGGCAGGCCCACGCCTCATATTGGCAGTACCCGGTCTTATTTTACAATGATGAATCGGCAGGTCTGCTGCCAAGTCAGCTTTGACTCCAACATCGACCAGTTCCAGGCGGACAGCTCCATGACGGGCCAGCACATTGATTCCTGCTCCGCCTTGAACAAAATTATAAACCATCTGCTCGGTTACTTCTGCAGGAAAAGCACTTATCCCTTCTTCCACCACACCATGATCGGCAGCCATCAGAACAACCGCTTTTTCCGGCACTCCCGGTTTTGCAATACCCTGCACCCCGGCCAGCTGGCATGCCATCATTTCCATTACCGCCAGACTTCCACGAGGTTTCGTCAAACTATCGAGCCTTTGCTGGGTTTGCTGCATAATCACCTCATCCAGCGGGCGAATGGAGCGGATTGCTGCATTGATTGTTTCCATGTTTTCTCCTGCCTCTCTCAAAAAAAGCCTTGCCAGGCTGCCGGTACAAGCAACCCATGCAAGGCTCAATTGCCATTATTCCATTATTCCTGCCAAAACATGCTATCAGTGGTTATTATGGCAGATTACCGAATGAATTGCAACTCAAAAAGAAAGCAAGTGCACAGTATCTTTCGATTTTATTTCGTGTTCAAAATGGCATCGATCTTGTCTTTGCCAAATTGGCCGGAAAATTCGGCAAATGCAGGCTGCATTGCTTTTTGCCATGCTTCCTTGTCGACATCTTTCGTTATGTTCATCCCTTTGGACGCAAGTTCTGAAATTTGTTTTTCTTCTGCCTCACGGCCAAGTTTTCTCTGGAATTGCGCCACTTCGCGCGCAGTTTTCAACAGCATATCCTGATCTTCTTTGGGAATGCCCTGCCATTTTTTCTGACTGACGATAACCACCGCCGGCGAATAGACATGCTGCGTCAAGGAAAGAAATTTTTGGACTTCATTGATTTTTGCAGAATAAATCACCGCTATCGGATTTTCCTGCCCATCGATGATTTTTTGCTGCAAGGCTCCGTATACTTCGCCCCAGGCCATGGGCACCGGATTCACGCCGGCGATTTTCCAGGCAGTAAGATGGATTTTGTTTTCCTGTGTCCGGATTTTCATTCCTTTGGCATCAGCCGGAGTCTTGACGGCAACCTTGGAATTGGTCAAGTTTCGGAAACCATTCTCCCAAAATGCCAAACCATGAAAACCCGACTTTTCGATATCAGCCAACAAGGACACTCCCAATGCTCCATCGAGAACTTTATCCGCATGGGCATAATCCCTGAAAAGGAACGGAATATCGAGAATACCCATGGATGGGCTAAAATTGCTGATAGGTGCCGTAGATCCGACGTATATGTCAATTGTCCCCTGCTGCAGTGCCTCCAGCAGCTCTCTTTCACCCTTGCCAAGCTGTCCATCCGAAAACACCTTGACCTCAATCCGACCCTTGGATCGTTCCTTGACCAGTTCGGCCAATTTGTTTGCCCCCTGATTATAGGTATGACTCAACGGTGTCATTGTCGCCAGTTTCAGTTGTGCCTTGAACTCGCCTTTGACCGGTTCAGGTGCTTTTTTATCTCCGCCGCATCCAGAAAGCAAGCCCACGAAAAAAGCCAATAATATTAATATTGTTCCCCTTTTCAGCATGTTATTCCCTCCTACAGAAAATTCCCTACATTTTTTTCCAGATTACGAACCAACAAGGTCAGCGTCCTGTTGACAGGTGTTGCGATACCGAGCCGCAGGCCTTCCTGCACCAACGCGCCGTTGATCGCATCAATCTCCGTCCTGCGCCTTCGTAAAACATCCTGCAGCATCGAAGATTGGTTGCATGCTGTTGACGTAGCCACTGCCAGTACCTTTTGGACGGCATTTTCATATGGCAGGGTAACGCCTGCCGCTTTCGCCACCTGCACCGCCTCTTCCACAGCCATGGCGACAAGTTCGCGTGTCTCGTCAAATTCCGTAAGCTGGCCGTTGCGCAGGTGCAGCAATGCCGTTAGTGCATTAATGCCTACATTGACAACAAGCTTCCCCCAGATAAGAGATGTGACATCTGCATCCACAACGGTCGGCAATCCGGCCCGGGAAAGCATTTCTGCCACTTTTTGAGCAAAAGGATCCATGCCACCAGCCAAACAGCCTATATGCGTGGGTCCGGCGCCTCCGTGCCTCACCCGTCCCGGGCCCAGCAAAGTAGCACCCTGCGCGGTAGTACCGGCAAGAACTTTTGCAGCATCGACGACTTCAGCAATTTTTTCCGCATTTCCCAACCCATTCTGCAGCGTAAGCACGCGGGTTTCCGGCCCGAACACGCACTTAGCGTTCAGGACCGCCTCACGGGTCATGGTTGATTTGACAAAGACGATCACCAAATCAGGTGCAGTCACATCCTCCACTCGCTGCAAAGCATGGGGCCGGGCAACAATTTCAGACATGTCCAGCTCCAACACCGTCAGACCTTTTTCATTGATGGCCGCAACGTGTTCCAGCCAAATATCCACCAATGTGACATTTTCCCCGGCTGCGGACAGGCGGGCGCCAAACAGTCCTCCCATTGCCCCTGCACCGATAATGGCAATATTCATTTTACCCTCCCTGCTTCCACCGGTTTTATTTTTTAAGGCGCTCCAGCACATCTTCCTTCATTGTGAAGGAATTCTCCGGTCCCGGAAATTCTCCTGTCTCGACTTCTTTGGCATAGGTGTTCAACGCTGCCAGAATGTCTTCGCTGACATTAGTGTATTTCTTTACAAACTTTGGCACAAACCGGTCAAAAAGGCCGATCATATCGTGTAGCACCAGCACCTGTCCGTCGCAGTCGACGCCAGCCCCGATACCGATCGTCGGAATGTTGATTTTCGCTGTAATCAGTTTTGCCAGTGGCGCCGGAATCGCTTCCAATACGATCGAAAAAGCTCCAGCCATTTCCATTGCCTGCGCTTCTTCCAGCATCCGCCGCGCCGCGGATTCATCTTTGCCCTGAACCTTGAAACCGCCAAGTTGCGAGGCGGTCTGCGGCGTCAATCCAATATGCGCCATAACCGGAATACCGGCTTCGACAATCGCCTTGACAACCGGGGCCATCACCAGGCCGCCTTCCAGTTTCACACAGTCTGCACCGCCTTCTTTCATAAGACGACCGGCATTTTCAATTGCCTTTTCCAAGCTCACATTATAGGACATAAAAGGCATGTCTCCAACAATCAGCGTATTTTTCGCTCCACGCACCACAGGTTTGATATGATGCACCATCTCATCCATGCTCACAGGCACGGTCCCGTCATAGCCAAGCACAACCATGCCCAGTGAATCCCCGACAAGAATCACTTCGATCTCCGAACGGTCCACCAGCAAAGCCGTCGGATAGTCATACGCCGTGATCATCCGGATCTTTTTCCCCTGTTCTTTCCATTCCTTCAACTGTGGAATTGTCACCTTCTGTTTGGCCATAATACTCCACCTCCCCATATTAGCCTACTTTTCTATCGTTATTTTTTCTATTCCCTTCCCATACTCATTCCCCTGCAAAAAATATGAAAAAAACCACTTGACTTTATTTAGGTATTGAAGTACCATAATATCGAAATGAGGTGATGGCATGGCTTCGATCATCCAAATATCCGAAGCAGCTTCTCTGGCTTTACACAGCATGGTAATGCTGGCCGCATCCCCGGATCGTTCTTTGACGGTGAAGGAAATCACATCCCGCACCGGTGTGTCGGAATCTCACCTGTCAAAAGTAATGCAACGGCTTGCAAAAGCAGGTCTGGTGAAATCAACACGAGGGCCAAAGGGTGGCTTTATTCTAGGTGACAGCGGTCTCTCAACGTCTCTGCTGGCAATTTTCGAGTCGATTGAAGGCCCCATGAACGATACGGAATGCCTTTTGAACATCAGTACCTGCCCTTTCCGGGAATGCCTTTTCGGTGGATTGCTGAGTCGTATGACCGCTGAATTCAAGGAATATATGAAAGCAAAATCGCTGGGGGACATGATTCCCTGCAAAAACAAGGAGTGATTTGAAATGCAACGCAAAATTATCCGGATTGACAAAGAAAAATGCAATGGTTGCGGCCAATGCGTCACAGGTTGCGCAGAAGGCGCAATTCAGCTCATCGACGGCAAAGCCACACTCATCAGTGAAACCTATTGCGACGGACTCGGCGCCTGTATTGGAGAATGTCCCGTAGGTGCCCTGACTCTGGAAGACCGTGAAGCCCCCGAATACGACCAGGCTGCTGTCGACAAGCATCTGGCTGCTACCGGCAGAGCACCGCACAAAGCATCTCCTGCGGCGCATCCAGCACCCCCCGTTTTTCACGGCTGTCCCGGCTC
>CAZXCC010000115.1:0-9016 GCA_964638945.1 uncultured Veillonellaceae bacterium | reverse complement strand
CATTGTCACTATGCCTTCCGCAGCATTGATCAGCCCGGGAAAGGCGACCCCCATGCCGATAAACTTCTTTCCCTGCCGTTCTTCGTTCTCTATGGTTTCACGCAGTACCGTCAGCAAAAGAGGCACCCCTTGCACAGGGTCTGACATATCTATTTTGGCCCGGTAAATCCCTGTGGGATGATTTTTGAGGTCGGCGATGCCGATCGTCGATTCGAAGCGTGTGACTTCCACTCCGATAACATAGCCTGCAGATGGATTAAAATGCAATTTGACCGGCTTTCTGCCGCCCTCCGACTGCCCCAGTCCCTCTTCCAGCACCAGGCCAACTTCCAGCAGTTCACGAATGATGCCGGTGATGGCAGGCGGCGTCAGACCCGTGATAGTGGCAAGCTGACGACGTGAGACCGGCTCCTGCTCTTTGATTATGTTCAGGACACTCATCCGGTTGATCTTCCGGACATATTTACTGTTCCCCGGTGTGCTTGCCATGTTGCATTCTCTCCTGCCAATACTTAATTAAATGATTTAACATAATTAAATTTGAGATTTTCGCACAAATATCCTGCAAAAATTAAAAAATTTTTCCGTTTTCATTTTTTCCTGTACAGGGTACCGAAAAAAATATAGAATAAATGCAGAGATTCGCAGACAAAACGATTGCAAACCCGGAGGTGGTCGGACTGGAACCTTTTATTGGAGACATCGGCGTATTTTTCCTTTTGATGCTTGGTATATTTTATCATCAGTGGGACAATTTCTTTCCTGAGTAAAAGAGCTCTTTGCCGGCAAAAAGTTGCAGCAAAGAGCTCTTACTATTTTCTTATATCCTTTCCTTATTCAGACCAGGGGAAATTCCTGATACTCCGGTTTTTTGACCGCTTCCGCCAACGCCTTGATAATGAAAGCCACATGCTCCTGAAAATCCACTTCCATCGCTTTGGCGCCATCAGTCAGCGTATCCCGGTTTACTGCCCGGGCAAACGCCTTATCCTTGATCTTTTTCATCACAGACTTCACTTCGAGATTGTCCAGGCTCTTGTCAGGACGAACCAACGCGCAGGCAATAACGAATCCTGTCAACTCATCCACCGCCAGCAGCGTCTTCTGCAGCATGCTGCGCTCTGCTCCCCAAGTGCGGCAGTGTGATTCCACATCTGTGATAAATGCGTCGTCATAGCCTTCTGCCGATAAAATCTCCCGGGCATGGTTTGGATGATCGTCCGGGAACTTTTCAAAATCTACATCATGCAGCAGACCCACGGTTCCCCAGTACTCGACATCACCGCCAAATTTCCCTGCATAAGCCCGCATGGCAATCTCCACCGCCAGACAGTGCTTCAGCAGAACCTCGCTGTTCACGTACCTCCGCAGCAACGTCCAGGCTTTTTTTCTTGTGTCGGTCATCATTTTATCCTCCTCTGTAAGATTTGCAAGAAAAAAGGACCGCTTTGCGCGGTCCTCTGGTTTTGTTGCTATACGACCCGCCTGGCGCCAAGATAGCGCTCTCCCCAGTAGGTTCCGAACAAATCTGCCACCATCACGCCCCGACTCGACGTGGCGCTGATGAACTGGCTGTTGCCGATATAAATGCCGACATGGGAAGGTCCTGCTTCATACGTTTCGAAAAACACCAAATCTCCCGGCTGCAGACGGTCGACAGAAACCGGCCTGCCCACTGCATACTGGGAATCCGCCATGCGGGGCAAATCCACGCCTATCGTGGAAAATACGTAGCGTGTAAAACCGGAACAGTCAAATCCGCGCGGCGTTGTGCCGCCAAACCAATAGGGAACGCCGACATACTGAAAGCTCGTTTGGATCAGCCGCCTGACCACAGCGACCGGTGCGCCCCGGCTGACTGTCAGGTCTCGGCCAACAAGCATCTTGTAAAGCTCGGGACTGACCTTGCCGTCCACAGGCAATTTTTTGTCTTTTTGCAGCTCCTTGACGGCTTCTGCCGTCACATCTCCGAATACTCCATCCATGGAACCGACTATGTAGCCCATCTCAGAAATTTTTTCCTGAACCGCCAGGACTTCGTCACCCCGGTCCCCCTGCTGCAGGGGTTCCGCTACCGCCGCCCAAACCGCGGGCATCGACAGCGTCAATGTGAGCAGGGACAAAAAAAGTACACGGAAAAAACGCAATAGAAACTCTCCTCTCTGTTGCCTCCGAGGTTAGCTGACGGGTTAGGGTTGTAGGCACCCCACTCGAAAATCCGAGTTTCACCCCACTGATGGTTCCCCCGTACCTGAGCTGGATTCGGCTATTGAAAGCTCAATGTACTACTATTCGTTATATCGGTATAAAATCCTTCCGACATAAACTTTTTTGTACGCAGAAATTATATCACACAGCATCTATTCCGACAAATCAACGCTCCGATTCTTTCTTGCGCAGTTCCTCCCGCACCAGGTACAAAGGCCTTTGTTTGACTTCTTCAAAAATGCGCCCCACATATTCGCCCACAATTCCCAGTCCGATCAATTGCAAACCGCCCAGCAGAAAAACGCTTGCCGATGTGGTCGCCCACCCGGGAACCGCTTCTTCCGTAAAAATTTTGATATACAACACATGCCCGAGCAAAATAAAACTGCCGGCTCCCAGCAAGAGCCCCGTATAAAATGCGATCCGCAGCGGCAGCCGTGAATAGGCGGTGATTCCGTCCAATGCAAAATGCAGCATTTTCCCGATGGAAAATTTGGAGGTACCTGCCCTGCGGGGCGGCGCAACGAATTCCACCGTCACCTGCCTGTAGCCGATCGAACTGATAATCCCCCGGATAAATTTGGCCCGTTCGCCGAAACGCCGGAAACTCAAAACCACTTTGCGATCCAGCAGGCGGAAGTCCGAACCGCCTTCGACGATATGAATCTTGGAAATCGCATTGATCAGCTGGTAAAACATTCGTGAAGTCACTTTCTTAAAGAAAGAGGCTCCTTCCGTATCTTTGCGCACAGTCTGAACTATCTCGGCGCCCTCTTCCCAGTGAGCGATCAACACAGGTAGCAACGCCGGGGGGTGCTGCAGGTCGCCGTCCATGGTGATCACTGCGTCTCCTTCGGCATGTTCCATGCCGCAGGTTAGCGCCGTCTGAAAACCATAGTTTCGCGCCAAAATCAAGGCCCGCACCCGCGGGTCTTCCTGAGTAAGCCTGTCCAGCACCAGCGGTGTTGCATCCTTCGACCCATCATCCACAAAGATCAGTTCAAAGCGATATGGCAAATTTTCAAAGGTGCGGACAATTTCCCTGTGCAACACGGCAATGTTATCCTGTTCATTATAAACAGGAACTGCAATCGAAATCAGTTTTTGTGCTGCTAATTCCATGCGGCTCTCCACTTCCTGCATTTACCGTTTCTGCTCCGCAGCAATGTCCGGCCGAAGCTGCACTGCACCCTCCAGGTATACCGGCTGCAATTCGTGCTGCGCTTTGTCCGTGTTGAGCAGAAGCAAAACGCGGATACACAGGGGAATCCCTGTTGGACAGTCGATCTCCTGCGTCCCGAACAGGGGAACATCGTTCCATCCCAGCTCACGGGCTGCTGCCGCCGGAAACGCGGCGTTGACGTCCGGGGTGGAGCTGAAAATGACTGCGGCGATATCCGCAGGTTTGATCGCATTGGCCTTCGATAAGGCAACCAGGAGTTCCCTGGTCGCTTTCAGCACTTCTTCTTTTTCATTCACCGGCACCGTCGTGGCGCCCCGCAACCCTCTGACCATCCCTGCGCCTCCTCTGCCTTACTGTTTTCCTGTCATGACACAGTGCGGATCTTCTGCCATGTAGTCCCCGCCGGAGCCATACCAGGCGCGTGCCCGGCACCCTCCGCAAGTATTTTTATATTTACATACGCCGCACTGTCCGTGCAGATTGTTGCTGCGCAACTCTTTCATCAGTTCCGACTCGCGCCAAAGGCGGGTAAAGCCGCTTTCCCTCACATTTCCTGCTTTGAGCGGGAAATAGGGGCAAGGCTGCAGATCACCGTTGGGCAGGATGACACAATAGGCCGTTCCAGCAATACAGCCTTTGCTGAATCGCATCGGAATTCCTTTTTGTTCGGCAATCCTCATAAACTGCGGCGCACAGGTCGGTTTCAGTTCGATGGAAACCTGGCGCTGCTTTTCCAGGATTCTTTCCAGCAGCTCTTCCTGCTGGGCTGCCGATAAGCTCCGGTCCTTGATACTGTCCCCGCGCCCGGTCGGCACCAGAAAAAAGACATGGTGCGCCATCGCACCCCATTCAACAGCCTTGTCGGTGATCAGGAGCGTTTCTTCCACATTCCAGTCCATGACCGTAGTATGGATCTGAAACGGCAGCCCTGCTTCACGACAGGCATGGATGCCTGCGACAGTCCCTTCCCAGGCGCCCTCGGCCTGACGGAACCAGTCATGTTTGGCAGCCGTAACACTGTCCACACTGATTCCTGCTGCTGCCAGGCCTGCCTGTTTCAACTCGGCCACTTTTTCCGGCGTCAACAAGATTCCGTTTGTCCCGAGCACCGGGCGCAGACCGATGGATTTCGCATGCCGGATCAATTCCGTCAGGTCGGGCCGCAGGAGCGGTTCCCCACCGCTAAAAACAAAAATCCGGAAGCCGCAGGCAAACGCCTCGTTCAGCAGTTGCTTGCCTTCGTCGGTCGTCAACTCATCCCGCAGAGAATCCCCCGCGTCGCGATAACAATGCAGGCAATGGATATTGCAGGCTTGGGTGGTGTTCCAGGAAATCAGCATTATGGTTTCCCTTCCCCGGTTTTCCCCCAGAAGCAGGCCGGATCATCGCCCCAGATATCTCCGTCGACCGCCGCACGGATCCGGCAGCCGCCGCAAAGCTTGTTTTGCTCGCATTCGCCGCACTGTCCGTTCAAATGTTCCGGTTTGCAGCGCAACCGGTTCAGAATCCCGCCATGCGCCTGCAGATCTGTCCATATCTGGCTGAACTTTTTTTCCCGGACATTGCCCAGCGTCAGATCGGTCCAGAACTGACAGGGATGCACATTGCCCAGATAGTCCACATCCGCCATCCGGTCTCCTGCGGAACAACCGCCGTGCATTTCCAACAGTTGTTTCACTTCGTCAACCCGTCCGGGATTGTTTTCTTTGATATAGTCGAGCAAGAACAGGCCATCCGCATGATTGTCCGTCGTCAGGATCTCGATTTCGACTCCGCGTCGTTCAAAATCCAATGTCTTTTCGATCAGCATCCGGGCCACTTCCCGTTTTTCTTCATGGGACAAGTCGTATTGTTTCATGTCGCTGCCACGACCGGCATATACCAAGTGATACATGCAAAACCGGTCGATTTTTTCCCGTTCGATCAGTTCCAGAATCTCCGGCAGGTCTTTCTTGTTCATGTTGTTCAGGGTAAACCGGATGCCGGTCCGGTTACCTGCTGCCTTTGCTGCTCTGATTCCTGCAATTGCAGCGGCAAAAGAACCCTGTTCCCCGCGAAATTCATCATGGACCTTTTCACTGCCGTCGATACTGACGCCGACATACTGGAAACCGGCCTCCTTGATCAGCTGGGCCGTGAATTCGTCGATCAGCGTACCGTTGGTAGAAAGAACAATACGCAGGCCCTTTTCAACAGCATAAGCGGCCAGCTCAAACAAATCCGGCCTGAGTAGCGGTTCCCCGCCGGAAAACAACAACACGGGAACTTTCATCTCGGCCAGGTCGTCTATGAACGCCATTCCTTCCGTCGTAGTCATCTCATTCACGGCGGCCGATTCCGTCGCTTGAATATAGCAATGGCGGCATTTCAGGTTGCATTGCGCAGTAGCGTTCCAGACCACGATGGGCGAACGCTCCGAGGAAAACTGCAGCAGGTTCGCCTTCATGGAACCATGGCCGTGTCCTTGTCGCATCACATCGGATACTGTGGCCGTGCCGCAAAGCAGTTTGGTAAACCCTATCAAAATGTCTCCCCCTTATTTGTCATAGCCTAACCAAGCATGGCTGGAAAAGTCAGCACGAATGTGGTTCCCTGTCCTTCGCCGCTGCTGACTGCAACCTTGGCACCATGCCTGTCAATGATTTCCCTTGCAATCGCCAGACCGAGCCCTGTTCCGTGATTATCCCTTGTATGCGCCTTGTCAACCTTATAAAACCTTTCCCATATGAACGGCAGATCCTCGGATGGAATCCCGACGCCGGTGTCGGAAACGTTCACGACTGCATGTCCGTCCACTTGCTTCAGGTCTATCGATATCGCCCCGCCGTCCGGGGTGTATTTCACGGCGTTGTCCAAAAGGATCAACATTAATTGTATCAGACGGTCACCGTTTCCGCGAATGGGCGGAATCTTCCCGTCATGTTCCCATTGAAGCGTTACGCCCTTTTCCTTTGCCTTGACCCGCAGCATGCCGACGACACTGTCGATAATTTCATCCAGAGGAATCGGCTCGACTTCCATGCTGTATTGCTCGGCTTGCAGCCGGCTCAGATCCAGCAGGTCACTGATCAGTCTTTCCAGGCGTTCTGTCTCCCCGACAATGAGACGGGTGAACCGTTCCTCCTGTTCGGGCTCCGTGACGGTTCCGTCCCGCAGTGCTTCCGTGTACCCACGGATCACCGTCAAGGGCGTCCGCAATTCATGCGAAACATTGGCCACGAAATCACGCCGCAGCTTTTCCGTCTGTTCCGTGCGGGCGACAAAGCCGGACAGAGCCTGCGCCAACGTATTCAGCGACTCTCCGAGCTGGCCGACTTCATCCCGCGAGGTCACTTCCACCCGCTTGTCATAGCAGCCTTCCGCCATCGACGCCGCAGTTTCCTCCATAGCCCGCAACGGCTTGACGATTCCACGCGACAAACGCCGCACGATGAAAAGAGTAAGCGCCAGCGCCAG
The DNA here is from genome assembly GCA_964638945.1 of uncultured Veillonellaceae bacterium. GTDB lineage: Bacteria > Bacillota > Negativicutes > UBA1444 > UBA1444 > CAZXCC01. Next base: position 2,169 of record CAZXCC010000115.1, on the reverse strand, counting down.
CAGTCCTGTCAGACCGATGGCCAGATATACGCGGGTCAAAAAACTGTTGAAGCCCTGCACCGGCGCATTCAGGATCACCGCGCCGCTTGCCGTACCTGCCGCGTTGATCACAGGCACTGCGACGATCATCATGTCTTCTCCATAATAGGGGTGAAAAAATGTCCGTGTCAAGACTTCCCCCCGAAATACCGGAGCGATATCCTGTACCAGATTGCGCACTGCAGTTGAGGACCTCACTCCACCGGCTCCCTGTCCGTGGTTCTGCTGGTTTTGTTGCCCTCTGCCGAGACCCATTCCTTGCCCCATGCCCTGTCCCATACCCTCCGGACGCATGCTGACACCGATCCTCGGCGATGACATCACGATCAGTCGGCCCGAACCGTCAACTGCCCAGATTCGGGCATCCAAAAAACCATCGATACGATCTACCAATTCGGCCAACTGCATCGGCGACATACGGCCCGAAAGAAAATCATCAAGCAGAATCGCCATTTCGTGCCCTTTGTTAATGAGTTCCTGTTGTTTTGCTGTAAAAAAATACTGCCTCACCAAGGCGGAAGCACCCACAGCAAATCCGGCCAAAGTCATTGAAACAACCAACATGAAACTCACAAACAGTTTTGTCTGCAAGGACCTCTTCATGCATGCACCTCAAATTTGTAGCCGACACCCCAGACTGTTTTTATGTCCCAGGGAGTATCCGGCTGAACGCCAAGTTTTTGCCGGATTCTTTTGATATGTGTGTCCACCGTCCGGGTGTCGCCAAAATACTCATAGCCCCAGACGGATTCCAAAAGCTGTTCGCGAGAAAACACCCGTCCGGGATGTGACGCCATGTGCCAGAGCAGTTCCATTTCCTTGTTCGTCAACTGGACTGTCTGTCCGGAAGAAGTCACCACATATTCCTGCCTGTTGATCAATAATTGAGGAAAACGCAACACATCTGATCCCTGCGCTTCCGGGACCGCCTCAGAACTCCTGCGAAGCACCGCCTTGACACGTGCCACCAGTTCACGCGGGTTAAAGGGCTTGGACACATAGTCATCCGCACCCAGCTCCAGACCCATGATGCGATCCTCATCCTCGACACGGGCAGTCAGCATTATAATGGGAACCCTGGAAAATTTCCGGACTTGGCGGCATACTTCCAACCCATCCAGCACCGGCATCATGATATCCAGCACAATCAAACCGGGTTTCAGCTGCTGCGCCTTGAGAATCGCCTCTGCGCCGTCAGCGGCCTGCTCCACGGCAAAGCCCTCCTTGCTGAGATAGAGGACCAACAGTTCGCGGATTTTTTCGTCGTCATCTGCGACCAGTACCGTTTGTGCGATCATGTTCACTCTCCTGTACTCTGAAAAAAGCTCCCGGAAATTCTCCGGGAGCTTTTTTTCGTGCTCCAGATCAGATATTTTCCACCGCAGCCAATAAATCCTTCCGCGGTTTAAAGCCGGTAAAGCGGTTCACTTCACGACCGTCCTTAAAAACGATGAAGGTGGGTACTGCTTTTACATTATACCGCGTTGTCAGTTCCGGCAGTTCATCGATATTCACTTTTGCGACAATCACTTTCCCGCCTGCTTCAGCTTCCATCGCTTCCACTTCCGGTCCCGCCATCTTGCAGGGTCCGCACCAGGAAGCCCAGAAATCCACAAGCACCGGGCGATCCGTCTTCAGAATCTTTTCCTCAAATGTAGCTTCACTACCTACATGAATCACAGCCATGTTTCACACCTCTTTCATCCCCCCTCCGGGGGGGCCTGATTTCATTGTAAGAAAGATTTGCCAAAAAGTCAATCTCGATTGGCATTAGCAAAAATAATCTTGATTATAAGTAAATCAATCAAAATTGATCCGCTCTTTTTCCACGACCAGCGGTCTTTTCTGAACTTGGGTGTGAATTGCTCCGATGTATTCGCCGATGATGCCGATAAAAAACAACTGCACCGAGCCAAAAAAGAACAATCCGATGATGATGGGCGCCATACCCAGGCTAAACTGATCCCAGAAAACCAGCTTGGCGACCAGATAACCCATGGCAATCAGGAAGCTGATGATCGACATGCCAAACCCCAACATGGTGGCTAAACGCAATGGCACCTTGGAATGGTTGGTAATGCCCAGCATGGCTATATCGTATAAAGTGTAGAAATTATTCTTGGTAATCCC
>CAZXCC010000114.1:0-9112 GCA_964638945.1 uncultured Veillonellaceae bacterium | reverse complement strand
GTTTCTAGCAGGCATCGGCACCGGTATTGTATTCTTGAAAAGAGGCTTCAGTTTGGGCCGTGCCTATAAAATAGGCGGTTCTGCAGCATATACCGGATATCTGCCTGTATTATTCGCTGCTTTTTTGGCTGCCTCGGTAGCCGCAGGAGCCAGCTATCTCTTCTTTTCAACGAAAGGGCCAGGTTCCCAACACGCTCCCATATTGGTCAGTTTGATTGCCGGCATTGTCACTGGCGCAATTGCCATGAAAACCAGAATGTGCCTCAGTGGAGGGTTTCGCGACTTCTTTCTCGTTCGTGACACTACGCTGTTGAAAATCTATGGCTTACTCTTTTGCAGCGCCGTAGCAGCCAATATTTTTTTCGGTTCCTTCAAAATTGGTTTCCATGGACAACCTTTGGCACATACTATGCATTTATGGAATTTTCTCGGGCTCTACCTTGTCGGTGTTTCTGCAACGCTTCTTGGCGGATGCCCACTGCGCCAGCTCATAATGGCGGCAGACGGCAGCACTGACGCAAGCATCACTGTATTGGGAATGCTTGCAGGTGCAGGCCTTGCGCACACACTCAATCTGGCGGCCAGCGGCGCAGGAGTTCCAGTGGGAGGACAGTGGGCTGTAGGAATCGGTATATTGATCACCGTTTCCATGGGTTGGGTTTTGCGCGAAAAAATCGCCTCAGCTCTCCCTGCATAAAAGCCGGCTTGCATCATAGTCAGGAAGGAGAATCTTTCAATGACAAAGAATTTAGATATGCGTGGTTACAGTTGTCCTATTCCCCTGCTTCGCACACGTGACGCTTTGGTTTCCTGCGAGGAGCTGACAGTGCTAGTGGACGATCCTGCAGCTCGGGAAAACATTTGCAAGTTTTCCGCTTCGCAAGGTTTTCTGACAACACTCAACGAAAACGATGGGGAATGGGTCATCCACATCGCAAAAAATCATCAATAATCTGTTTTGAGGAGAAAAGGCTTGTCTGAAGAGATCCTGATCCTTACCTTTCCATCGGTATGGCATGCATTTCGGGCGGAAAAGTTGCTGAAAGCAGCCGAATTATTTTGTGCGCTTGTTCCTGTCCCTCGGGAATTAAGCAGTTCTTGTCAGGGATTGGCTGCAAAAATCAACGAATCCGATTTAGTGCAAATCTTGCAGTTGCTGGACTCCAACAATGTTATGCTTGAAAAGCGGGGCGTGAAGATTTCCGGACTGAAATGACAACTTTCATTTTTCCCTAGTAATGAAGCCGGCAAGCAAACACCTGTCGGCTTCGTTTTTACAATTCGGCGCTTCTTGCCTCACTCCGTTCTTTATTGTAATATCATAACAAAAAGCTTTTTTTTCGGTATACGTTTTTGAAGAATATTCCTGCAGAAAAAAAGAAGACATAAACAATTCAACCCGTAAACAGATGGGAGCTAATCCAATGGGTAAAGAAATCCGAACCGATTTCATCCTGAGTGCTATCCAAGACGGGTTATGGGAAATCGATTTTCACTCCAATACTTATTGCTTTAGTGACTTGAATTTTACCATGCTTGGTTTTGAGCCAATTCAAGACAAGGCCGGTTACGACTTTCTATTGGGCAAAATGCATCCTGATGATCGGGTTATATTAGAAAATGAAACCGCACTCATCGTTTCCGGGTTTGCTTCTTCCTGGGTGTTTACTGTTCGGTTCCAATCTGCTGCTGGTGCGTGGCAGTATATCCTTTCACGTGGAAGATGTATCGAACGTGATGAACAAGGAATTGGCTACAAATTGGCAGGCACGCATACCGATATCACAGATCTCCATAACGCACAAGAATTGCTGCGCCGCAGCGCAAGAATTCAAACCGCTCTGCGTGAAATAGCCGAAACTGCAGTCGTGTCCCAATCCCTTGATGAATTGTATGCTTCTGTGCATCGCGCTGTATCCAGCGTTCTGCCGGCTAAAAATTTTTTAATTGCCCTGTTGGATGAAACTGCTGAAGAATTTATCGTTCCTTATGGCGTGGATGACGTCAATCCCCTCCCGAGGAGGAGACCTGTGGGCAAAGGCCTGAGTGAATATGCCATGCGTCAGGGTAGAGCCATCCATCTTACAGCGGAAGAACAGGAACGATTATGGTCGCATGGCGAGATAAACCTGCAATATCCCCGTACCAATGAATGGCTGGGAGCACCATTGATCGACGCACATGGAAAAGCTTTCGGCATAGTCTCCCTCGTTTCGAGTAAAGAGCCCTCCCTGTTCCATGCAGAAGACTTGGATATTCTATCCATCATCGCAGCACAAGTCTCCATGGCTATCGAACGCAAACGGGCAGAAACGGCACTACGCTCCAAAACGGCCTTACTCGAAGCACAGACGAACGCGACACTTGATGGAATACTGGTTGTCAACAATAATCAAAAGCGGCTCTTCAACCAACGAATCATTGAGTTATTTCATGTTCCTCAGTGTATAGTTGACAATCCGGATGATACCTTGTTCCTCAATCATGTAGTCAGCTTAACGAAATATCCTGAGCAATTCCTGGAAAAAGTTCTATATCTTTACAATCACCCCAACGAGACCAGCTCTGATGAAATTGAATTCAAAAGTGGCATGGTGTTGGAACGATATTCTGCACCAGTATTGGGTACTGATGGCGAAAATTATGGAAGGCTCTGGCAATTTCGCGATATCACCGAACGCAAAAAAGTAGAAAGTGCGCTTCGCGAGAGCGAATCACGCTATCACGTATTGGTTGATAATTCGTATGAAGCTGTGGCGCTTGTAGATATTGAAACTTTGGAAGCGGTGGAAGTCAACCGTCGTTTCACTTTACTTCTGGGATATTCTCTGCCTGATGATGCGCCTCTGTATGAAACCCAGTTTGTTGTAGACAGTGAGGACGGTTTGCACAAGTTGTTTGCGTCGATACGTTCCGGACAAAATTTATTGCCGACGGAGTCCCGGATTATGCGCCACAAAAACGGCGCCTCTGTTCCAGTTGAACGTGCCGGAACGGTCATTAGTATCGGCGGACGGGAATATCTCATGGTCACAATCCGGGATATGACTGCAGAACGGCACCGACAGGCTGAATTGCGCCGGGACGTCGATGTCGCCAAACGGGTACAGCAGGGATTATTGCCTGAGTTACCCGATTCGTCCTTCGTTACCATCCGCACACTATATCATCCTTCGCACTTCGTCAGCGGTGATTCATACCATCTGGAATGGCGCAATGAAGGAAAATTGCTGCGTGGTTTTCTTCTTGATGTTTCCGGTCATGGCTTGGCCACAGCCCTTCAGACAGCCTCCATAAATGTTCTGCTTCGTGAGTCGGCCATACAGCACCTGCCATTAATCAATCAGATGCGCTGGATCAATGCACGGGCAAAAAAATACTTTGGAAAAGATTCTTATGCCGCAATGCTGGGTTTTGAGCTCGATCTGTCGGCACGGATACTCCGGTATGTCGGAGCCGGCATTACCCGTTTCTATGCCAACGGCAAAGAAATAGCCACTTCGGGCATGCTTGTCGGCATCCGGAAGAGTCCTGAATTTATCGAAGGCGTTCTTCCCGTGGCGCTCGATGACTGCTTTTATTTTCTGACAGATGGATTCACAGATTGTGTTGAGGAAGAAGAACACATCTGTTTGCATCCAGGGGAATGGCGGACAATGGACGATGCCATGGCAGCTCTCGAACAAGTGGAATGCAGTGGTTTTTTGCGTGATGATGCGACAGCCATATGCCTTCGTGTGCTATCATTTCCATAGATAGCGTCACTCATCCATAATCCCGGTGCAAAGGGTCGTTTCCTATTATTTTGGGAAACAACCCTCTTTTTTCTTTTGCTGTTAAATCAGCTTTAATGATTGATCCAGATCATGAATAATATCATTCACATTCTCTATTCCCACTGAAAGACGGATAAGGTCCGGAGTAACTCCAGAAGCCGCCTGCTCTTCAGGGGATAATTGCTGATGCGTAGTAGAAGCCGGATGAATCACGAGTGACTTCGCATCGCCGATGTTTGCCAAATGAGACAGCAACTGCAGAGAGTCAATAAAGACTTTTCCTTCCGTTACTCCTCCTTTGATTCCAAAACTGATCATGCCGCCATACAAACCGCGAAAGTGATATTTTTTTGCCAGCATGTGGCTAGGATGCGATGGTAGTCCAGGATAGTTGACCCAGGCAACTTTCGGATGCTTTTCCAAAAACGCCGCCACCGCCAGTGCATTCGTGCTGTGACGTTCCATACGCAAGTGCAGTGTCTCCAGTCCCTGCAACAAAAGAAATGAATTAAACGGACTGATAGCCGGGCCTATGTCTCGCAAGCCCTGAACTCGCACTTTTGTGATATAAGCCATTTTTCCCAATGCATCCCAAAAATTCACTCCATGATAACTGGGGTCTGGTTCAGACAGCTGTGGGAATTTCCCATTGTTCCATACAAAATTCCCCGAATCTACAATAATACCACCGATAGAAGTCCCGTGTCCGCCGATGAATTTCGTAGCAGAGTGAATAATGATGTCCGCACCGTGAGAAAATGGTTGCACCAGGTATGGTGAAGGCATTGTATTATCAATCACCAGAGGAATCCCATTTTCATGGGCAATTGCAGCAACAGACCCGATATCCAGTGTGTCGAGTTTGGGATTTCCAACCGTCTCTGCATAAACCGCTTTTGTTTTAGAAGTAATCGCCCTGCGAAAATTTTCAGGGTCATTTGCATCAACAAAGCGAACAGTGATGCCAAATTGCGCAAACGTATAGTGAAAAAGGGTATAAGTTCCGCCGTAAAGACTGGAAGAAGATACAATCTCGTCCCCATTTCGCGCCAGCGTCAACAAAGCCAAGGTAATGGCGGATTGTCCTGATGCCACCGCAAGCGCTCCTACACCGCCCTCTAAAGCTGCAACCCTCTTTTCAAAAACATCGGAAGTCGGATTCATGATCCGGGTATAGATATTCCCTTCTTCCTGAAGTCCAAAAAGCCTCGCGGCATGATCCGTGTCGTTAAAAACGTAGGATGATGTCTGATAAATCGGCACTGCCCTTGAATTGGTCGCAGAATCAGGTTTCTGCCCTGCATGAAGAGTCTGGGTTTCCGTTGCGTATTTTCTTTCTTCGGACATTTTCGCTACCTCCCCAAAATAATCTGGCATCATACGAATAGAAAAACTCTGTCCCAAGGGACAGAGTTTTGACGCACTTCTGTTCCCTCATCTTCCAGGATTTCTCCTGCTGGAATTGGCACCACTGCATTTCTGCCGGTTGCCGGGCGTCATCGGGCCAGTCCCTCAGCCTCTCTCGATAAGAGTTATATGAAATTTTGTTATCCCGATTGTAATTCTAAGATATAGATTTGTCAACGGAAAAAACAACAGCTTCCCCATGCGTTCATTTTTCAAAACAAATACAAGCCAAATCATATCAATCGGTATTTACCTTTATATAAAAGGAAATTTGCAAATAATAATTTATAAAATAATATATAACATGTTGTATTTATTTTTTACTATTTTATTGATTTTATTATTATAATAAAAAACGGCCAGAAAACGCCAATAAAGCTTCTGACCTTTAACTTTTTATTCTCTTCCAGAAATATATTCATAAACGCTCTATTTTAGTACCATCCATACCCCCAATCCCAACATAATCAACCCACCAATCAAGTGGAATTTTTTAATATTTCGTTTTTGCCACGCCTCCGCTTTGTCTACCTGCACTTTCCCCTGGATAACCACTGCTGCAATGATAATCAGCGGCAAAACAAAGACCAGATTATAATAGAGCAATATGGGAATTATCATGCCCCATTCCATATTTTGCGCCAACAGACCAATGGCAAAAAGATATGGCCCCCCTGTACACGGAGCTTCAAACAAGGTCACAGCAAAACCGGCGGTAAATGCTCCCCAGGGTGTGGATACTTTCATCAATAATTTCATCAGAGCCGGACGCCAGCGAAGAGGAATCTCCATAATGAAACCTCCCGCGCCGAAAAAAAACGCATCCTTGATATTGAGCAACCCGATAAACAGTGCTAAAATGCCGACCGCCCTGTACAACCAAGCGGAAACACCAAAAAAATCCACAGTGTACAGAAGTCCTACCCCAATCAGAAGATATGCCAGGTAAACGGAGAAAACAAAGGATGCCGCGCAGGTTGCAATCTGCCGGTCTCCCGGTGTTTTCATAACAAGAAGCGAGCTAAGCAGGACAATCAAGACGAAAATCGCACAGGGATTGATTGAATCGACAATCGCAGCGCCGGTTATGGCCAGCAAGGTCATTTGCTCCTGTCGCAGAGCAACATGAGAAGGACTTTGCACCGGTTTACTCATGGATATTTCTTTTTCGAGATTGGCAACGATTATGTCAGAACCGATCAAAAAATTATTATTGATCAATATCGCCGGCACTCCACGATCATCGCGGGGAATGCCGTATTGTTCAAATACTTTTTGCATTGCCAGTGCATTTTCGCGGTTTGCAAAGACTTCAATCCGATTGAAACGGACGTGCGGATTTTTCTTTTCAACATCTTCGAGAAAAGGTCTTATTTCAGCGCAATGGGAGCAGGTATTGCCATAATAGTAGTCAATTTGCACAGTCTCTGCAGCCATTGCTGAAAGATTGGTGCAAAAAAACATAATACAGACACCAAGTATGCTCAGACACAATTTTATCGGTTTCAAAACATCCTCCAGCAAGCTAATTTCTCAAATCCAAAGCATCCTGTTATTTGGATGCAAGAACTTATTTATTTTCTTGCTGATTGTCAAAAATTCCTGCTGATCCGTAGGGCTGTGAAAAATTTGAACCCGGTTTGTCTTACTGCGAAATCGTTTCGTTAAACAAAGGTGTCGAGAGATATCTTTCACCCGTATCAGGCAAAAGAACTACTATTGTTTTCCCCTGATTCTCTGGTCGTTTTGCCACCTGTGCAGCAGCCCAGGCTGCTGCACCGCTTGAAATGCCTACGAGAAGCCCTTCTGTTTTGGCTAAATTCCTTCCAGTCGTCAAAGCCTCTTCATTGCCCACTTGAAAAATCTCATCCACAATATCCCTGTTAAACACTTCAGGAATAAACCCTGCGCCGATCCCCTGAATTTTATGAGGCCCTGGCTGACCACCAGACAGAACAGGTGATGCGGCCGGTTCCACTGCAATAATTTTTACTGAGGATTTGCATTTTTTTAAAGCCTCGCCTACTCCGGTAACTGTTCCGCCTGTGCCGACACCTCCAATAAAGATGTCAACTTTTCCGTCCGTATCTCGCCATATTTCTTCGGCAGTTGTTTTGCGGTGAATTTCTGGATTCGCCGGATTTTCAAACTGTTGAGGAATAAAAGAATTCGGGTATGCCTTTGCCAGTTCTTCGGCCCTTTTAATGGCGCCTTTCATGCCTTCGTCACCCGGCGTAAGTACCAGTTCCGCGCCCAATGCTTTTAACAGATTGCGACGCTCGATACTCATGGTTTCCGGCATGGTCAGAATCAGTTTGTATCCCCTTGTTGCCGCGATAAACGCCAAACCCACCCCCGTATTTCCGCTAGTAGGTTCGATGAGTACAGTATCTGCATTTATTTTCCCATCTTTTTCTCCGGCCTCAATCAACGCTAAAGCAATCCGGTCCTTGACGCTGCCCAGCGGATTAAAATATTCGAGTTTCGCAATGACCGGACTGAATAAGCCCGCTTCTTTGCTGAAGCGGTTCAACGCCAGTAAAGGAGTATTTCCAATCAACTCTGTCAATACCTGTGCAATTTTACTCATTTTCATTCCTCCCGCTTTCAACATTCAGAAGTGATAAAGGGCCAATTTTGAGTCTTAAGCGTACGGCTGAAACTTTTTCAACCGCAGTGCATTCATGACGACAGAAACTGAGCTGAACGCCATAGCGGCTCCCGCTATCACCGGTGACAAATAACCTGCTGCAGCAATCGGAATTCCGATTGAATTGTAGACAAGCGCCCAAAAAAGATTTTGTTTGATGTTGCGCATTGTGGCTTTGCTTAAACGTATTGCAGCCACAATACCCCGCAGATCTCCACTCATCAAAGTAATGTCTGCAGCCTCAATCGCCACATCAGTCCCGGTGCCGATTGCAAAGCCTACATCAGCTGTCGCCAGCGCCGGTGCATCGTTAATTCCATCACCAACCATGGCAACAATACTGCCTTCTTTTTTTAGCAAAGCAACTTTGGAAGCTTTGTTTTCCGGCAATACTTCCGCCAGGACATTACTGATTCCGATACTGTCGGCAATAGCCCTTGCGGCACGCTCATTGTCGCCGGTTATCATCCATACTTCCAAGCCGAGTTGCTTCAGGCTGGCTATTGCCTTCGCCGAGCTTTCTTTAACCGTATCAGCTACAGCAATCAGACCTGCCAGCATCTGGTCAACAGCCAGCAGCATGACTGTCTTGCCTTGCTCTTCCAATTGCTGCACTTCATTGATTGCAGAATCTGTATGTATCCCGTTTTTTAGTAACAATTTGCCGGTTCCCAGAAGAATCCGTCTTCCATCCACACTTGCCTGCACGCCGTACCCGGGAATCGCCTCAAAGTCTTGAGGATCTTCCATGCTCACTTCTTTTTCCCGGCCATAGTTCACAATTGCCTGAGCCAGGGGATGTTCCGATTTTTTTTCCACGCGGGCTGCCAGCTCTATTACGTCCCTCTCGGAAAAACCGGACAGAGCGATGATTTCTGTCACTTCCGGCTTTCCTTTGGTGATGGTGCCGGTTTTGTCCAAAACAATTGTCGTAATACGATGGGCATTTTCCAAATGCTCTGCCCCTTTAATCAGAATACCGTTTTCGGCCCCCCTGCCTGCTCCAACCATGATGGAAGTCGGCGTAGCCAGCCCCAGAGCGCAGGGACAAGCAATAACCATCACAGCAGTAAAATTTACCAAGGCATGAGAAAAATTACCCGGATCAAACAGAAAATACCAACCCACAAACGTTACTCCGGCAACACTTACCACTGTGGGCACAAAATAACCGGAAACTACATCGGCAAAACGCTGTATGGGGGCCTTCGATCCCTGCGCTGCCTCCACAATATGAATAATTTGCGCCAAGGCAGTGTCTTTTCCCACTCGGGTCGCT
>CAZXCC010000113.1:0-9278 GCA_964638945.1 uncultured Veillonellaceae bacterium | reverse complement strand
GTCGCAGTGGGGGAGGGGTACTGGGGAAAGGCGATTGAGATGGCCCATCATTCCTGGTTCGGCCTGGGAGGCGGGAAGTTTCATGATAAAAAGTTCACCGGGATTGTGGATACGGTATATCTTGGCGCTTTCCGGCGGCAAGTTTTTGACAGGGTCGGGTTATATAATGAACGATTGGTCAGAAATCAGGATATCGAGCTGAATGCCAGAATCAGGGCAAACGGAGGAAAGTGCTGTCTTACACCGGAAATCCGTTCGCGGTATTATTGCCGAAATTCCTTGAAAAGCCTTTGGCAGCAGAATTATAACAATGGAAAATGGGCTGTCTTTACTTCGCGGCTTACCCGGAATGCCATGTCGTTGCGCCATTTTGTTCCATTGATCTTTGTGCTGGCGAACCTGGCAGGCGTAATGTTGCTGGCAGTGGGAATCGCACAGGGAAATGCCTGTTGGGGAGGACCCCTGTTTTTGAGTATGGGAACATATTTTGCCGTTAATATTTTTATCTCGGCCTGCCTTGCCGGTCAGCAGGGCATGAAGTATTTTCCGGCCCTTGTCGTAGTCTTCGGAGTCTTGCATTGCAGTTACGGAATCGGTTCAATCGCAGGCATTTTCCAGGTGCGAAAATGGATGGAACAACAGTATGGCTGAGACGTTCGAAAAGCTTTGCAAGGAGCGTTGTATGGGTAAGCCGATGAAAGTGTTGCATGTTATCGGTTCCATGGATGCAGGCGGAGCCGAAACCGTGATTATGAATATTTACCGGAAAATTGACAGGACAAAGATACAGTTTGATTTTTTTGTCAGCGTGGAGAAGGAATGTTTCTATGATCGGGAGATAGTGCAGCTTGGCGGAACTATCCTCCATACTGTGACAAAATCAAGCAATCCCGTGAAATTCTGTATAGACTTATGGAATGTAATAAAACAAAATAAGTATTCCATCATCCATGTCCATGCATCCAACGCAATGGCTGCCCTTCCCATAATGGTAGCCAAAGCGGCAGGCGTCGGAAAAAGGATGGTCCATAGCCACAACTCCAGTGACAGCGACAATAGAAGATTGCATCATTTGATGCGCCCCATAATGAATGCAATGGCAACCGACAGGCTTTCCTGTTCGGATATGGCGTCGCAGTGGATGTACGGCAAGAAGCTGGAGGGAGTCCATGTTGTTAATAATCCGATTGACTGCCGGCTTTTCAGGCACAATAGAATTTTGCGTGAAAAAGTGCGAAGCAGTCTGGGATTGAAAAATGAAATAACTTATGTGCATGTTGGCCGTTTTAGCAGGCAAAAAAATCACAACTTCCTGATAGATATTTTTAAAGAAATACACGGACAAGATGCAAACAGTGTTTTATTGCTCGTGGGTATGGGCGAATTACTGCCTGAAATTGAAGAAAAGGTTTCCAGGTTGTGCCTGGAAGAGTCCGTGCGTTTTATGGGAACAAGAACGGACATACATGATTTGTTGCAGGCTTGTGACATCTTTTTATTTCCATCGTTGTTTGAGGGATTGCCGCTGACACTGCTGGAGGCACAGGCGGCAGGCTTGCGATGTTACGTTTCGGATGTGATTACAAGGCAGGCTGTGGTCACTGACTTGATTCAAATGATTGCGCTCTCACAACCGGCCAAAGAATGGGCTGAAATTGTTTTGAGCAGTAAAGACCGGCCTGTTGATAAAGAAAAGTGCAATCAACTTGTCCAGGCTCTGTTTGACGCGGAGTCTGTGGCACAGCAATTTGCACAGGAGTACTATGCGACATAAAATGGTGGAAATAGTCTGGTGTACTGATATAACAAATCAACAACAGGGATTCCGGTAAAAGACTTTTGGCGTGAGGTGCGATATGCGGATTGTTGTAGCGGGCACAGGCTATGTTGGTCTGGTGACGGCTGTGTGCCTTTCGGAAAAAGGGCATCATGTAATATGTGTGGATATTGATGAACACAAAATTGCGCTCATGCAGCAAGGGATTTCGCCGATTTTTGAGAACGGTCTCGAAGAAATGATGCGGAGAAACAGGGAAAGGCTGATATTCACAACGGACTATCGATCCGCATATCGGGATGCAGATGCAATCATCATCTGTGTGGGTACCCCGGAGAAAAAAGACGGTTCCGTGAATTTGGCGTGTGTCTTAAATGTTGCGAAAGAAATTGCCCGTATGGCAGAAAATGATTGTGTAATCGTTTTGAAATCCACAGCTCCGATTGGAACGAGTGATAAAATTGAGATTTTTGTCCAAGAGAACCTGAAACATAACATACATATCGAAGTGGTGGCAAATCCGGAATTCCTATCGCAGGGAACTGCGGTAAAAGATACTCTCGGAGCCTCCCGCATTATACTGGGTGTGGAGTCGGACTTTGCGGAAAGGGTCATGAGAACTCTTTACGCTGATTTCCATCTGCCCATCATTGTTACCGACCGAAGAAGTGCGGAAATGATTAAATATGCATCCAATGATTTTTTGGCCTTAAAAATATCTTACATCAATGAGATTGCCAATCTGTGTGAGAGTATTGGCGCCAACATTGAAGATGTGGCCCATGGCATGGGTCTTGATCCGCGAATAGGGAACAGATTTTTGCAAGCGGGCGTCGGTTATGGCGGATCCTGCTTTCCCAAAGACACCAAAGCGCTGCATTGGTTGTCGAGTTATTATGATATTGAGTTAAAGACGGTCAAGGCGGCAATTGAAGTGAATGAAAGGCAAAAACAAAAGTTGATAATAAAATCCCGAAAGTATTATGCAAGCTTTGAGGGATTAACTGTCGCCGTGCTGGGGCTTTCTTTCAAGCCCAATACCGATGATCTGCGGGATGCGCCGTCTCTCGACAACATACCTGTTTTTCTGGAAGATGGCGCTGTAGTGAGGGCATATGACCCAGTGGGGGAGAAAAATTATCGCAAGCTGTATCCATTGCAGATTCAATATTGCAGGACAATCGAAGAGACTCTGAAAGACGCGGATATTTGTTTCATATTTACCGAATGGGATGAGATAAGGAATTTTGATATTGCAAAGTTCGGGGAATTGATGAGGAATCCGATAGTATTGGATGGCAGAAACTGTTATACAATTAAAGACATGGAAGAAATGAACTTGGTGTATGAATCCATTGGCAGGAAAACTGTCGGGAAAAAGATGCCGGAATCAGTCAGGTGCATGTGATTGCGGAAGCGAGGGAGTACTTGCTGCATGTTTGCCAAGAGATGCTTTGACCTGGTGTTTACGATTCCAGGAGTTATCCTATTGTTGCCGGTGTTTGTTTGGATTGCCGCCTGGATTCGAATTTCTTCCTCCGGCCCGGTTTTTTTTCTTCAGGAAAGGGTGGGGCGGTATGGCGTGCCCTTTCAAATCTATAAGTTCCGCACCATGATTGTAAATGCTGAAATAACCGGGAACAAACTTCTTACAGTGGGGGATGATCACCGGATTACACGCTGTGGCGGATTCTTGCGGAAATACAAACTGGATGAACTGCCTCAACTGATAAATGTTTTGAAGGGAGAAATGAGTCTTGTGGGGCCGCGTCCCGAAGTGCCCCGTTATGTCCGGGAATATCCGCCGGATATTCGGAACATTGTCTTTTCCGTTCATCCAGGGATAACGGAAATTGCTTCCATAGAATATATAGATGAGAGTGCTATCCTGCAATCAGCCAAGGATCCTGAAAAAACATACATTGAAGAGATATTGAAAATCAAACTGGGATATTATGTCCGTTATGTACAAGAAAGAAGTCTGTGGCGGGACTTTCGGATCATATTGGCTACGCTGGTCGCCATTTTTGATCAAAAGTTGGCAAGGCGCATGATCGCCTGGAAGTAAACAGCTTGCGCCGGCTGTTTTTAAGGGGTGTCCGGATGAATCGACTTAATTGCAGGCTTAGACTATTCTCCCGATCCCAGCATATTAGTCAAATTGTAACAGGATTTCTTTTGCTCAAAAAAAATGGAATCATTGATCTTGAGATAGAGTGTTTGCCTGAGAAAGCGAATGTTTTTCCAACGCCTCATATGGCTGAAGTAACAATAGATAACCGTATTGTTGCCGCATATGATTTGCTGGACGGTTATAACTTCAGCATCCCGGATGTCGAAAAGTATCTGGCAGGAGTCGATTTTTATTTTAAGCGGAGCTTCAATGCGGAATACCACAAACATTTTGCGTATGCATCGAAAATTCATCCATTGGGTTTTAATTATCACGTTACCGTTCCGGGGAATCCAGTTGACGCTCCGCAAAGCGCGATGGAATTCGCGGCAAGAAATCTGAATATACTCTTGCGACGTAATTTGATTTTTGATAGTGCACGGTTTGAAGCGTATCCGAAAAGAAATAATGCTACATTGGTAGTATGTCTGACGCGGGCATGGGATCCGGATGAACTGCCTGATCTGTCTGAAGAATTAAAGGAGGAACGGCGTCGGATCAACAACCTGCGCAAGGCTTGCATCTTGTCCCTGCGGCAGGTGTTTGGGGAAAAATTTGTCGGCGGGTTCAATCCTTCCGTTTTCGCTGTGAAATATTTTCCTCAATATCTTGCAGATCATAATCTGGTCAGGCGGTCGAATTTTATTTCGCTGGTAAAAAAAGCAAGCACATGTGTTGCAACAATGGGGCTGCATGAATCAAACGGATGGAAACTGGCTGAATATATCGCGGCAAGCAAACCCATCGCATCGGAGCGATTACGCTATGATGTGCCTGGAAATTTCAGCAAGGGAGATCATTATCTGGAGTTTGAAACGGTCGAAGAATGTGTGAATCAGGTTCTGCGTTTGGAGGAAGACAAAAGCTTCGCCTACAGAATGAGTGTGAACAATTATGAGTATTATCATAATTATCTTCGTGCTGATAAATTGGTGCTGAATTCTTTGATCGTTGCCCTGAAAAATGAAAAGCCGGGTTTGGGAATTGGATAGAAAGCATAATGATGCAGTGTTTGCAAATATATTGGAGGAAAAATGTTACCTTTGTCGCATGTTGGTTTTACTACTGCAGCAGTGAAAGTGCTGGAAAAAGGATTGCGATTTCCCCCGATCGATTATCGGGTCCTCATTGTAGCATCGTTATTGCCGGATTTAATTGACAAGCCTTTGTATAGTCTGCTGGAGGGGAGCTATGTTTATGAAAGCCGGGCCTTGGGCCACTCACTGGCCTTTTTGGGTTGTCTCGGCGTGTTAATGGTTATTCAATGGATTTGGAAGAGGAAATTATTTCTCTTTACGGTCTTTCTCGGGGTATTGTTTCATGACGTTCTGGATGTGATGTGGCTTCACCGCGGTATTTTTCTTTGGCCGCTTGATGGCTGGCAGTTTCCCAAGGCGACTGGCGAGGCCTGGCTTGGACAGCTGCCTTTGTTTGGATACAACATTCGACTCTTGGATTTTTTGGATAATATAAGCGTATTGATTCTGTTGTTTTTTTTCATGAAAATAGCATGGAGCGGCAAAATAGCTGGATTTCTGAGAAAAGGGAAGCTGTAAAGGAGCTTTGCGAAAGGAAAACACCTTGTTGAATGAAGCTAAAGGTGTTTTGGTTATTTTGTAGAAAGAGTTTCATATATGTAATGCGCGCCTGAAGGAGGTTTTTGCATGTATTTTTCGTTAATGCATAACTCCCGTGACATCGAATACCGCCGTCCGTTCGGGGCCGTACCCTGCGGTACGGCGGTTCAGCTTTCGCTTGATGTGGAAGAGCTTTTTGCCGTGGATCAAGTCCGGTTACGAACCTGGTCCACCGCATCCGGAGAGAAGATTTACAACCCGGTACTGGTAACAGAGAAGCACAGCTGCAAACGATATGTTTTTGAAGCCGATGTTGCGAAAAAACCGGGCTTGATCTGGTATCATTTCATCGTAGAGGCTGCAGGGAGGACTCTTTGGTTTGGCGCACCCGCCGACGGACTGGGCGGCGGCGGGGTCTCGTATGACTCCGTGCCGGCGGACTGGCAGATTACCGTATATGATGCAGCGGTAAAAGTGCCGTCCTGGTATACCCATGGGATCATGTATCAAATATTCCCGGACAGATTCTATCGCGGAGACAAGCCGGAAGAACTGCCGGAATTGCCTATCGGCAGCCTCTATCACAGGCATTGGGACGATTTTCCGTTTTACGCCAAAGATCCGCAGACAGGCAATATTGCGGCATATGATTTTTTTGGCGGCACACTTGAGGGAATCGTCGACAAAATGACCTACCTGAAGAGTCTTGGTGTAAGCATCCTGTACCTGAACCCGATTTTTGAATCCGTTTCCAATCATAAATACGATACAGGCGATTATAAGAAAGTGGACCCGCAGTTCGGCGGCGAAGAAGGTCTGGAACATCTGAGAACGGCTGCCGACTCAGCGGGGATTCGCTTGATTCTTGACGGGGTGTTCAGCCATACCGGTTCGGACAGTCCGTATTTTCAGGATGCAATTCGCTCGAAGGATTCGCCGTACTATCCCTGGTACCAATTTAGCGATTATCCGGTGAAATATGACTGTTGGTGGGGTGTGACGACGCTGCCGAATGTCAATGAGATGGAGGCGTCGTATCGGGATTTCATCATCAGCAACCCGGACAGTGTTATCAAGCACTGGCTGCGCCGAGGGATATCCGGTTGGCGTCTGGACGTGGTCGACGAGCTTCCCGGAGCTTTTGTGCAGGAAATGTACCGTGAACTGAAGAAAACAAACCCGGAGGCCATTCTGATCGGGGAAGTGTGGGAAGATGCCTCGCATAAAGAAAGTTACGGCGTTTTGCGTGAATATCTGTGGGGCCATGAACTGGATTCGGTCATAAACTATCCGTTCCGTTCAGCTGTCATCGATTATTTTACCGGCAAACGTTCTGCTTCAGACGCGATGCGTGAACTGGCAAGCCTGGCGGAAAACTATCCGGGGCCGTATTTTTACTCCACGATGAATGTCCTGGGCACGCATGACGTGCAGAGGATACTGACTTTGCTGGGCGGCGCACCGGCGGAAAATGAACTGACAAAACTGGAACAGGCCCGGTATCATTTGCCGGCGGCAAAGCGGGCGTTGGCGATAAAGCGGCTGAAGCTGGCGTCTTTGGTGCAATTTGCTTCGCCAGGCGTGCCGTGCATCTATTATGGTGATGAGGCAGGGGTGGAAGGTCACAGCGATCCGCAAAACAGGAGAACGTATCCGTGGGGGAAGGAATCCCGGGAGCTGCTTTCGTGGTACCGAAAATTGGGCGCGCTTCGCACTGCGGAACCTGTTCTGCGAACAGGAAGATGGATTCCGCTTGATGCAGGACCGGAAGTGTTCGCATTCGGACGCCGGACCGACTCTGGCCGGGATGCTCTGGGCGAAGTGATGAACGATGCGGCCTTTGTGATACTTGTGAACCGCAGTGAAGTCGCGCAGACATGCAGACTGGACGTTACTGCAGTCTGTGCAGGTCCTATGGCGGATATTTTTGCGGATGAAAATACAGATATTTTTTACACGCCTGACGACAAAGGGACGCTTCTCTTTTCCATAGCCCCTTTCACAGCCATTGTACTGAAAGCGTCCGTTCATGAGATTTTTGCATCCCGCAGCGCCGGAATTTTGCTGCACCCCACTTCTCTGCCCGGTCCGCATGGTATTGGCGATATCGGACCTGCAGCGCACGCTTTTGTTGAATGGCTTGCGGCAGCGGGGCAAAAATTTTGGCAGGTGCTGCCGCTGAACCCGGTGGATGACACGGGCTCGCCTTATCAAAGTTCATCGGCGTTTGCCGGAAATACACTGCTGATTTCGCCGGACGAGTTGCGGGAACGGGGATTGCTGGATCAAGTGGAAAATCCTGCAGGACTTTCCTGTGAGAAAGTGGAATATGTAACGGCGACGGCTTGGAAGATGCAGCTGTTGCGTACTGCGTTTGAAAAATTCCGGCAAAGCCCCGAACCGGAAGAATACAGGCAGTTTTGCCGGGAAGCGGGATTTTGGCTGGAGGATTATGCCTTGTTCATGGCGCTGAAGGAAGCGCATGCAGGCAAGGCATGGACGGAATGGGAACCAGGGGCGAGAAAACGCAAAACGGCCGCTTTGCGGCGTTATCGGCGGGAATTGGCGGTGGAAATAGATTTTCACCGATTCGCGCAGTTTATATTTTATGAGCAGTGGCAAGCCCTTCATCGGCGCGCAGCTGCAAAAAACATTAAAATCGTGGGCGACCTGCCGATTTTTGTTGCGCACGACAGTGCAGACGTATGGGCTTCACCGCATTTGTTTGCGCTGGACAGGTTTGGCAGACCGAAGACAAAAGCCGGAGTTCCGCCGGATTATTTCAGCCGTACGGGACAGCTCTGGGGGAATCCTCATTATGACTGGCCGGCACATGCAAAGGAGGATTATGCATGGTGGTCCGGGCGAATGCGCTGGTTGCTCGGCATGGTGGACACAGTACGGGTCGATCATTTCCGGGGGTTTGAAGCGTTCTGGTCCGTGCCGGCCCGTTGTAAGACGGCCATTCACGGGAAATGGGTGAAGGGTCCCGGCCGGCAACTTTTTCAGGCATTCCAGCGACAATTGGGGAAAATCCCGATATTGGCGGAAGACTTGGGTGTCATTACGGACGAAGTGATAAAATTGAAGGAAGCTTTTTTTCTTCCAGGAATGACTGTGCTGCCTTTTTCCATCTGGCGTGAGAGCACTGGATTCCACCTGCCGGAACCGGAGCCGAATTCGTTTTATTATACAGGGACTCATGACAACGACACACTGTTCGGGTGGCTGAAGTCGATCCGCACCACCGATCCGGGGCTTTACGCAGCTGTAACCGCTTATGCGGACGAGGATGAAACGATACGGCCGCACCACCTTGTAAGATCGCTGATTGATGCAGTGTTGAAAAGCGAAGCCAGAGTTGCAGTAATACCGGTTCAGGACTGGCTTGGCTTGGGTGAGGGAGCCCGCATGAACTGCCCTTCCACTTGTAACGGCAATTGGTGCTGGCGTCTTGCCGGAGGTGAATTGACACCGAAACTGGCGCTGCAGATTCGGAAAATGGTTCACAGGGCAAAACGTTGTTGATATTTTAGGAGGCGCAAGATGGCTGACCCTTTGTATCAGGTCGAAAAAACCTGTCCGATTTGCGAACAGAAATTTAAGATGACCCGCATTCGTGCTCAAACTGTGCCTGTTAAAACGGATACAGATTTTTGCTCGCATTATAATGAATTAAACCCTTACTACTATGCCGTCTGGGCTTGTTCCCACTGCGGTTTTGCCGCGCACGAGGAACGCTTTTTTACTC
>CAZXCC010000112.1:0-9318 GCA_964638945.1 uncultured Veillonellaceae bacterium | reverse complement strand
GCGCGGGAATACGGTCATGCGGATCTGAATATCGACGTGGAAGCGGCTCTATTTAGGGGAATCTCCTCGCCTACACCGGTTTGGATGAGTCACGGCGATTCCATCGTTCGTCCTCCTGCAGGTTTTGTCATGAATGCCAATACCTCCAATACACCGACAGCAGCAATGGCCAATGATGCAAAACATCTGTATGGAGTTCAGTTTCACCCAGAAGTGGTTCACACGCGGGAAGGAACGGCATTGCTGAAGAATTTCCTCTTTGGCGTGTGTGGCTGCAAAGGGGACTGGAATATGGGGTCGTTTGTCGAAACGGCCGTGGAGAAAATCAGGAAACAGGTTGGGAACAAGAAAGTGCTTTGCGGCCTGTCCGGCGGTGTTGATTCTTCTGTGGCTGCAGTGTTGGTGCATCGGGCAGTGGGGGACCAGCTTACCTGTGTATTTGTGGATCATGGTTTTATGCGCAAAGGTGAAGCCGAACAGGTTGTGCGGACATTCCGCGATGAGTTTCATATTCATCTTGTCCATGTCGATGCTTCGGAGCGCTTCCTGAATAAAGTATCCGGGGTGACTGAGCCGGAGAGTAAGCGCAAGATCATCGGCGAAGAATTCATCCGTGTGTTTGAGGCCGAGGCGGAAAAGATCGGCGCTTCCGATTTTTTGGTACAGGGAACGCTGTATCCTGACGTGATTGAAAGCGGAACGTCAACTGCCGCTGTAATCAAGAGTCACCACAATGTGGGAGGTTTGCCGGAGGATATGAAGTTCGCGCTGGTTGAACCTCTCCGGGACCTCTTCAAGGATGAAGTCAGGCTTTTGGGACAGGAACTGGGGCTTTCTGAAGAAATTGTGCAACGTCAGCCTTTCCCCGGTCCTGGACTTGCAATCCGGATCATTGGCGAAATCACTGAAGAACGTCTGCATATCCTGCGGGAAGCAGATGCGATCGTGCGGGAAGAAGTACACAATGCAGGGTTGCAAAGAAAAATCTGGCAGGCGTTTGCCGTTTTGCCTGCGCTCAAGAGTGTAGGTGTCATGGGTGACGAACGCACGTATGCCTATACTATTGGAATTCGTGCTGTGGAGAGCGAAGACGGCATGACTGCCGACTGGTCGAGAATGCCTTATGAAGTGCTGGATAGGATGTCGCGCCGGATTGTCAATGAAGTGAAAGGGGTCAATCGCATTGTGTATGATGTGACGTCGAAACCTCCTTCCACTATCGAATGGGAATAATTGTGGCGCTATTGGCAGGAATTTGCCTTCGTAGGGCGAAAAAATACCATAAGAACCAGATGCGTGAAGAAAAAGAGGAGGCGGACGCTGTTGTCCGAACCAACATCCTTCACAGCAGATTTACCAAAAAGTAGGCACAGCTTTTTCGGATGCAGTGCTTATATAGTTTTGACCGTTGCTTTGGGGTTGATGATACTCGGAGGCACGGTCTTTTTTTATTCGCTTACCGAAAACACTTGGGTAATTTGGGGGGGCGCGTTTGAGCTATTGCTGCTGATTTGCCTGTTGATATTTTTGCGGCCAGCGTCCCGGCTACAGTTGTCAAAAGAGGAAACGAACGTTCACTATGCCAGCGAACGGACTTTGACGGTGCAAAATCAATACTACCAATTGTTGCATGAAGCTTCCCTGGGTTTGCTCAACAGGTTGAACCGTCAGGAACTGATGCAGTCTTTCATGCATCTCTTGGCGGAGGTATCGGGGATACGGCATAGTTTTCTCTTCTTGCTGGATCCGCAGATGGACAGAATGGTGAGGCGTTTCGGCGATGGAATCCATGCGACATTCCCGGTCGGAGTTCAATCCTATGCCCGGGGTGAAGCCGTGGTGGGCACAGTATGGGAGACGGGAAAAACACTGTTGGTTGATGATTACCGCACTTGGAAAAAACATGACCCGGATGCTGCTTTTTCACGCTTTACATCCATCCTTGCCGTGCCGGTCAAACGGGGCGATGACGAAATCATCGGAGTTTTGGGATTGACATTTCTGGATGAAGTAGGAGTATTTGCCCCGGAGATGGTTGAATTTATGGAGAGGGCTGCTCAATTGGCCGCAGTCGCTTTGGACAACCTCTCTCTTTTTGAAAGTCTGCAGCAAAGCGAGGCAACGGCACGGGCAATATTTGAACAGTCCAGTGACGCAGCGGCGTTGTTCGATGTCACGACAAGACGGATTGTTGAGGTGAATACACAGTTTACGCAAATGCTTTCCTTCAGCCGGGAAGAGTTGCTGGGCATGACTGCCTATGACCTGGTGGTTGATTCACCCAACGGGATCGATCGGCGCTTTGAAAAATCCTTCATAGAAGGAAAATCAGGTTTTATGCCGGAAATACGCCAGCTTCGTTGTAAAGACGGACGGATTGTCGACGTGGAAAGGTCGCTGGCTCATATATCCATGCAGGATAAAAAGCTGTTGCTTACTACGTTTCGCGATATTACAGAGGCGAAGAAATTGCAGGAACAGATGAAACAGGAACTGCGCAATGCCGGTGCAGTCCAGCGTTCCCTCTTAGTACCGGATTACTTTTCCGAACGTGTGGAAATACGTACCTTGTATCAACCGTACCGCGAAGTAAGCGGTGATTTTTTTGGATACCGATGGAGTCGTTCCGGGACTTTGCTTCAGGGGTTTCTTATAGACGTCATGGGACACGGAATCGGGACGGCGTTGCAAACGGCGGCTCTCAATGTGTTGTTCAATCAGGCCATGGATGAAAAACTGTCGCTAAAGCAGACGCTGCTGCTGGTCAATAAACAGGCGCAGGATTACTTTGGCGAAGAAATGTTTGCCGCGGCATTGTGCTTCGAACTGGATTTGTCGGAAATGACGCTGCAATATGTATCCGGGGGCATAAACTATTTCTTGGCATCTGCTCGAAATTTGCAGGGTTTGATTAAAGTGCCCGGTTCCCTGGTGGGTGTGAATGACGAAGCGGAATTCATTGAGCACACGGTAAAAGTTCAACCTGGCGATGCTTTTTATTTTGTGACTGACGGACTGATGGACATCATGATGCGGAATGTGCCAGCGTATCTGCATGATTTCGACCGCATGCTTGATACCGTTAGATTGGTTGCTCCTTCGGGGACCGGACACGATGACGCATCGGCCCTGTGTATCAAAATTAAGGATTATTCTATCTGGCCGGTGATTTTTGAAATTTCTCAACCGGAAGAAGTTCGGTTCTTGCGGGGAAGGCTGCGCGATTTGCTGAGTCGGGTTGCAGGCGGAAAATCGGTTTTTATCGAGGTGATAATGAACGAGGCGATTAACAATGCAGTGCGCAGCGCAAGGTCTTCTGAGAATCCTATCATACGGATAAAAATCAACAGGATGGGATCCCGCCTGATTTTTCGCATTCGTGACTCCGGTGGCGGATTTGACAGAAGTGGTGTTATCGCTGGTATGAAATGTGGCTTGCCCGAGGAGAAGCAAAAGGATGTGTGTCCGGAAGATGGCCGTGGATTGCCGATTATGTGGAGTTTGGCTGACCGGATGGTTTTCAACGCAAGAGGGAATGAAGTTTTGATAATGAAGAAAATTTGACACAACCGAACATTAATGAAATGTTTTATATAAAAGTTCGATTCTGAGGTTGACACGTTTTTCTGCCCGCTGTTACAATAAGGATGCAATTGAAAAACCGCCGTATATTTTTGAGCTTTCTCAAAAGTCTTACGTGCGAAAGTGTGCCTAGGGTTCCGCACGGCCGATGCTGTCCGTGCCGTTCTGTGATGAACGGGTTGCAGCATCGATGGTGGCTGCGACCAAGTGGCACAGGTGCTTAAGCACTACACCGAGGGGATAAAAGCCCGGGCGGGGAGGTTTCGCTGATATAGTTGTGCGAAGCTCCCCGTCCGTTTTTTCATTTTGCCGCAAAAAAAAATAGCTGCGAGGAGGTCCGTATATGAAAGTCGCTTTAATTATGGGCAGTGACTCAGACTGGGAAGTGATGTCCCCGGCAGTGGAAGTCTTGCAGGAATTTGGCATCGAAACTGAAATTGTAGTGGCGTCTGCGCATAGAACGCCCGATAAGGTGCATGATTTCGCCAGCGGTGCAGCAGGACGTGAAGTTGGAGTAATCATTGCGGCAGCCGGCGCTGCGGCGCATCTGCCTGGAGTGGTAGCTGCGTATACGACGCTGCCTGTGATCGGAGTGCCTGTAAACAGTACTTCTCTGGGAGGCATGGATGCATTATTGAGTATTGTCCAGATGCCCTCCGGCATTCCGGTCGCCTGCATGGCGATCAATGGCGCAAAAAATGCCGGCCTCTTTGCCGTACAGATACTTTCTACGGCATCACCGGCTTTGCAAAGAAAGCTCAAGACATATCGCAAAACAATGTCCGACCAGGTGGAAAAAAAGGCTCAAAAGTTAGCGAACAAGCTGCAAGGCTGAACCACTGAAATGTATTTGGAGGGCGCATAAATGGAAGAAAAGCAGTTGTACGAGGGAAAAGCAAAAGAAGACGCGTACCGGGAAACATTGAAACGTCTGACAGGGGAAATCATATAATGATTGAAGGACAAAATCAGGATAAACTGCACGAAGAATGCGGGATTTTTGGAATATATGCTCCTGGCATGGATGTAGCGCTCAACACGTATTGGGGCCTGTATGCTCTGCAGCACAGAGGACAGGAAAGCGCCGGCATTTGTGTGGCCAACGGCTATGCAATGGATATCCGGCGCGGCATGGGGCTGGTCAATGAAGTGTTTCGCGACTCTCTGCCGGAAATGCCGGGGCATATCGCGATCGGCCATGTACGCTATTCAACCACGGGTTCCAGCCTGGCATCCAATATTCAGCCTCTGCTTGTTTCCTATGCCGGAGGCCGGATCAGCATGGCGCATAACGGAAACCTGACCAATGCTCCGCAACTGCGAAAAAAACTGGAGCAGGGGGGAAGTATATTTCAGACTTCGGTTGACAGTGAAGTGATCGTCAACCTGATTGCGCGCTCCAAAAAGAAAAATACGGAAGACAAGATTGTCGAGAGCCTGGCACAAGTATCAGGGGCATATTGCCTGGTCATCATGACGGAAAACAGCCTGATTGGAGTTCGTGATCCCCATGGTTTCCGCCCCCTGTGCCTGGGGCAGCTTCCAGACAAAGGATGGGTCATCGCTTCCGAGTCCTGTGCACTTGATGCTGTGGGCGCCAAACTTGTCCGTGATGTGGAGCCCGGAGAAATGGTCGTGATTGACGGAAAAGAGTTGCGCTCCCGACGGATCGTGACAGAAAAACATGCACCGGCGCTTTGTGTTTTTGAATATATTTATTTTGCCCGTCCGGATAGTCTGATCGACGGACAGAGCGTTTACCAGGCGCGTCTTGCCATGGGACGACAGTTGGCGATTGAAAGCGGTTTTCAGGCGGATATCGTCATTTCGGTTCCTGATTCCGGTACGACAGCAGCGCATGGATTCAGTACCCAGTCAGGTATTCCTTTTGCCGAGGGGTTGATGAAGAATCGCTATATCGGGCGCACTTTTATTCAGCCGGAACAAAAGAAACGGGATGCCGGCGTCCGGATCAAGTTGAATGCAGTGCGGTCGGCAGTGGCGGGAAAATCAATCATCATGGTGGACGATTCCATAGTGCGGGGCACTACGAGCGGCCGGATCGTCCGGATGCTGCGGGAGGCGGGCGCAAAAAAAATACACATGTGCGTTAGTTCGCCGCCCATATGTTATCCCTGCTATTATGGTATTGACACTTCGGTTCGCAAGGAACTGATTGCCAGCAACAGGACGGTGGATCAGATCAGACGCTATATCGGAGCCGACTCACTGTATTATCTGTCGATTGAAGGATTACGGCAATGCGTTTCCCAGGTGAATACCGGAGGGCTGTGCTATGCCTGTTTTCATGGCGACTACCCTGCTCCGGTTCCCTGCCTGAATGAGGAAGGTTCTGAGTCAAAGTATGTGTTTGAGCAGAATGCCTGTGGTCTGAAACAAAAGTCCGGAGGGAGGAAGCGGTCGTGAAGGAAAATCAGCAGGAAGCTGGATTAAGTTACCGTGACGCCGGGGTGGATATTGACGCAGGCAACCGTTCCGTCGAATTGATGAAGGCACATGTGCGGGCAACGTTCCGCAGGGAAGTTCTTTCCGATATTGGAGGATTTGGCGGACTATTCGCCCTGGACACAAAGAAATACAGGGAGCCTGTTCTGGTGTCCGGTACGGATGGGGTGGGAACCAAGCTGAAGCTTGCTTTCATGATGGATAAGCACGATACCATCGGACAGGATGCTGTTGCCATGTGTGTCAATGATATTCTGGTCCAGGGCGCGGAACCCCTGTTCTTTCTTGATTACATTGCAGTCGGGAAACTCAACCCGGAAAAGGTGGCTGACATTGTCGGAGGAGTGGCGCGGGCCTGCAGTGAATCCGGCTGTTCTTTGATCGGCGGCGAGACTGCCGAAATGTCGGGGTTTTATCCGGATGGCGAATATGATATCGCCGGCTTTGCGGTCGGCGTGGCTGAAAAATCAAGACTGATCACTGGGGCTACAATACAAGCAGGGGATGTTTTGCTTGGAATTCCTTCCTCCGGTGTACACTCGAACGGATTTTCCCTGGTTCGGCGAATCTGTTTTGAGCACAAAGGATTCACCTCGGAAACTTTTGTGCCGGAATTGGGCCGATCCCTCGGAGAGGAACTGCTTACACCGACACGGCTGTATCCGAAGATCTGTCTGCCGCTGATCGAGCAGTTTGCTATCAAAGGCATGGTTCATATTACGGGTGGGGGCTTTTATGATAATATCCCCCGGGTTTTGCCCGAAGGTTGCGGAGCGGTCGTCGATATCGACAGCTGGCCAAAGCCGGGGATTTTTGATCTTTTGCAACAATGGGGGCAGGTTGCCTGGCCGGAAATGTATCGAACTTTCAATATGGGAATCGGTATGATCATGGTAGTGGCGGAAGAAGATGCCCCTGCGGTGCAGCGAGCGCTGGCGGATAAAGGCGAGATTTGCTACCGTATCGGCCGGGTGGTGGCCGGAGAATCTGTCGTGAAGTTGAAAGGAGGCGCATTCGGTGCATAGAAAAGTGCTGGGAGTGCTTGTTTCCGGACGGGGCAGCAATCTGCAGGCCATTCTCGATGCAATTAATGCCGGACGTCTGGAAGCCAAAATTGGCCTGGTCATTTCGGACAATCCGGAGGCGAATGCGCTGCGGCGGCTTGGAGGCTTGAACATCCCCACGGCCGTGGTCGAACGAAAAAACTATAAGACGAAGCAGGATTTTGAAGCGGCGTTGATCGCGCAACTGGATCTGCATCATGTTGAACTGGTGATATTGGCAGGATTCATGCGTATCTTGAGTCCGCACTTCATCAATCGGTTTCCGGGCCGCGTCATGAATATTCATCCTGCACTGTTGCCTGCTTTTCCGGGGCTTAATGCCCAGGAGCAGGCTGTGCGCTATGGTGTGAAAGTGTCCGGGGCGACCGTGCATTTTGTCGATGAAGGAATGGATTCCGGTCCGATTATTCTGCAGGAAGCTGTACCGGTTGAAGACAATGATACGGTGGAAAGTCTTTCGGAACGAATTCTTCATTTGGAACACAAACTGTATGTGCGGGCCGTAAGGCTTTACTGCGAAGGAAGAATAAGCATGGAGGGGCGTACCGTGAAAATATTGCCGCCCCACAAAAAACCATTGGAGGAAGGCGAGCTGCGGTGAAAGTGAAACGAGCATTGATCAGTGTGTCTGATAAAACCGGCGTGGTGGAATTTGCGAGAGCATTGTCCTCGATGGGCGTGGAGATCGTATCCACCGGCGGAACCATGAAGGCGTTGCAGGACGCCGGAGTACCGGTCATATACATCAGTGATGTCACAGGTTTTCCGGAAATGATGGATGGACGGGTCAAAACGCTAAACCCCTATATACATGGCGGGATTCTGGCAGTGCGTGATAATCCGGAGCACGCGGCAGCCATGCAAAAACACGGAATTCATCCGATTGATCTGGTGGTTGTCAATTTGTACCCGTTTCGTCAGACTGTTGCCAAGCCGGGTGTGACACAGGAAGAAGCCGTGGAAAATATTGATATCGGCGGACCGGCAATGGTCCGTAGCGCAGCGAAAAATTTTCAGTATGTCACTGTGGTTGTCAATCCGGACCGCTATGGCGCAGTTCTGGCCGAGCTGTCCGCTCACGGTGAAGTGACCGCCGCCACTCGTCTCGAACTGGTTCGCGAAGCGTTCACCCACACCGCGGAATACGATGCGGCGATTGCCCGTTATTTTTCCGGACAGACCGGTGAAGGAGAATATCCGTCGGTTTTGATTCTTCCCTTCGACAAGCTGCAGGACTTGCGCTATGGCGAAAATCCGCACCAAACGGCAGCTTTTTATCGCGACAATGCAGCACAGGGCGGTGTGGCCTATGCCCGCCAACTTGCAGGGAAGGAACTTTCTTTCAATAATATTGTCGATCTGGAAGCGGCGTATGCGATTGTTGCCGAATTCTCCCATCCGGCGGCAGCCATTATCAAGCATACCAACCCCTGCGGTACGGCAACGGCGGAAAATATCGCAGCTGCATACAAGCTGGCATATGAAGCAGACCCCGTTTCCGCTTATGGCGGGATCGTGGCGCTGAATCGTCCGGTGGATGAAGCAAGCGCTGAACAATTGAAACAGATTTTTCTGGAAGCAATCATTGCTCCGGCATTTGAAGAAGGCGCGCTGGCTATTCTCAGCGCGAAAAAAAATGTCCGGTTGCTTGAAGCGGCTTTGCCGGCGCCTGGTGCGAAACAGCGATACGATATCAAGACCGTTTCCGGCGGAATTTTGGTCCAGTCGTCGGATGCCACGGATGCTCCGGCTACAGAGTGGAAGACTGTGACAAAAAGGGCGCCCACTGTGCTGGAGATGAAAGAACTGGAACTGGCATGGAAAGTTGTAAAGCATGTGAAGTCAAACGCCATCGTTGTTGCCCGTGACGGGCGCACGCTGGGGGTTGGCGCAGGGCAGATGAACCGTGTCGGTTCGGCGGAAATCGCACTGAAACAGGCGGGGGAAGCAGCCAAAGGCGCAGTAATGTCATCAGATGCATTTTTCCCTTTCCGTGATACCGTAGATGCTGCCGCCAAGGCCGGCATCACTGCGATTATCCAGCCCGGCGGGTCCGTACGCGACGAGGAGTCAATCGCGGCGGCCGATGAACACGGGATTGCGATGATATTTACCGGGATGAGACATTTCAAACACTAAAAAGCTGGAGGGAAAGATATGCGAATCCTGGTCGTAGGTGGCGGGGGACGTGAGCACGCTCTGATAT